>NZ_JBVHLU010000001.1:0-377819 GCF_055558835.1 Embleya sp. NPDC025285
ACCGGTCCCGGGGGAGCCGGGACCGGTCGGCGCGCGACGATCGACGGTCAGTAGCGGACGAGCGCCGGAATGGCCGGGGCGGCGGAGCCGGACAGGCCGAGCGTGGCGTCGTACGCCTTCTTCCAGTCGCCGCTCTTCTCGTGTGCCTCGATGGCGTCGCTGACCGCGTTGCGGAACACCGCGTCGTCCTTGTTCAGGCCGACGCCGTAGTTCTCGGTGGTGAACGGCTCACCGACCACCTTGAGCGCGCCCGGGTCCTTGGCCGCGTAGCCCTTGAGGATCGCGTCGTCCGTGGAGACCGCGTCGACCTGGTTCGACAGCAGGCTCTCGACACACAGCGAGTACGTGTCGAACACCCGGGTGGTGGTGTCGGGGAACTTGGTCTGCAGGTTCTGCAGCGGCGTGGAGCCCTTCGCGGAGCACACCGTCTTGCCCTTGATGGTGTCCTTGCCGGTGATCGCGGTCTCGTTCTTGCGGACCAGGAGGGACTGGCCGGCGATGTAGTACGGACCGGCGAAGGACACCTGCTCCTTGCGCTTGTCGGTGATGCTGTAGGTGCCGACGTAGTAGTCGATGTCACCGTTGACCAGCGCGTTCTCACGGTTGGTCGACGCGATGGCCTTGAACTCGATCTTGTCCGGGCCGAAGCCCAGGTCGGCCGCGATCATCTTGGCGATCTCGATGTCGAAGCCGGAGTACTTGCCGGTGGCCGGGTCCTTGGAGCCGAGGAAGGGCTGGTCCTCCTTGGCGCCGACGACCAGCTTGCCGCGCTTCTTGGCGTTGTCGAAGGTCTTCGAGCCGGTGAGCGCGACGTCCGTCTTGGGCGTGTAGGTGGGCAGCTCGGGCTTGGAGGCTCCGGGAGCGCCGGGCGCGCCCTGCGAACCACCGGTGGTGCCGCCCGGCGTCTTGGCCTCCGGCGAACCGTCCTTGCCGCACGCGGTACCGAACAGGGCGAGCACGGCGATGCCGGCGACGGCCACGGATGAGCGCATCTTCATGATCAACGTCCTTGCGTGAATGAGGCGAAACAGGCCTGAGGACAACAGAAACTCGTGGGGCGAAGCGCGAGTCGTGCCGCCGATCGGACCGGGCGCGCCGAAGGCGCCCGATGCGACTCGGGGAGGCGGGACGGACTCAGTGATGCAGGATCTTGGAGAGGAAGTCCCGAGCACGGTCGCTGCGCGGGTTGCTGAAGAACTCCTCGGGCGTGTTCTCCTCGACGATGCGGCCGTCCGCCATGAAGATCACCCGGTTCGCGGCGGAGCGCGCGAAGCCCATCTCGTGGGTCACCACGACCATCGTCATGCCCTCGCGGGCCAGGTCGCGCATGACCTCGAGGACCTCGTTGATCATCTCCGGGTCGAGCGCCGAGGTGGGCTCGTCGAAGAGCATCACCTTGGGCTCCATGGCCAGCGCGCGGGCGATCGCGACGCGCTGCTGCTGACCACCGGAGAGTTGCGCCGGGTACTTGTCCGCCTGACTGCCCACGCCGACCCGGTCCAGCAGTTCGTGCGCCCGACGGGTGACCACGTCGGCCTTCTCCCGGCGCACCTTGAGTGGACCGAGCGTCACGTTCTGTAGCACCGTCTTGTGCGCGAACAGGTTGAACGACTGGAACACCATGCCGACGTCCGAGCGCAGCCGGGCGAGTTCGCGGCCCTCCTGCGGGAGCAGGTTCCCGTCGATGGTGATCCGGCCGCCGTCGATCGCCTCGAGGCGGTTGATCGTGCGGCACAGAGTCGACTTGCCCGATCCGGACGGGCCGATGACGACGACGACCTCGCCCTTGTGGATCGTCAGGTCGATGTCCTGCAACACGTGCAGGGCGCCGAAGTGCTTGTTGACGTTCTCCAACACGACGAGGGGCTCGCCGGGGTGGGCGTCCTTGGTGGTGTCGCTCTTGGCGAGCACCGGCGGCTTCGGTGCGATGTCAGAGGCATCCGTCGTCACGATGGCGGGCTCCGTCCAGAGTCGTCCCGTATCTTTTTGCGCGACCGGGTGGCAGGTGGGTTCGAGAGTCTCCCGGCGACGCCGGGTGGTGCGTGACACTAGGGCAGGCAGCACCCCCCGAGTCAGTGCACTTGAGCTTGTCTTGAGGTCAAGAGTCGGTAACGGACCGTCAGATGTGAGGAACCACGTGCGCCTCCTGCTCGTCGAGGATGATCTGCGTGTCGCCGCGCCGCTACGCGCGGTCCTGGGTCGGCACGGCTTCACCGTGCGGCACGCCACCACCGGCGAGGAAGCCCTCGCCGCGATCGACGACGTCCCCGACGTGGTGCTGCTCGATCTGTCGTTGCCCGACCACGACGGATTCGAGGTGTGCAGCCGGATCCGGCGGCTGTGCGACGTCCCGGTGATCATGGTCACCGCGCGTGCGGACATCCGGTCCCGGATACACGGCCTGAACCTGGGTGCCGACGACTACGTCACCAAGCCCTACGACATCGGCGAACTGCTGGCCCGAATACACGCGGTGAGCAGACGCACGCGCAGTGACGCGCCGGCCGCGGAGAGTGCTCCGGCCGCCAAGGGGCCCGGCGGCATCGAACTGGACCCGGCCACCCGGCGGGTCACCGTCGGCGGCATCGACGTGGTGCTCACCCGCAAGGAGTTCGACCTGCTCGCGCTGCTGGCCCAGCGCCCGGGCGTGGTGTTCCGGCGTGAGCAGATCATCAGCGAGGTCTGGCACACGAGCTGGGCGGGCAACAACCGCACCCTGGAAGTGCACGTCGCGTCGCTGCGGTCCAAGCTCGGCAATCCCGCGATCGTCGAGACGGTGCGCGGCGTGGGCTACCGTGTCGTCCCCGAAGCCTGATCCCACCGGCTTCCCGAAGGATCGTCACCGGTTCCTGTGCGCACCCGCCTGCTCGCGTTGCTCCTCGCCCTGATGACCGCAGTGCTGATCGCGCTCGGCATCCCGTTGGCGATCTCCCGCGCGTCCGCCCATCAGCAGGAGCTGATCCGGGACCGGGTGGACGATCTCACCCGCTTCGTTTCGGACACCCAGTTGACCGTGGTCTCCGACACCGTGCGCGCGCAGACCGACGGCGGGGCGCGGCCCGGTCCGGACGCCGCCGACCTGGACATGCTGCGCTCCGAATTGGAGCGCTACGAGGCCGTCTACGGCATCCGGGTGGGCGCGTTCGACCGGCGCGGTCAGCCGATCGCCGTGTCACGTCCGGGATTTCGGATCGACCCGCGCTCGCCCGCGTTCACCGAGGCGCTGGCCGGGCGACGCAGCGACGACCCCGGACAGGTGTGGCCCTGGCAGCGCGATCGCATCGTGGTCGCGGTCCCGGTGATCCACCGGGGCGACGTGGTCGCGGTCGTGCTCACCGACTCGCCGACCGGTCGGATGCGCTCGAAGATCCAGCGGGTGTGGCTGATTCTGTTCGCCGGAGAGGTGGTCGCGGTGCTCGCCGCGCTGCTGCTGGCGACCCGACTCACCGGATGGGTGCTGCGCCCGGTCCGGGTGCTCGACTCGGTGACCCACGAGATCGCCACCGGCCGGCTCGGGGCCCGCGTGGCCGGCGCCCAGGGACCACCCGAACTCCGGCGCCTGGCAAGGTCGTTCAACGAGATGGCGGACCACGTGGAGACGGTCGTGGACCAGCAGCGGGCGTTCGCCGCGGACGCCTCGCACCAACTGCGCAACCCGTTGTCCGCGCTGCTGCTGCGGATCGAGGAACTGGGCCTGTCGCTGCCGCCCGGCCACGGCGAGACGCTGGACGGGGTGCGCGACGAGGGCCGCCGGCTCACCCACGTCCTGGACGAACTGCTGGAGTTGGCGCTGGCCGAGAACGCGCGCCCGTCCGCCCGGGCCGTGGACGTCGCGGCCCTGGTGCACGAGCGGGTCGACGCGTGGCAGACGCTGGCCCGTTCGCGCGGTCGTCGGTTCGAGCAGGAGGGCCCGCTCGCGCTGACCGGCAACGTGGACCCGGTCACCCTGGGCAGCGCGCTGGACGCCATCCTGGACAACGCGCTCAAGTTCGCGCCCGAGGACACCACGATCACCGTCGCGTGCTCGGCGGTGGGCAGTCGCGTGGAGATCCGGGTCAGCGACCGCGGTCCGGGACTGACCTTCGAGGAACTGCGCCGGGTGGGCGACCGGTTCTGGCGCAGCCCGCGGCACCAGAACGTGGACGGCTCGGGCCTGGGCCTGTCGATCGCCCGCACGCTGCTGGGCGCGAGCGGCGGCACGATCGACTTCGCCGCGCGCGAAGGCGGAGGGCTGACCGTCACGCTGATCGTGCCCAGGGCCGACTGAGCGCCGCCGGCCGCGGCCGACACACCCGCGCTATTCGGCCACCCGGCACTGCGGCGCGCGCGGCTGCGGCAGGCCCAGCGGACGCAGTCGCACGTCGTAGGCGCGCTGCCAGTCACCGTTGGCGATGTGCCGGTTCAGCGCCCCGCACACCGCCTCCGCGAGTGCGACGTCGCCCTTGCTCAGCCCCACGCCGTACGGCTCGTCCGAGAACGGCCGGCCCAGGATGCGCAGCGTGCCCGGGTGCTGGGCGACGAAACCGGACAGGATCGCGTCGTCGGTGCTGACCCCGCGCACGTTCTTGGCCAGCAACTCGTCCACGCACTCGGAGTACTTGCCGCGCTCCTGGACCTTCATGGTCGGGAACTCGCTGCGGATGCGGACGGCCGACGTCGACTCGCGCACCACGCACACCGCGCTGTCCGCGAGGTCCTCGGGACCGTCGACGCCCGGCTCGTCCGTGCGGACCAGGAAGTCCTGGCCCGCGATGAAGTACGGCCCGGCGAACGAGACCTTCTGCGACCGGGCCGCGTTGATCGTGTAACTGGCCACGACCAGGTCGACCTGCCCGCTGGTGATCCGGTACTCGCGGTTCTGCGTCTCCACGTCCATGAACGTGACGCGGTCCTTGAACCCGAGGTCGTCCGCGATCATCCGGGCGACGTCGTCGTCGAAGCCCTGATACGCCTGATCGCCGGTGCGCACGCTCCACCCCGGCTGGTCCGGCTTGACCCCGACGATGATCCGCCCCCGGGCCTCCATCGCCCGGTAGGTGGGCGATTTCTCGCGCAGATCGGCGAACGGGTCGGGCGCGTGTGTGCCGCCCTCGGCCCGGTTGTTCTCCACCGCGAGCCAGGACGCGCCCACCGCGACCAGCAGGAAGGCCAGCGCGGCGGGCAGCGCGATCCGGGTGCGCCGCCACCACCGGGCGCGGCCGAGGCGGCGCGGGGCCGGCTCGTCGGTCGGCGGCCCGCCCGCGTAGGTCGCCTCGGTGCCCTCGTCCCACTCCTCGACCGCGCGCCGGGGCAGCGGGTCGCCGCCCCAGGTCACCGGTACCGAGTCCTGCACGACCCGGGTCAGCAGCGCGTCGGTCTCCTTGGCGTCCAGGCGTCGGGTCGGGTCCTTGCGCAACAGGCCCATGATCACCGGCTCCAGCGGACCCGCGTGCCGGGGCGGCGCGGGCGGCGCGTTGACCACCGCGTCCACGACCTCCACGGGAGAGGCCCGACGAAACGGCGCGAGACCCTCGACCATCTCGTACAGCGTCGCGCCCAGCGACCACAGGTCGGACGCCGGATCCAGCGCGTCCGGATGGTCGGCGAGTGTGTGCTCGCCCGACGCGTCGTCGGTGAGCACACTGGGCCGGGCCCGGGCGAAGTGCTCCGCGCGCTCGGGCGCGAGATAGCCGGGGGTGCCCAGCAGTTCGCCGAACTGGGTGACCTGCGGCGCGTCGGCGAAGGTGGCGATGCCGAAGTCGGTGAGCACCACCCGGCCGTCCATGCCCAGGAGCACGTTCGCCGGCTTCACGTCACGGTGCAGCACGCCCTTGGCGTGCGCGGCCCGCAGTGCCCGCAGCACGTCCAGACCGATCCGGGCCGCCTCGGCGTGGTCGAGTCGACCCTCCGCGCGGATCACGTCGGCCAGTGAGCGCGAAATCACCAATTCCATGACGATCCACGGCAAACCGTCCTCTTCGAAGACGTCGTGCACCGTCACCACGTTCTCGTGGCGGATGCGGGCCGCGGCGATCGCCTCGCGTTTGCTGCGCTCCAGCCAGGACCGCTGCGACCCGGCGTCCAGGGACTTCGGCAGCAGCAGTTCCTTGACCGCGACCTCGCGGCCGAGGGCGGTGTCCACGGCCAGCCAGACCTCGCCCATACCGCCTCGGCCGAGACTGCGGCTCAGGCGGTAACGATTGTTCAGTATTCGGCCGATCTCCCCCTCGGACACCGCGGTCGCACCCTCCTCCCGAGCAAGCGGGCCTCCCTGACCATGATTGCGGCCTTCCCCCCGGTCGGCTCACAGCGTCGGTTCGGGGACCGCGCACGGTCTGGCCTTCAAGCTCAGAGCGTAGATGTCGGTCCCGAACACCATGACACGAACCCAGCATGTGCCATCGGGACCGCTTCGCGCGACGCCCTGGGCATCACGATCTGTCCGATCAGGGTTTCACCGATCGGTACCAGCGCTGGGCGCCGGCGTGCAGCGGCAGCGGATCGGTGAAGATCGCGGTCCGGGGGTCGACCAACTGCGCGGCGTGCACCTCGCGTCCGATCGCCTCCCGGTTCTCCATCACCGTCTCGGTCACCCGCCTGATCAGCACCGAATCCTGCGACGCCCGGGTGACCAACAGGTTCGGCACCGCGATGGTCGGCGTCTCGGTGCCACCGGGATAGGCGTCCGCGGGCACCACCGCCTCGCGGTACACCGGCCCATAGCGATCGCGCAGTTTGCCCGCGAGGTCGCCGAGTTGCACCAGCCGCACCGACCAGTGCCCGGCCAGGTCGGAGACCGCCCCGGTGGGCAGCCCGCCGGACCAGAAGAACGCGTCCACCGTGCCGTCGCGCAACCGTTGGGTGGCCTCGCCGATGCCGATCCGGACCGGCGTGATGGCGTGCTCCATGTCGCTCATGCCCACCTCGCTCAGCAGCCGGCGGGTGATCAACTCCACCCCGGATCCGGGCAGCCCGACCACCACCCGGCGCCCGCGCAGGTCGGTGATCCGCTGCACCGGCGAATCGGCGGGCACCACCAGTTGCACGTAGTCGTCGTACAACCGGGCCACCGCGCGCAACCCGTCCCGCTCGGCAGGCCCCAGGTCGGCCACCGCGTCCGAGGTGGCGATGCCGAACGTGTCGACGCCGTCGACCACCCGGCGCAGGTTCTCCACCGACCCCCCGCTGGAGTTCACCGCGACCCGCACCTTGAGGTCCGCGGACAGCCGAGGCCGCAACAGTTCGCCGTAGCGGTGGTACACCCCGGTCGGCACCCCGGTGGCCAACGAGACCGGCCCGCCCGGGGTCGGCCGCTCGTCCGTCGAGAGCACCGCGTAGCCCCCGAGCACGCACAGCAGCACGAGCGTGGCCAGCCCGGCCCGGACCAGGCGGGGCCGGCGCGCGCAGGCGTCGCGCACGGAAACGGGGAGGAACGACAAGGAGGGCACGGCGGCGAGTTTGCCATGGCGGACGCCCACACACGCCAGGAGGCAAACCCCGTACCCTGTCGGGTGTTATGACTGCGCGAAGCTATGAGGTCCGCACCTACGGGTGCCAGATGAACGTCCACGACTCCGAGCGACTGTCCGGTCTGCTGGAGGACGCGGGTTACGTCCGCGCGCCCAAGGGGGAGCCGGCCGACGTGGTCGTCTTCAACACGTGCGCCGTCCGCGAGAACGCGGACAACAAGCTGTACGGGAACCTGGGCCACCTCGCGCCCGCGAAGGCCGAACGCCCCGGCATGCAGATCGCGGTCGGCGGCTGCCTCGCGCAGAAGGACCGGGACACCATCGTGCGCAAGGCGCCGTGGGTGGACGTGGTCTTCGGCACGCACAACGTGGGCTCGCTGCCGGTGCTCCTGGAGCGGGCCCGGATCGAGCAGGAGGCCCAGGTCGAGATCCTGGAGTCGCTCGACGTCTTCCCCTCCACGCTGCCCACCCGACGCGAGTCGGCGTACGCGGCGTGGGTGGCCATCTCGGTGGGCTGCAACAACACCTGCACGTTCTGCATCGTGCCCGCGCTGCGCGGCAAGGAGAAGGACCGCCGCCCCGGCGACGTGCTCGCCGAGATCGAGACGCTGGTCGGCGAGGGCGTGATCGAGGTCACCCTGCTCGGCCAGAACGTGAACGCGTACGGCTCGGACATGGGCGACCGCGAGGCGTTCTCCAAGCTGCTCCGCTCGTGCGGACGGATCCAGGGCCTGGAGCGGGTGCGCTTCACCTCGCCGCACCCGCGCGACTTCACCGACGACGTGATCGCGGCGATGGCCGAGACGCCGAACGTGATGCACCAGTTGCACATGCCGCTGCAGTCCGGCTCGGACGCGATGTTGCGCGCGATGCGCCGCTCCTACCGGCAGGACCGCTACCTCGGGATCATCGAGCGGGTGCGCGCGGCGATGCCGGACGCGGCGATCTCCACCGACATCATCGTGGGCTTCCCCGGCGAGACCGACGAGGACTTCGAGCAGACCCTGCACACCGTGCGCGAGGCCCGGTTCGCCGCCGCGTTCACGTTCCAGTACTCCAAGCGCCCCGGCACGCCGGCCGCCACGATGGACGGCCAGGTGCCCAAGGAGGTCGTGACCGAGCGCTACCAGCGACTGCTCGCGCTCCAGGAGGAGATCTCCTGGGCGGAGAACCGCGCCCAGGTCGGCCGCACCCTGGAGGTGCTGGTCGCCGAGGGCGAGGGGCGCAAGGATCACGACACCGCGCGGTTGTCCGGGCGGGCCCCGGACAACCGCCTCGTGCACTTCGAGCGCCCCGCCGAAGGCGTGCGACCGGGCGACATGGTCTCGGTCGAGATCACCTACGCCGCGCCGCACCACCTGCTCGCGGAGAAGCCGACCCTGGCGATCCGGCGCACCCCCGCGGGCGACGCGTGGGAGCGGCGCAACGCGGCCCCCGCGGCCAAGGCCGGCGTACTGCTCGGCATGCCGCAGATCGGCGCACCCGCGGTCGAGGCCGCACCGACCGCGGTCGCCTGTTGCGACTGAACTCCGCTCAGGTCACGTTCCACCCGAGCAGGACCGGCTGTTCGCGCTCGTAGCCGAGCGTGGACAGCCGGGCGGTCTCCAGTTTGAAGAGCCGGCCGTCCTGCGGCGGCAGACCAAGCCAGCGCGCGGTGAGCACGCGGAGCAGGTGGCCGTGCGCGACGAGCACCGCGTCCTCGCCGCCCTCGAGCACCGGACGCACCCGCGCCAGCACCCGGTCCACCCGGCGGCCCACGTCGGCGATCGACTCGCCCGGGTGCTCCGCGTCGCCGGGGGGCACCCCGTCCCGCCACAGGAACCAGCCCGGCACACGCTCGCGGATCTCGTTCGTGGTGATGCCCTCGTAGCCGCCGTAGTCCCACTCGACCAGGTCCGGCTCGACCTCCGCGCCGGTGATCCCGGCGAGTTCCGCGGTGTGTCGGGCCCGGACGAGTGGGCTGGTCAGGGCGAGCGAGAAGGTGTGCCCGGCGAGCAGGTCCGCGACCGCCTTCGCCTGGGCCTCGCCCTCCGGGGTCAGCGGGATGTCGGTCAGCCCCGTGTGCCGCCCGGACCTGCTCCACTCGGTCTCACCGTGTCGCACCAACATCAGTTCTGGCATGTGATCCATCCCATCACGCGCTCCGAGAGGCGTCGCGGCGAGCGCTTAGTACTCTCCCTGAATGCTCGTAGCCGCCGCGGTAGTCCCGTGCCCCCCGATGATCGTGCCCGAGCTGGCCCGCGGGGCCGTAGCCGAGCTGGACGGCCTGCGCGCCGCGTGTGATCAGGCCCTGGCCGCGCTGGCCGAGGCGGCACCCGACCGGCTGATCGTGCTCGGCGCGGGCGAGGCGGACGCGACGCTGGAGGCCGGCGGGACCGGCTCGTTCGCGCGGTACGGGGTCGACCTGGAGGTGACGCTGGGAGCGGGCGCCGCGGCCCGCCTGTCGCCCGCGCTGACCGTCGGCGCGTGGCTGCTCGGCCGCTCCCCGTGGGCCGCCGAGCGGATCGCGTCGGGGACCGCGCCGAGCCCGGTGACCGGCGCGGAGATCGCCGCGGACGCCGAGCCCGCGCGCTGTGCGGCCCGGGGCGCCGAACTGGTCGCGGGCGCCGATCGGGTCGCGCTCCTGGTGGTGGCGGACGGATCCGCGTGCCGGACCGAGAAGGCCCCCGGCTACTTCGACGCGCGCGCCGAGCCGTACGACCTCGCGCTCGGCGCGGCGCTCGAGGCGGCCGACCAGGTGGCGCTCGCGGAGTTGGACCCGGCCCTCGCACGGGAACTGTGGGTGGCGGGTCGGCCCGCGCTCCAGGTGCTGGCCGGCGCGGCGGGCCCGGGGCGGCACGGCCGGCTGCTCCATGCCGAGGCGCCCTACGGCGTCGGCTACTTCGTGGCGCTCTGGTCCTGACCGCGCGCTTGCGCTCCGACGACGACGACGGCGGCGGCCGTGCGGCCCGGACACGACGACGGGCGGTGGTCACCGGGATCCGGTGACCACCGCCCGCCGGCGACTCAGGCGCCGGGTCCCGCCGGGGGCCGGCTCTCGGGCGTCGCCTCGGTGGTCGCGTCGGGCGCGCCGCCGCCGGCCTTGCCCAGTGCCTCCTTGGCCTTGCCCGAGGCGCCCTGGATCTTGTCGGTGTGCTTGCCGCCGGTCTTTCGATCGGCGATCTCGGCGGCCTTGTCGACGCCCTTGTCGGCCTTGTCGCCGTGCTGACCCAGCAGACCCTCGGCCTTGGCCTTGATGTTGTCGAAGACACCCATGTCCTGCTCCTCCTCGGATACGCCCGCCTCGACCGGTTCACCGGCCGCGTCCCCGGGGGTCCGGGGAGCGGGCGTCGTGGCCGTCGCCTCGACCGGTTCGGCCTCGGCGGCGGGCGATGCCGGCGTCGCGGGCCGGTCCTCGACCAGCGTGGCGGTGTCCGTGCCCGCCGCGTTGTGCGAGCAGCACGAGCCGCTTTCCTCCGACGTGCTCGGACGCCGCTTGAACCAGTCGAAAACACTCACAATTTCTCCTAGACCGTATGTCTGTGGTCGTTGTCGTGCATTTCGGCGGCAACGCGGGTGACGTCGCGCCGAGCCGCCCGGAGTACATGGGTCGCGGGAGATCAACGAGAGCGAACGGTGCCGGTCACGACCACGCGGGCGGCCGTACCGCAACGAGCGACGGCACGCGTGGCGGCGGCGACCCGGGGCCGCGCCCGGCACGACCGGGGGCGGTGATCCGGCAGACTTGGGGGGTGAGTCCCCGTGTCATCGCCGTCGTCGGTCCCACTGCGGCCGGAAAGTCCGATCTGGGGGTCGCCTTGGCCCGTGCGCTGGACGGGGAGGTGATCAACACCGATTCCATGCAGCTCTACAAGGGCATGGACATCGGCACCGCCAAACTGTCCGTCGCCGAGCGCGAAGGCGTCCCGCACCACCTGCTCGACGTGTGGGACGTGACCGTCTCCGCCAGCGTGGCCGAGTACCAGCGCGACGCGCGGGTGCTGGTCGAGGACCTGCTGGCGCGCGGCAGGACACCCGTCCTGGTCGGCGGCTCGGGGCTGTACGTGCGCGCGGTGCTGGACGACCTGGAGTTCCCCGGCACCGACCCCGCGATCCGGGCCCGGCTGGAGGCCGAGGCCGAACGGGTGGGCCCCGGTCCGCTGCACGAGCGCCTCGCCGCGGCCGATCCGCCCGCCGCCGCCGCGATCCTGCCCGGCAACGCCCGACGGATCGTGCGCGCGCTGGAGGTCATCGAGCTCACCGGGCGGCCGTTCACCGCCACGCTGCCCACCCACCGCTCGTTCTACGACAGCGTGCAGATCGGGGTGGACGTGCCCCGCCCGGTGCTGGACGAGCGGATCACCACGCGGGTGGACCGGATGTGGGCCGCGGGTCTGGTCGAGGAGGTGCGCGAGTTGGAGAGGGCCGGTCTGCGCGAGGGCCGGACCGCGTCGCGCGCGCTGGGCTACGCGCAGGTGCTGCGGCTGCTCGCGGGCGAGTGCACCGACGAGGAGGCCCGCGAGGACACCGTGCGCACCACCCGCCGGTTCGCCCGCAGGCAGGACACCTGGTTCCGGCGCGATCCCCGGATCGAATGGCTGGAGCACTCTCGGGCCGATCTGCTGGACGCCGCACTCGAACGGGTGATCCGACCCGCGTAGGGGTGTTGCGGGTGGGGCCCACGTGGCACGGTGGGGGGTCCGTGGCACACCCAAACCTGCTCGGGGGAGGCGGTCGTGATCCGCTCTGTTCGTCGCGCCATGGCGCTGGGTACGGCGCTGGGGCTCGCGTTGACCATTCCGGGAGTGGCGTCCGCGCACCCCGGTGAGTCGGGCGGCCCGCCGGCCAAGCAGCCGGTGGCCACGGGATGGGGCGGTGCGGTCTCCAGCGTCGACCCCGACGCCACCCGGATCGGTCTGGACGTGCTGCGCCGCGGCGGCAACGCGGTGGACGCCGCGGTGGCCACGGCCGCCGCGCTCGGCGTCACCGAGCCGTACTCGTCGGGGATCGGCGGCGGTGGCTACTTCGTCTACTACGACGCCCGCAGCCGCACCGTGCGCACCCTGGACGGCCGGGAGACGGCACCCGCGCGGATGGGCGAGGGCGCGTTCCTCGACCCGGCCACCGGGCTGCCGATCCCCTTCGACCAGGGGGTCAACTCGGGGCTCTCGGTGGGTGTGCCCGGAACCCCGCAGACCTGGAACACCGCGCTGCGCAAGTGGGGCACCACCAACCTGCGCGCGGCCCTGGAGCCCGCCCGGGCACTGGCCGAGCGCGGGTTCGTGGTCGACCAGACCTTCCACGACCAGACCGCGGCGAACGCGAGTCGGTTCGACGACATCGCCCCGACCGCGAAGCTGTTCCTGCCGAACGGACAGCCGCCCGTCGTGGGCAGCGTCTTCCGCAACCCGGACCTGGCCCGGACCTACGAGCAGCTCGGCCGCAACGGCGTGGACTGGCTGTATCGGGGCGGGCTCGGTCGCGAGGTGGTGCGCACCGCCCAACAACCACCGATGGCGCCCGGCGCGGACCGGGTCTTCCGGCCCGGCCTGATCGAGACCGGTGACCTCGCCCGCTACCGGGTCCTGGACCAGCGGCCCACCCGTGTCGACTTCCGCGGGCTGGACGTCTACGGCATGGCGCCGTCCTCGTCGGGCGGATCCACCGTGGGCGAGGCGCTCAACATGCTGGAGACCACCGACCCGCGCCGGCAGGACGAGGTCGTCGCGACGCACCACTACCTGGAGGCGTCCCGCCTCGCCTTCGCCGACCGCAACCGCTACGTCGGCGACCCGGCCTTCGTGGACGTACCGCTCCGGGGCCTGCTCGCGGACGGCTACGCCCGGGAGCGCGCGTGCCTGATCGACCCCGACCACGCCGCGGTGAGCCCGGTCCCGCCGGGTGATCCCACCGCGCCGTACGACCGGAGCTGCCGGCCCACCGGCACGCCCGAGGCGGCCGAGCCGATCGAGGGGCTGTCCACGACCCATCTGGTCACCGCCGACCGCTGGGGCAACGTGGTGTCCTACACGCTGACCATCGAGCAGACCGGCGGCAGCGCGATCACCGTGCCCGGGCGCGGCTTCCTGCTCAACAACGAACTGACGGACTTCAACTTCGCGCCGCTCACCCCCGGCGTGTTCGACCCCAACCTGCCCGCGCCGGGCAAGCGCCCGCGCAGCAGCATGTCGCCGACGATCGTGCTCCGCGACGGTCGGCCGTTCATCGCCGTCGGCTCGCCCGGCGGCGCGACCATCATCACCACCGTGCTCCAGGTGCTGACCGGGCGGCTGGACCGCGGGCTGTCCCTGCCGCAGGCGGTCGCCGCGCCGCGCCTGTCCCAGCGCAACGGAGCGGCCACCGAAGTCGAACCCGGGGTGCCGGCTTCGCTGCGCACGGCCCTGGAGCAACGCGGGCACGTGCTCAAGGCCAATCCGGAGATCGGCGCCGCCGCGGCACTGGAGTTCCTCCCGGGCGGCCGGGTCCAGGCGGTGGCGGAACCGACCCGCAGGGGTGGTGGCGCGGCGGGTGTGGTCCGGCCCGACTGATCGGGCCCGATGGGCGGGAGGCATTCGATAACGGGCCTCAATCTCGCCGACCCGCCCCCTTCCCACGCCCGAGCGCCCCCGGTGGAAACCCGCCGGGGGCGTTCGCGGTCACGGCCTAGGATGGTGCGGTGAGCACTCTGCACTTCTTCAAGGGCCACGGCACCGAGAACGACTTCGTGATCGTGCCGGACGCGGACGGCGAGCTGGACCTGACCGCCGAGCAGGTCGTCGCGCTGTGCGATCGGCGCGCGGGCATCGGCGCCGACGGCGTGCTGCGCGTGGTGCGCGCGGCGAAGGACCCGGCCGCCGAGCATCTGGCGGGCGAGGCCGAGTGGTTCATGGACTACCGCAACAGCGACGGGTCGATCGCGCAGATGTGCGGAAACGGCGTGCGGGTGTTCGCCCGGCACCTGGTCGAGCGCGGCCTGGCCGAGGCGGGCGAGTTGCGGGTGGCCACCCGCGGTGGGATCAAGGTGGTCACCGTACCGAGCGAGGGCGCGGTCACCGTCGACATGGGCGTGGCCCGGCTGCCCGGCTCCGGGGGCATCGGGGTGGACGTCGAGGGGCGGGTGCGGCCCGCGACCAACGTCGACATGGGCAACCCGCACGCCGTGGTGTTCGTCGAGGACCTGGCCCAGGCGGGCCCGCTCCACACGGCGCCCGCGGTATCCCCGGAAGGGGCCTACCCCGAAGGGGTCAACGTCGAGTTCGTGGTGCGTCGGGGACCGGGGCACGTGGCGATGCGGGTGCACGAGCGCGGATCCGGGGAGACCCGCTCGTGTGGGACCGGGGCGTGTGCGGTGATGGTCGCCGCGGCGCGGGCGGACGGTGCGGAGCCGGCCGTCACCGGTGAGCCGGTCACCTACACGGTGGACGTGCCCGGTGGTCGGCTGGTGATCACCGAGCGGGTGGACGGCCATATCGAGATGACCGGCCCGGCCGTGATCGTCGCCGAGGGGCGGGTCGACCTCGCCCGGTTGTGACATCCGGGCCGGCGATGTCGCCGGCGCCATCGGGCACCTGTGCACGCCCGGCGCCCCGTGATAGGTCTTGCATGACCTGGTCAAGCAATACCGTCATGGGGAGACACCGACATGAGCAGCTTGGACACGGCACGCGCCACCACCCGCGCGGTGAAGAAGACGGTGCAGGCGGGCGGGGCCTTCTTCTTCGCGCCGAACACGGTGGCGCGCGGCGCGGAGTTGGGCCTGGACGGCGTGACCCTGTACATCACCGGTCGCGGCGGGGTGCTCGGTGACGCGGACGACGAGACGGTGGTGCGCGCCTTCCACCATTTCACCGCCGAGACCCTGATCCCACTGTGGGAGGCGGGCCGTAAGGTCGCGCCGCCCGCGCGGATCGGCGAGCTGTACGCGGACTGCGTGCGCGCTTGGGGTCGCGAGCACTTGGCCGACCTGCCCGAGGTGGAGCGACTCGCCGCGATCACCACCCGGATCGTGCGGGCCAACGATCTGGGTGGGCTGGCTCCGCTCTATTCGGCCTGGCGCGGTGTACCTCTTCCGGATGACGCGCCCGCCGCGCTCGCGCAGAACCTCCAGACGCTGCGCGAGCACCGCGGCGGGCTGCACATCCTGGCCTTGGCCGCGCATCGTCTCGCACCGGTGGAGGCCCAGGCGGCCGAGGCAAGCCCGTATCTGGAGTTCTACGGGCACCGGAAGCCGTTTCCCGAGGTCACGGCCGAGCTGAGGGCCCGGCGGGAGGCCGCGGAGGAGCTCACGGACGAGCTGGTGGCGGCGGGCTACGCGGTCCTGGACGAGGCCGAGGCGGCCGATTTCGCCGCCCTCGAGCCGGCCCTGGGCGCGCGCCTGGCGCACTGACGCGGGCGGTGGGTCCCGGTACCGGGGTCCGGGAGAACCCCTAGGCGGGTCCTTCCTGGAGGTGGAGCGCCTCGGGGCTCTCTCCTGCCAGGGAAGGACCCGCCTTACCCGACGCCGGACCGACGCGGGACGAGGCGGGTATTCCTAGCCTGGGAGGTACCAGGAAAGCGGGGGAGTGGTCGTGCGTTCGGGCGGCGCACCCCGCCCCGACCCAAGGAGATTCCATGTCTGCCCGCACCCGCCGACTGACCCTGTTGGCCCCGCTGGTCGCGCTCCCGCTGGTGCTCACCGCGTGCGAATTCAACGTGGACACCGACGACCACGAGGCGGAGAAGAAGACCACGTCCTACGACGTCACGCAGAACGTGCGCTCCATCAAGGTGGACAGCAACGCGGGCAACGTCAAGGTGACCGAGGCCGACGTCAAGACGGTCAAGGTGACGGAGAAACAGCATTACGACAAGACGGCCCCGACGACCACGCACAACGTGGACGGCAACGGCCAACTGGTCCTGGACTACGACTGCGCGAACAAGAAGGCCTGCTTCGTGGCGTACGAGGTGACCATCCCGCGCGGGGGCGCCGCGCTCGACATCCGCACCGACGCCGGCAACGTGACCCTGCGCGATGTGACCGGGACGCTCAACCTGCACACCAGCGCGGGCAAGATCGACGGCGAGGGGGTCACCTCGGCGAAGGTGACCGCGCAGACCAGCGCCGGGTCGATCGACCTGACCTTCACCAAGCCGCCCACCGACGTGGACGCCAAGACCAACGCGGGCCGGGCCACGGTGCGTGTCCCGGGCGGGCAGCAGTACGCGGCGGACGTGTCCACCACCCTCGGCGACACCGACGTGAAGGTCTCGCGCAACGACCAGTCGCAGCACAAGATCAAGGTGCACACCGACGCGGGCCAGGCGCGACTGCTCACCTCGTGAGGTCGCGGCGCGCGGTGGACCCGCATGGCGGATCCGAGAGGGTGCCTCGAGTGGGCGCCCGGGGCGCGGCCGCGGCTCTGGCGGGCCGGAGCCGGCCGGGTTCGCGGATGTCGCGTGACGAACCGGCCGAAAACCCGGATGCCCGTGCGGTGGCCGCCGTGGGACCATCGTGACGGCCGCCCCGGGGAATGGAGCGGCCCGCCGACTACGTTGAACAGGACGATATGACTTCTCGCTCACACCGCGCCGGACACGACGACACGGACTCGACTCCCCCATTCGACGACGCCGACGGCTTCGACGACGGAGCGGCCTTCGACGGATTCGGAACGGGCGATGACGTCGGGGTCGGTCCGCTCGACTACGACGGCGACCAGTTCGACCGCGAGGAGCGCAGCGCGCTCCGCCGAATCGCCGGTCTCTCCACGGAGCTGACCGATGTCACCGAGGTCGAATACCGGCAGCTTCGCCTGGAACGGGTCGTGCTCGTCGGGGTCTGGACCGACGGGACCGCGGCCGACGCCGAATACTCGCTCAAGGAACTCGCGGCGCTCGCGGAAACCGCGGGCTCGCAGGTGCTGGACGGACTGATCCAGCGCCGTGACAAGCCGGACCCGGCGACCTACATCGGGTCCGGAAAGGCAAGGGAACTGCGCGACGTGGTGATCGCCACGGGCGCGGACACCGTGGTCTGCGACGGTGAGCTGACCCCGGGTCAGCTCATCCAGCTCGAAGACGTGGTCAAGGTCAAGGTCGTGGACCGCACGGCGCTGATCCTGGACATCTTCGCGCAGCACGCCAAGTCCCGAGAGGGCAAGGCCCAGGTCTCGCTGGCGCAGATGCAGTACATGCTGCCGCGCCTGCGCGGCTGGGGTGCCTCGCTGTCGCGCCAGATGGGTGGCGGCGGCGGTGGCGGGATGGCCACGCGTGGTCCCGGTGAGACGAAGATCGAGACCGATCGTCGGCGCATCCGGGAGAAGATGGCCAAGATGCGCCGCGAGATCGCGGACATGAAGAAGGCCCGGGACACCAAGCGGCAGGAGCGGCGTCGCAACGCCATCCCGTCGGTGGCCATCGCGGGTTACACCAACGCCGGCAAGTCCTCGATCCTGAACCGGTTGACCGGTGCGGGCGTGCTGGTGGAGAACGCGCTGTTCGCCACGCTGGATCCGACGGTGCGCCGGGCCGAGACGCCCAGCGGTCGCGGGTACACGCTGGCGGACACGGTCGGCTTCGTGCGGCATCTGCCGCATCAGTTGGTCGAGGCGTTCCGGTCCACCCTGGAGGAGGTCGCCGACGCGGACCTGATCCTGCACGTGGTGGACGGCTCCGACCCCACGCCGGAGGCCCAACTGGCGGCCGTACGCGAGGTGTTCACCGAGGTCGAGGCGCACAAGGTGCGTGAGATCGTGGTGGTGAACAAGGCCGACGCGGCCGATCCGGAGGTGCTCGCGCGGCTGTTGCGTCGGGAGAAGCACGCGATCGTGGTGTCCGCCCGGACCGGGCAGGGCATGGACGAGCTGCTCGCGCTGATCGACGAGGAACTGCCGCGTCCGGACGTGGAGGTCGAGGTGGTCGTGCCGTACGAGCGCGGCGATCTGGTCGCCAAGGTGCACGGCAGCGGTGAGCTGCTGGCCACCGAGCACCGCGAGGAGGGGACCTGGCTGCACGCCCGGGTGGGCCGGCAACTCGCGGCCGAGCTGGAGCGGTTCGTGGTCGCCAAGCGCTGATCCTCGGAGCCTTCGGGCCCGGGTCGCACACCGACATCGGTGTGTGGCCCGGGCCTTCGTCGTGTCCGGGTGCGGCTGTGGCGCGGGGTGCGGTGGTCCGTTCAGCGTTTGCCGCCCAGATCCTCCAGCATGCGGCGGGCCTCCTGGCCCAGGTAGGGGCCGGCGATCCAGGTGTGTCCGGCGCCGCTGAGCGCGCTGTTGCCGATCAGCCGCAGGGTGCCGTCGGGGGCGGTGGCGTACCAACCGCCGCCGCTGGCGCCGGCCGTCATGGTGCAGCCGATCCGCAGCAGCGGCGGCGCGTTCGGGTCGACGGTCACCCGGCGCGGGGCCTGGGTGCAGCCGAACATGGTCAGGCCGTCGAAGGGGGCGTCCTGGGGGTAGCCGTACGCACTGGCGGCGGGGAGGTCGCGCGGGGCGTCGAACCAGACCGGCAGGGCGCGGCCGACCACCTCCTCCAGGCTGCGCGTGCCGCGGTCGGGGTTCTTGACCTCGACCACCGCGTAGTCGTGGGCGGTGGCCGGTGAGGTGGAGCCGGTGCCGCCCGCGCGCCACTGCTCGGAGGTGGCGACCGAGGTCGCCGGCCACTGGCCGAACGGCGCGACCGGGCCGGGGTTGCCGAGGTTGGCCAGGGTGGCCTGGCCGCTGCTGTTGAACGCGGGCACGAATTGCAGGCTGGCGAACCAGGTGCCGCCGCGGCCGGCGTGGACGCAGTGGCCGGCGGTCCAGACCAGGTTGCTGCGGCCGGGGCGCTTGGGGTCGGCGACCACGGTGCCGGAGCAGACCGAGGGGCCGTCGGGGGCCTCGAAGAAGAGTTTGCCGACGGCGACGGTGCCGGCCTCGCCGGTGTAGGGGCGGGCGATCGGTCGGGCCTGTACGGGCGGTGGCTTGGCCTCGGCGAGCACGTCGGGCAGGGGGCCGCCGGTGGCCTGCGGGTCCGGCTCCTCGGGGGCCGCGGCGGGTGCGGGTGGGCCCTCGTCGCTCTTGGGGTCCCGGGGTTTGGCCCGGCTCATGCGTTCCGGGGTCCAGTGCGCGGGATCGCCCGGATCCGCGAGCGCCCCCGGCGCCCTGTCATTGCCGTCGTCGTTGCCGGCGCCGTCCAGTGTCAGTGCCATGACGGTGCCCGTCACCAGCAGCGACACCGCCACCGTCAGCGTGACGAACAGCGTGCGAACGCCGCGCGTCAAGCGCCTACCTCCCCGTGTGCGCCCCCGTATTCGACCGCCCGACAGTATCGGAGGGCGCGCCGGCCGTGATCGGGCGGCGGTTCGGTCGTTGTTTCAGCAGGGGCCGTCGATCCGGCGATAGTCACTCGTTGTGATGATGGTTTTGCCTTCCGTCATAATTTAAAGGTAAGCCTTACCTAATTCCGATCGCCCTTGTGGAGGTGCCGCAGTCATGACCGCCGCCCTGACCAGGCCGGACGACCGCTCCGGTACCGAGGACCCGGCGTCACCCGCGCCGCCCGCCGACACCACGCTTGCCGACACCACGCCCGCCGACACTGCTCATGCCGACACCGCACCCGCCGACACCGCTCATGCCGACACCGTGCCCTCGGATGCCGGGCGGATCGGTCGGCAGCGCTCCGGCACGCCGGTCGCCGACGGGCCGGGCATCCTGCGCCGGCAGGCAGCCCGCGAGTCCTCGGCCCGCACCTACGCGCGATCGTTGCCGATCGTGCCGGTGCGGGCGCGCGGGATGACCGTCGAGGGGGCCGACGGCCGGCGCTATCTGGACTGCCTCTCCGGCGCCGGCACGCTCGCGCTCGGCCACAACCATCCCGTGGTGCTCGCCGCGATCCGGGGCGTGTTGGACACGGGCGCACCGCTGCACGTGCTGGACCTGGCCACGCCGGTCAAGGACCGTTTCGTCGAGGAACTGTTCGCCACGCTGCCGCCGGAGTTGGCGCGCGACGCCCGGATCCAGTTCTGCGGCCCGGCCGGCACCGACGCGGTGGAGGCGGCGCTGAAACTGGTGCGCACCGCGACCGGGCGGCGCGGGGTGGTCGCGTTCACCGGCGCCTACCACGGGATGACCGAGGGGGCGCTCGCGGTCGGCGGCGACACCGCGATCCGCGACGCGATCGGTGCGGGCACCGGCGACACCGTACGGCTGCCGTTCCCGCAGGACTACCGCTGCCCGTTCGGCACCGGCGGCGCCGAGGGCGAGCGGATCGCCGCGCACTACGCGCGCACGCTGCTGACGGATCCGGGCGGCGGAGTGCCGGCCGCCGCCGGGATGATCGTGGAGCCGGTCCAGGGCGAGGGCGGGGTGCTGCCCGCGCCGGACGGCTGGCTGCGCGAGATGCGTCGGCTGACGGCCGAGCGCGGGATCGCGTTGATCGCGGACGAGGTCCAGACCGGCCTGGGCCGCACCGGCGCGATGTGGGGTGTGGACCACGCCGGCGTGGTGCCGGACGTGATGGTCGTGTCCAAGGCGATCGGCGGCAGCCTGCCGCTGGCGGTGGTGGTCTACCGCGCCGAGTTGGACCGCTGGTGGCCCGGCGCGCACGCGGGCACCTTCCGCGGCAATCAGCTCGCGATGGCCGCAGGCACCGCGACGATCGCGTTCGTGCGCGAGCACCGACTGCACGAGCGTGCGGCCCTGCTGGGGGCCCGACTCGCGGGCGCGCTGCGCGATCTGATGCCGGATCAGCCCGCGATCGGGGAGGTGCGCGGACGCGGCCTGATGCTCGGCGTGGAGATCGTCGAGCCGGACGCCGCCCCGGACGCGTGCGGGGCCCGTCCCGCGGCGCCGCGGTTGGCGATCGGGGTGCGGCGCGAGGCGCTGGCCCGGGGGCTGATCGTGGAACTGGGCGGGCGTCACGACAGCGTGGTGCGGCTGCTGCCGCCGCTGACGATGACCGACGTGCAGGCGGACGCGGTGCTGGAGCGGCTGGCGGACGCGATCGAGGCGGCCCGCTCCGGCCACTCGGGCACGGCGGCCGGATCGGGGTCGGCGTGAGCGGCGCGCGGCACGTCGGACATCCGGTCGGGGCCGCGCTCGCGGGCGGGGTCACCGGAGCCGACGAGCTGCGGGCGCTGGTCGAGGTCGCGCTGTCCGCGCTGGAGGCCGGGGTGGGCGCGCGGGGCGGGCCGCTGCCGGCGGGTGGTCCGGGCGCGGTCGCGGCCGAGGTGGCCCGGGTACTGGGCCCGGGCGCGTTGGGTGCGGGTGCGGCAGGGGCGTTCGCGGCCGCACGCGGGGCGGCCGGCGGTGGTCCGGGCCCGCTGCCGGTGATCGGGGTGGGCGAGTCCGCCGCGCTGCGCGAGTTGTCCGCGCTGCTGGCGTGGGGTACGGCCGATCCGGCCGATCCGCACTGCGCGGGGCATCTGCACTGCCCGCCGTTGGCCGTCGCGGTGGCGGCGGACCTGGTCGCCGCCGCGCTCAACCCCTCGCTCGACTCGTGGGACCAGGCCCCGGCGGCGAGCGCTCTGGAGGTCGAGGTGGTCGCCGCGCTCGCGGGCCTGGTCGGCTTCACCCCCGGCGTGGCCGGCGGCACGATCACCAGCGGCGGTACCGAGGCCAACCTGATGGGTCTGCTGCTCGCGCGCGACACCGCCGGGCCCGGGGTGGGCCGGCGGCGGATCCTGTGCTCGCAGGCCGCGCACTTCTCGGTGCGCCGCTGCGCGGGCCTGCTGGGCCTGGGCGAGGACGCCGTGGTCACCGTGCCGGCCGGCGCCGACCACCGGATGGACCCGGACGCGCTGGCCGCGGCCGGTCGGCGGGTGCTGGCGGGCAACGACCGGATCGCGGCGATCGTGGCCACCGCGGGCACCACCGACCTGGGTGCGATCGAGGCGCTGCCGGCGATCGCCTCGGTGGCCCGCGAGTTGCACGCGTGGCTGCACGTGGACGCGGCCTACGGCGGCGGCGCGCTGTTCTCGGACCGGCTCGCGCCGCTGCTGGTCGGGTTGGATCGGGCCCACTCGGTGGGTCTGGACCTGCACAAGCTGGGCTGGCAGCCGATCGCCGCCGGGGTCTTCCTGGTGCGCGACGCGGCGCTGCTGGGCCCGCTCGCACAGCGCGCCGCGTACCTGAATCCGGACGACGACGAACAGGCCGGCTACCTCAGCCTGTTGGGCAACTCGCCGCGCACCACGCGGCGCGCGGACGTGTTCAAGATCGCGGTCACCCTGCGCGCGCTGGGCCGCTCGGGGCTGGGCGAGCTGGTCGATCGTTGCCACGATCTGGCCCGGCACGCGGCGGAGTTGATTCGCGCCGACCCGCGCCTGGAACTGGTCGCGGAGCCGGTACTCACCTCGGTGGTCTTCCGCTACCTCCCCGACCGGTACGACGGGCGCAGACCCGCGGACCGGGCCGAGGCGGACCGGGTCAACGCGGCGCTGCGCCGTCGGCTGCTGCACGAGGGGCGGGCGGTGGTGGGCCGTACCGAACTGGGCGAGGGGCCCGGCGCGATCCGGCTCAAGCTCACCCTGCTCAACCCGAACACCACCGGCACGGACCTGGCGGCGCTGCTCGCGGCAGTGGTCGAGGCGGGGCGCGCGGAAAGCGCCCCGGTGGGCTGACGCTCCGTCAACAATCCTCGGTTCCGCGCGCCTCGCATGTTTGCGACCTTTCGCGCCAAACAATCGACACGGGTCGAAATCTCCATATCCCGACAGCACGCCCATACACGGGCATCGACCACCGGGTCGATCGACACCACACGGAGCAGCGATGACCATCGCGGGTCCCGATCCGTCCGCCGTGCGGACGGATCCCGAAACGGACCATCTCGACGCGCCGGACACCCGGCGGGCCGCCGACGGGGCGACGGTCGAATGCCTGCTCCGCTGCTGGGTGCGCGAACGCGCGCTGCCCGAGCCGGAGTCGAGCATGCTGACCATCGATCTGCCCGCGATCGGCCGAACCCTGACGGTGCCGGTGCACTACTGGTCGCCCTCGGGGTGGCACCGCTTCGGCGCCCCGCGCCTGATCGACGAGGGCCCGCTGAACGCGGTCACGCTGACGCTGCTGTTGGGCGACGAGGCGAGCGCGCAGGAGGCGAGCGAGCGCGAGGCCGGCGCGGGGGCGCGCGAGGCCGGCGGGGCGTGCGGAGACACCGCGATCCGGGTGGCCGACTCGGTCACCCGCGCCGAGCGCTACATCGCCTACCGCCGCGCGCACCCCGAGGACCCGCCCGGTACGGCGCCGTTCCTGGCCGCCGAGCAGTCACTGGTGCTGGGCCATCCGATGCACCCCACGCCCAAGAGCCGAGACCGGCTCGACCCGGACGAGGACGCCGCGTGGTCGCCGGAATTGCGCGGCTCCTTCGCGCTGCACTGGTTCGCCGCGGACGCCGACCTGGTCGCGCAGGACAGCGCGCTGGAGCGCGAGGCGGCCGAGGTGCTCGCCGAGTTCGCCGGCGAGTTGCGCGCGCCCGCGGGCACCGTGCTGGTGCCCGCCCACCCGTGGCAGGCCCGGGACCTGCCCGAGCGCCCGCATCTGCGGGCGCTGTTCGACGCGGGTCGGCTGCGCGCGCTGGGCCCGGCCGGCGCCCCGTGGCATCCCACCTCGTCGGTGCGCACCGTCTATCGGCCCGACGCCGAGGTGATGCTCAAGCTCTCGCTGGGCCTGCGGATCACCAACTCGCGCCGGGAGAACCTGCCCAAGGAACTGCTGCGCGGGATCGAGGTGCACCGCCTGCTGCGCTCCGGCCTGGAGCACGAACTGCGGTCCGTGCACCCCGCCTTCGACATCGTCCGCGATCCGGCCTGGATCTCGGTGGCGCCGCCGGAGTCGTACCCGCGCCAGGACCGACCCGCAGCCGGCCTGGAGTTGGTGCTGCGGGCCAATCCGTTCGCGGTCGACCAGCGGGTCTCGTGCGTGGCCGCGCTGGTGGCCGAACGGCCCGGGATCGGCCCCTCGCGGCTGGCCGGATACGTACACGCGCTCGCCGAGCGCACCGGGCGGGCACCGGCCTCGGTCGCCGAGGAGTGGTTCGAGCGCTACCTGGCGGTGGTGGCCGAACCGGTGTTGTGGCTGGACCGGCACGCGGGCATCGCGCTGGAGGCGCACCAGCAGAACACCCTGGTCCTGTTGGACGCGGACGGCCTGCCGGTGGGCGGACGCTACCGGGACAACCAGGGCTACTACTTCCGCGCCTCGCGCGCGGGCGACCTGGCCCGCCGGTTGCCCGCCGCGGGGGTGGCCAGCGACACCGTGGTGGCGGACGAGATCGCCGACGAGCGGCTGGCCTACTACCTGGGCGTGAACAACCTGCTCGGCCTGATCGGCGCGTTCGGCGCGCAGGGCCTGGTCGAGGAGTCGGTGCTGCTGGCCCGCCTGCGCGCGTTGCTCGCCGGCCACGCGTCCACCTCCGGCGCGGCGCGCTCGCTGCTCACCGATCCCAGGCCGCGCTGCAAGGCCAACCTGATGACCCGACTGCACGGCCTCGACGAACTCGTCGGTCCCGTGGCGACGCAGTCGATCTACGTGCACATCCGCAACCCGCTCGCCGACGCCCCGGCGTGAGCCCGGTCCCAGGAGGTTCCGTCCCCGTATGAGCCCGTCATCCCTGTCGTCCCGCACCACCGATCAGCCGGCGCTCGCCGAGGCGGAGACCGTGCGCCTGGCCACCCGGCACCCGCGCGCGGGGCTGACCGGACCGCTCGCCGAGGCGGCGCGCTGGGGAGCGGTCCCGCTTCCGGTGGGCCGGTTCTCGCTGCACGAGATCCACCCCAAGCGCGACCTGGCGCTGCTGCACGCGTGGATGAACGACCCCGCCATCGCCCCCTGGTGGGAGTTGGCGGGGGACGAGGAGGTGGTGCGCCGACACCTGGCGACCCAGGCCGCGGGTACCCACACCAACGCCTACCTGGGCTGCCTGGACGACGAGCCGATCAGCTACTGGGAGCTGTATCGCGCCGACCTGGACGACCTGGCCCGGCACTACCCCGCGCGCCCGCACGACGTGGGGATCCACCTGCTGGTCGGCCCGGCGGCCCGGCGCGGGTGCGGGATCGGCTCGCTGCTGCTGCGCGCGGTCGCCGAACTGGTGCTGCGCGCCGCCCCCGACACGATGCGCGTGGTCGGCGAACCGGACGTGCGCAACCACGCGTCGCTGGCGGCCTTCGCCCGGGCCGGCTTCCGGCACGCAGGCGACGTCGAACTCCCGGACAAGACCGCCGCGTTGATGATGCGAGCGCGCAGCGTGCGGGAATCGGGTGCCCGACGGTGACCGAACGCCTGCCCGCCCCGCGCCGGGCGCCCGATCCCGGCGCGGTGGTGTACGACCTGGTCGGCGTCGGCATCGGGCCGTTCAACCTCGCGCTCGCCGCGCTGGCCGACCGGGTCGAGCCGCTGCGCACGCTGTTCCTGGACCGGGCCCCCGCGTTCAGTTGGCATCCCGGGCTGTTGCTGGACGGCACCACGCTCCAGGTGCCGTTCCTGGCCGACCTGGTCACCCTGGTCGACCCGACCAGCCCGTGGTCCTTCCTGGCCTATCTGCGCGCGCACGACCGGCTGTTCCCGTTCTACTTCGCCGAGCGGCTGCACGTGCCCCGCCGCGAGTACGACCACTACTGCCGGTGGGTCGCCGAGTCGCTGCCGGCCTGCCGGTTCGGCAGCGACGTGGCCTCGGTGTGCTGGGAAGGCGACCTGTACCGGGTCGAGTTCCGCGACATGGGGACCGGCGTGCGGCATCACGTGCACGCCCGGCACGTGGCGCTGGGCATCGGAACCGAGCCGGTGGTGCCGGAGCCGTTCGCGCGCCTGCTCGGCGAGAGCGTGCTGCACGCGGCCGACTACCTCGGCCACCGGGCCGACCTCACCGACGCCGAGGACGTCACGGTACTGGGCTCGGGGCAGTCCGGCGCCGAAGTCTTCCTGGACCTGCTGCGCCGGCGCGGACCGAACCGGCGCCTGACCTGGCTGACCCGCTCGCCCGCGTTCGCCCCGATGGAGTACTCCAAGCTCGGCCTGGAGCACTTCACGCCCGACTACACGCGCTACTTCCACGCGCTGCCCGAGCCGGTCCGCGACCGCCTGGTGCCCGAGCAGTGGCAGTTGTACAAGGCGATCAGCGCGGACACCATCGCCGCGATCCACGACGAGCTCTACGAGCGCGGGATCGCGGGCGGGCGGGTGCGCGCCACCTTGATGCCCGATGTCACGGTGACCGCCGCGCGCACCACCGGCGAGGGGGTGGAACTGGGCTGTCGGCACGGCGAACAGGACCGCGCCTTCACCGTGCGCACCGACCGGGTCGTGCTGGCGACCGGGTACGCGCCGCGGCATCCGGCGATATTGGATCCGCTCAAGGACCTGATCGCGCGTGACGACGCAGGCCGGCCGTTGATCGACCTGGACCATCGCGTCGAGCTCGCCGAGCACGTCACCGGCGGGCTGTACGCGCAAAACGCCGAGCTGCACACACACGGCGTGGGTACACCCGACCTGGGCCTGGGCGCGCACCGGGCCGCGACCATTCTCAACTCCGTGTGCGGCAGCGCGGTCTACCGGCTGCCGATCCGCACCGCGTTCACCACGTTCGGCCTGGCCGCGGGCGACACCGAGCCCGTGCGCCGGCCGCACCGACGGAGCGCGACCGACCCCGCAGAGGTACGCAATGTCGCAGTCGAACCCGGCAGCGGGGCCCATCGAGGCCGAACTGCCGCACCAGGGCACCCGACCCGCCGCGCCTGAGCCCGCGTCCCGGGTCCCCGGCGCGCGACCGGGCGCCGCCGGTGACCGGGACCTCTGGCGCCGGGTCAACCGGGACATGATCGCCAAGGCGCTCGCCGAGTTCGCCTACGAGGAACTGCTCGGCCCCGTCGCCGACGGCGACACCTACACCGTGGACGTCTCCGGCGACGTGCACTACCGCTTCCGGGCCCGGCGCGGCGCCTATGACGCCTGGCACGTGGACCCCGCCTCGGTAGTGCGCGAATGGGAGGGCGGCGCCGACCCGGCAGAGGACATGCTCCAGTTCCTGCTGGACGCGCACACCGTGATCGGGCTGAGCGGGGACACCGCGGGCCACCTGGTGCGCGAGTTGACCGCGACGCTGGCCGCCGACGCGGCGAGCGCGGCGAGCGCGGAGAGCGCCGCGACACTGGCCGACCTGGGCTACGCCGAGTTGGAGGGCCACCAGACCGGCCATCCGTGGATCGTGCCGAACAAGGGCCGGGTCGGCTTCTCGGCGAGCGACGCGCGCGAATACCCGCCGGAGGCGCGACGTCCGCTGCGGCTGCCGTGGATCGCGGTGCACCGGGACCTGGCCGTCTACCGCGCGGTGCCCGGGCTGGACCGGGCGCGGCTGTACGCCGAGGAACTGGACCCGGAGACGATCGAGCGCTTTCGTCGGGTGCCGGCCGCGCACGGTTGGGACCCGGACGACTTCCACTGGCTGCCGGTGCACCCGTGGCAGTGGGACGAGACGATCGCGACGCTGTTCGCGCCGCAGATCGCCGCCGGTGCGATCATCGCACTGGGCGAGGCGGAGGATCACCACCTCGCGCAGCAGTCGGTGCGCACCTTCCTGAACCTGGACCGGCCCGCCCGGCGCACCGTCAAGCTGCCGCTGTCGGTGCTGAACACACTGGTGTGGCGCGGCCTGCCCAGCGAACGCACGCTGGCCGCGCCCGCCGTCACCGACTGGGTGCTGGGGCTGCGCGACGCGGACCCGTTCCTGCGCGACGAGTGCCGGGTGATCATGCTCGGCGAGACCGCGTCGGTCACCGTGCGCCACCCGGTCCTGGAGGAACTGCCGGGCGTGCCCTACCAGTACCGCGAACTGCTCGGCGCGATCTGGCGCGAACCACTGGCCCCGCGCCTGGACCCGGGCGAACGCGCCCGCACGCTGGCGTCGCTGCTGCACGTGGACCCGGACGGCCGGCCGTTCGTCGCCGAACTGATCGAACGCTCGCAACTGGCGCCCCGGGTGTGGCTGCGCCGGCTCTTCCACGCGCTGCTCCCGCCGCTGCTGCACTGCCTGTACAAGTACGGTCTGGTGTTCTCCCCACACGGCGAGAACGCGATCGTGGTCTTCGACGAGCACGACGTCCCGGTCCGGCTCGCGATCAAGGACTTCGTCGACGACGTCAACATCAGCGATCAGCCGCTGCCCGAATTGGCCGAACTGCCCGTCGAGGTCGCCGCGGTGCTGCTTCGGGAACGGCCGGACTACCTGTGCCAGTTCATCCACGCCGCGCTGCTGGTCGGCCACCACCGCTACCTGGCCGATCTCGCGGCCCAACACCTGGGCGTCCCGCAGGAGGGCTTCTGGGCGCTGGTGCGCGAGGAGATCCTGGACCACCAGGCGGCGTTCCCCGAACTCAAGGACCGGCATGAGCTGTTCGACCTGCTCACCCCGCGGATCGAGCGGCTGTGCCTGAACCGCAATCGGTTGCTTCTGGACGGCTACCGGGACCGCCCCACGCGTCCGCACGTGGGCGCGCACGGGAGCGTGCCCAACGCGCTGTGCATGTGAGGCGCACCGCACGCCGCGACCGGGTCGCGAACAACCTGTCCGGTTTGCCGATGGTGTGATCCCCATCACGATGCCAGAATGCGGCGGGTGACCGACGTCGCCGAAAACGCGAGGCAACCGCTGAGGGTCGCCGCCGCACAGGCCCAGGCGCGGCCGGGTGACATCCCCGCGAATGTCGCCACGGCCGCGCAACTCGTGCGCTTCGCATCCTCGGCCGGTGCCGATGTCGTGGTGTTGCCGGAACTGTTCCTGTCGGGCTATGACCTCGACCTGTTCCGACCCGACGTCAAACCGTGCGACATCGTGCCCGGCGACACCCGGCTCGGTGAACTCCAGGCCGCCTGCTACGCCACCCGTACGGTCGCGGTGGTCGGCGCCGCGGTGCGCCGCGCGGGCGGGCGGACCATCTCGCTCGTGGTGATCGGCCGCGACGGCGACGCGCACGTGGCCTACGACCGCCAGCACCTGTGGCACGACGAACGCGAACTGTTCCTCCCGGGCGACCACGGCTGCACGATCGAGATCGCCGGCTGGCGCCTGGGCCTGGGCAGCGCCTACGACGTGAGCTTTCCCGAGCACGTACGCGCCGCCGTGCACGACGGATGCGACGCGTACCTGTGCCCCGGGGTCTACACGCGCGGCGACGGCGAACACCGCCGCGATCTGTACTTCGCCGCCCGGGCCCTGGAGAACACCTGCTACACCGTGGTCGCCAACCACATCGGCGACACCGTGCTCGGCCCGGCGTGCGGCCGCAGCGGCGTGTACGGGCCGGACGGACGGGTGGTGATCGAGGCGGACGGGGAACGGGTGGACGTGGTCGCCGCGACCTTCCAGGACATCGAGATCGACGCCGCGCGCGAGTGCCTGACCATGCTGGAGGACCTGCCCGCGTCCCGGCGCCCGGGGGCCGGTCAGCGGCGCGAGACGATCAAGCTGGACTGAAACCCGCACCGGCTCGTGACCGGCGGATGCTGGAAACCGCGCGCGGGAAACCCTAGTCTCACCGGACCGGGACCTACCGACGGGTAACGGGAGCCGGCACGACGGAGGGGAGCGCACGTGCGCACAACTCGCAGGGCGATCGCGGGTCTGGCCGCGCTGACGGCGCTCGTCGCGCTGTCCGCTTGCTCGGACGACTCCGACGACAAGGCGGCGTCCGCCGACAAGAAGGCCGGCGTGCCGGCGGCGGACAAGGGCACCGCGCCGAGCGCGCTGCCGGTTGCCGCGAGCGGGGCCACCTATGTCGCGCTCGGCGATTCGTACGCGGCGGGCGTGAAGATACCCGTGATCGTGCCCACCGCGCCGCCCGGGTGCAGCCGCTCGGAGAGCAACTACGCGCACCTGGTGGCCAAGCAGAAGAACATCGCCGGCTTCGTCGACGTCACCTGCGGCGGCGCCAGGACCCCGGACATGACGGCGGGTCAGCAGACCCAGGGCTCGCCGCCGCCGCAGTTCGACGCGCTGCGCCCGGACACCGCGCTGGTGACCCTGGGCATCGGCGGCAACGACATCGGCTTCTCCGAGATCGTCACGACGTGCGTGATCCAGAGCCGCAGCACCACCTCGACCCAGCCGTGCACCGACAAGTACGCCGGCGGCGGCAACGACGAGCTGGCCAAGCGGATCGCGGACACCGCGCCGAAGATCGCCGCCACCATCGCCGGGATCAAGGAGCGCTCGCCCAAGGCCCGGATCCTGGTCGTGGGCTATCCCACGATCCTGCCGGAGAGCGGTCCCTCGTGCCCCGCCCAGGTCCCGGTCGCCGAGGGCGACCTGCCCTACCTGCGCAAGGTGGTGCCGGCGCTGAACGACATGATCGCCAAGGAGGCGGCCAAGCAGGGCACGGAGTACGTGGACACCTACGCCGGCTCGGCCGGCCACGACGTGTGCCGGCCGGTCGGCACCAAGTGGATCGAGGGCATCAAGCCCGAGTCGCCCGGCGCCCAGGTGCACCCCAACGCGCTCGGCCAGGAGGGCATGTCCAAGGCCGTGCTCGCCAAGCTCGGCTGACCCGGGTCCGGGCGGGCCCGACACCGGGACACGACCTCGCGGGAGAAGCCGGACGAAGCGGGCCGCGCGGTCGGCGATGTCGGTCGGAGCATCTAGGCTTGTCGCCCGATGAGCGACTCCGACCGTCCCGAGCTGACCGAACTCCTGCACGCCGCCGTTGCCGCCGTCGGCGGAGCGGAGCGGCCCGGACAAGTGTCCATGGCCGAGGCCGTCTCCGGCGCGGTGGCCCGTGCCGAACACCTCCTGGTCCAGGCGGGTACCGGCACCGGCAAGTCCCTGGCCTACCTGGTGCCCGCGCTCGCCGCGCGGCGCAAGGTCGTGGTCGCCACCGCGACGCTCGCGCTCCAGCGTCAACTGGTCGAGCGCGACCTGCCGCGCACGGTCGAGGCGCTGCGGCCGATGTTGCGCCGCTCGCCGACCTTCGCCACGCTCAAGGGCCGCGGCAACTACCTGTGCCTGCACCGGCTGCACGACGGTCCGCCGGACGAGGGCGAGGTGCTCTTCGACCCGGCGCCCACGAGCAGGCTGGGCCAGGACGTGGTCCGGCTGCGCGAGTGGGCCGACGACACCGAGACCGGCGACCGCGACGACCTGAGCCCGGGCGTCAACGACCGGGCCTGGGCCCAGGTGTCGGTGTCCTCGCGCGAGTGCCTGGGCGCCTCGCGCTGCCCGTACGGCGACGACTGCTTCGCCGAGGCCGCGCGGGAGCGGGCCAAGCAGGCCGACATCGTGGTCACCAACCACGCGCTGCTCGCCATCGACGCGTTGGAGGACGCGCCGGTGCTGCCCGAGCACGAGTTGTTGATCGTGGACGAGGCGCACGAGTTCGCCGGCCGGGCCACCGGGGTGGCCACCGCCGAGCTGAGCCTGAGCGCGGTGGACCGCGCCGCGCGCCGCGCGGGCAAGCTGGCCAACGAGGGCGCGGTGGACAACCTGGACGCCGCCTCGGAGGCGTTCAAGAAGACCATGGAGGGGCGCGAGCCCGGCCGACTGCGCGAGGTGGACCCGGATCTGGGCTGGACGGTGTCCGCGCTGCGCGACGCGAGCCGGGGCGTGATCACCTCGCTGGGCGAGGTCCGGGACAAGTCGCTGAGCAACGAGGACGCGGCCCGGCGGCAGGCGCTGGCCGGCGTCGAGCACATCCACGACACCTGCGAGCGCATCCTCAAGGGCTCGCCGCACGATGTGATCTGGCTGGAGCGCAACGAGCGCACCGGCGCCTGTCTGCGGGTGGCGCCGATCGCGGTGGCCGGGCTGCTGCGCGAGGCGCTGTTCGGCGACCGCACCGTGGTGCTCACCTCGGCCACGCTCAAGCTCGGCGGTGACTTCCGCGGCGTGGCGGGCAGTCTGGGGCTGACCGCCGAGGGGCTGCTCACCGACGAGCCCGCGCCGGTGCCCACCGAGGTCGCGGTGCATCCGGGGGACGGCGAGGAGCCGGACGAGGACGCGGACCCGGATACCGACGCGGACCTGGCGGCGTGGCGCTGCCTGGACGTGGGCTCGCCGTTCGACTACCCCCGGCAGGGCATCCTCTACGTCGCGCGGCATCTGCCGCCGCCGGGCCGGGACGGGATGAGCGCGGACACCCTGGACGAGCTCGCCGAGCTGATCGAGGCGGCCGGCGGGCGGGCGCTGGGCCTGTTCTCCTCGCGGCGCGGCGCGGAGGCGGCCACCGAGGCGCTGCGCGAGCGGCTCGAGATGCCGATCCTGTGCCAGGGCGACGACTCGCTGGCGGAGCTGTTGCGGCGATTCGCGGCCGAGCCGCGCACGTGCCTGTTCGGCACGCTGTCGTTGTGGCAGGGCGTGGACGTGCCCGGGCCGTCCTGCCAACTCGTGGTCATGGACCGCATCCCGTTCCCGCGTCCGGACGACCCGCTGATGAGCGCGCGGGCGCAGTCGGTGCAGGAGAACGGCGGCAACGGCTTCATGGCGGTGTCGGCCACGCACGCCGCGCTGCTGATGGCGCAGGGCGCCGGCCGGCTGATCCGGGCGATGGACGACCGGGGCGTGGTGGCGGTGCTCGATCCGCGGCTGGCCACCGCCCGTTACAGCGGGTTCTTCCGGTCCTCGATGCCGCCGCTGTGGTACACCGAGGACCGCAATCAGGTGCGCCGCTCGCTGGCCGCGATCGACAAGGACGACAGCGCCTGAAGCGTCACCGTGTCGCGAACGCGAGACGGGCGGTCGTACGGCGAACTCTCGCCGTACGACCGCCCGCTGCCGGTATGTCGATGTCCCCGGTCATCTCAGACCCGTCGCATGACGGCCACCACGCGGCCCAGGATGGTCGCCTCGTCTCCGGGAATGGGCTCGTAGGCGGGGTTGTGCGGCATCAGCCAGCGGTGCCCGTCCCGGTGCCGCAGACGCTTGACGGTGGCCTCGCCGTCGATCATCGCGGCGACGATGTCGCCGTTCTCGGCGACCGGCTGGCGGCGCACCGCGACGTAGTCGCCGTCCATGATCGCGGCCTCGATCATCGAGTCGCCGCTCACCTTGAGCAGGAACACGTCGCCGTCGCCGACGAGCTGGCGCGGCAGCGCGAACACGTCCTCGATGGACTGCTCGGCCAGGATCGGGCCACCGGCCGCGATCCGACCGACCACCGGCACGTAGGACGCGGCCTGCGCACCGCGTTCGGCGTGCGGCCCGGCCGGCGCGAGCGGGCGACCGCCGTCCGGCGAACGCACCTCATAGGCGCGCGGGCGATGCGGATCACGGCGCAAATAGCCCTTGCGTTCCAGGGCCATCAGTTGATGCGCGACGGAAGAAGTGCTCGACAGGCCGACCGCCTCGCCGATCTCGCGCATGCTCGGCGGATATCCGCGTGTCTCCACGGAGGTGCGGATCACTTCCAGGACACGGGTCTGGCGCGGCGTCAGCCCCCCCGCCGGACGCCGCGTCGAACCACCCTGGACCTGCCCGTTCTCGGTGCCCGGGGCGGGCGCCGGAGGCGGCACGGTGGTGCTGTGCGGGTGTTTCACGGGGAGACTTTCGGTGCGGATTCCGGGGTGGATGGCTCCGGTGGCTTCTCCGGTCACGGCTGGCCCTTTCGACGGATTGCTCGCACGTGGAGAACGGTAGTCGGGTTCGAAAGGTTGCGCCAAACACACGTTCGAGTGAATTTAGGCCAATCCAGTGGCGATCATTCGGTTCCCGCTGTAGTAATCGTACATACATTCGAATTCGGCTCGGGGAAAACGCTCGTTTCGACTGCCCGATATGTGGCATCCGTGGCTCGTGTGCCACGACACGCGGCCGGCCGGGTTAATTTTCGCCGGACGTCGGGCGGTGACCTGCGGGGATGACGAGAGGTCACCACGGGCTCTCCGAGTGTCTGCGCGTCGGCTTGCAGCGCTCGGGGTCGCGGTCTACCGTAGCCACTACATCTTGTGGTCGAGGTCGCTAAAGGAACCCACAAGTTGTGGTTGCCGTATATACCATATTCCCGGAGCGCACCGGACGGGCCCCACGCGGAGACCCCGGGGCGAGGGCGCGGCAACAACCCGGGCACGCTTCGCCATACCGCGCGCGGCGCGCACGAGCAACACGGACGACCTGCGTCTCAACGAGGGGGAGAGGGAACCGCATGCACTGCCCCTTCTGTCGGCGAGCGGACAGCCGCGTCGTGGACAGCCGGACCACCGACGACGGCGCCGCGATCAGGCGTCGTCGCTCGTGCCCCGACTGCGGACGGCGCTTCACCACGATCGAGACCGCCTCGCTCACGGTGATCAAGCGCAGCGGCGTCACCGAACCCTTCAGCCGGGACAAGGTCATCGCCGGGGTGCGCAAGGCGTGCCAGGGCCGCCCGGTCACCGGCGACGCGCTGGCCCTGCTCGGCCAGCGGGTCGAGGAGGCGGTACGAGCCACCGGCTGCGCCGAGTTGACCACCCACGACGTGGGCCTGACCATATTGGGCCCGCTGCGGGAGCTCGACGAGGTCGCCTACCTGCGGTTCGCGTCCGTGTACCGGGCCTTCGAGTCCCTGGAGGACTTCGAGGCCGAGGTCGCGCTGCTGCGCGCCGGTCGCGCGGAGCCCGCGGTGCCCGTGGACGCGGCGGACAGTCCCGCCTCGGACTGATCGCGATCACCAGAAATCAATTTCGGTAGCACACGAACGACGGACCACCCGACCGGTCGGCGGACATCCCCCGGGACGTTTCCGCCTGCCCACGGCGTTGTTCAAAAGAGGAGACGGCATGACAGAGACGACGAGCGGCTCAGCACGCGGTTCCGGCCGGTCACGACCCGGCAAGGGCCTGCGGATCGAGCGCGTGTACACGACCCCCGGCGTCCACCCGTACGACGAGGTGGTCTGGGAGCGTCGTGACGTCGTCATGACCAACTGGCGCGACGGCTCGATCAACTTCGAGCAGCGCGGCGTCGAGTTCCCCGACTCCTGGTCGGTGAACGCGGTCAACATCGTCACGAGCAAGTACTTCCGCGGTGCGGTGGGCACGCCGCAGCGCGAGTGGAGCCTGAAGCAGCTGATCGACCGGGTCGTCAAGACCTACCGCAAGTCCGGTGAGGAGAACGGCTACTTCGCCGGCCCCGCCGACGCGGAGATCTTCGAGCACGAGTTGGCGCACGCCCTCCTGCACCAGATCTTCAGCTTCAACTCGCCGGTCTGGTTCAACGTCGGCACCGCGCAGAAGCAACAGGTCAGCGCGTGCTTCATCCTGTCGGTCGACGACTCGATGGACTCGATCCTGGACTGGTACAAGGAAGAGGGCCTGATCTTCAAGGGCGGCTCGGGCGCCGGCCTGAACCTCTCCCGGATCCGCTCCAGCAAGGAACTGCTCACCTCCGGCGGCAACGCCTCGGGCCCGGTCTCCTTCATGCGCGGCGCGGACGCCTCGGCCGGGACGATCAAGTCGGGCGGCGCGACCCGCCGCGCGGCCAAGATGGTCGTGCTCGACGTCGACCACCCCGACATCGAGGACTTCATCGACACCAAGGTCAAGGAGGAGGAGAAGATCCGCGCGCTGCGCGACGCGGGCTTCGACATGGACCTCGGTGGCGCCGACATCGCGTCGGTGCAGTACCAGAACGCGAACAACTCGGTCCGCGTCTCGGACGAGTTCATGAACGCGGTCGAGCAGGGCAAGGAGTTCGGCCTGCGCGCCCGGCTCACCGGCGACGTGCTGGAGACGGTCGACGCCAAGGCGCTGTTCCGCAAGATGGCCGAGGCGGCGTGGGCCTGCGCCGACCCGGGCATCCAGTACGACGACGAGATCAACAAGTGGCACACGTGCCCCGAGTCGGGCCGGATCACCGCGTCCAACCCGTGCTCGGAGTACATGCACCTGGACAACTCGTCCTGCAACCTCGCGTCGCTGAACCTGATGAAGTTCCTGCGCGAGGACGACACGTTCGACGCGGTCAGGTTCGCCAAGGTCGTCGAGCTGGTCATCACCGCGATGGACATCTCGATCTGCTTCGCCGACTTCCCGACCGAGAAGATCGGCGAGACCACCCGCGCCTTCCGCCAGTTGGGCATCGGCTACGCCAACCTGGGCGCGCTGCTGATGGCGACCGGGCACGCGTACGACAGCGACGGCGGCCGCGCGCTGGCCGGCGCGATCTCCTCGCTGATGACCGGCACCGCGTACAAGCGCTCCGCCGAACTCGCCGGCATCGTCGGTCCGTACGACGGCTACGCCCGCAACGCCGAGCCGCACAAGCGCGTCATGCGCCTGCACGCCGAGGCCAACGACGCCGGCAAGCGCATGGACGACCTGGACACCCCCGTGTGGGACCTGGCGACCAAGGCGTGGAAGGACGTCGCCAAGCTCGGCGACAAGAACGGCTTCCGCAACGCGCAGGCCTCGGTGCTGGCCCCGACCGGCACGATCGGCCTGATGATGGACTGCGACACCACCGGTGTCGAGCCCGACCTGGCGCTGGTGAAGTTCAAGAAGCTGGTCGGCGGCGGCTCGATGCAGATCGTCAACGGTACGGTGGCCCGGGCGCTGGGCCGGCTGGGCTACCAGCCCGAGCAGGTCGAGGCGATCATCGAGCACATCGCCGAGCACGGCCACGTGGTGGACGCGCCCGGCCTCAAGCTCGAGCACTACGAGGTGTTCGACTGCGCGATGGGTGAGCGCACCATCTCGCCGATGGGTCACGTACGGATGATGGCGGCGATCCAGCCGTGGATCTCCGGCGCGATCTCCAAGACGGTCAACATGTCCGAGGACGCCACCGTCGAGGAGATCGAGGAGATCTACTTCCAGGGCTGGAAGCTCGGCATCAAGGCGCTGGCGATCTACCGCGACAACTGCAAGGTCGGCCAGCCGCTCTCGGCCGGCAAGGGCGAGAACAAGGGCAAGGCGGACGACGGCAAGTCGACCGCGGCCACCGTGGTGGAGAAGGTCGTCGAGTACCGCCCGGTGCGCAAGCGCCTGCCCAAGGGTCGTCCCGGCATCACCACGTCCTTCTCGGTGGGTGGCGCCGAGGGCTACATGACCGCCAACTCCTACCCGGACGACGGCCTCGGCGAGGTCTTCCTGAAGATGTCCAAGCAGGGCTCGACCCTGGCGGGCATGATGGACGCCTTCTCGATCGCGGTCTCGGTGGGCCTGCAGTACGGCGTGCCGCTGGAGACCTACGTCTCCAAGTTCACCAACATGCGCTTCGAGCCGGCCGGGCTGACCGACGACCCGGACGTGCGGATGGCGCAGTCGATCGTCGACTACATCTTCCGCCGGCTGGCGCTGGACCACCTGCCGTTCGAGACCCGCTCGGCGCTGGGCATCCACTCCGCCGCGGAGCGTACCCGGCACCTGGAGACCGGCTCCTACGAGCCGGACGAGCCGGCCGCCGCCGAGGACATGCGCACCCTCGCGCAGTCCGCGCCGGTGGACGCCGCGCTCAAGGCCCCGGACCTCAAGCCGGTCCCCGCCGCGGTGCACTCCTCGACCGAACTGCTGGAGGCCCGCCAGGGCCGCAGCGCGGACGCCCCGCTGTGCTTCTCCTGCGGGATCAAGATGCGCCCGGCCGGCAGCTGCTACGTGTGCGAGGGATGCGGCTCGACCAGCGGCTGCAGCTGACCTCGAGGTCGGTGAGGTGAACGCCTGAAAGGGGCGGGGAACCGGTGATACCGGTTCCCCGCCCCTTTCGGTGTTGCTCGTGCGGTGTCCGTCGCGGTCGCCCGCGAAGGGCCGGTCGGCCGCGGTGGGTCAGCCGGCGAGCTGCTTGGCCTTGGCGTCTCGCTTGGCGAAGACCTCGTCGCGCATCGACTCCATCTCCTTGAGCACGTTCTTGCGCTCGCGCTTGGAGAGGCGGTCGATGTACAGGTAGCCGTTGAGGTGGTCGGTCTCGTGCTGGAGGCAGCGGGCGAAGTAGCCCTCGCCCTCGATCACCAGCGGGTTGCCGTCCTTGTCCACCCCGCGCGCGATCGCGCGGTCGGGGCGGGCCAGGTCCTCGTGCGGGCCGGGGACGGACAGGCAGCCCTCGCCCGCCTCCTCCAGGTGCCGCTCGGTCGCGGGCAGTTCGTCCAGGACCGGGTTGATCAGGTGGCCGACGTGCCGGTGGCCGTCCTCGTCGACACAGTCGTACACGAACAGCCGGATGCCGACGTCGACCTGGTTCGCGGCCAGGCCCACGCCGTCGGCGACGTACATGGTCAGGAACATGTCGTCGATCAGCGTGTTCAGCTCTTCCGTGCCGAACTCGGTGATCTCGGCGCAGGGTCGGTGCAGGACGTCCTCGCCGACCACGGTGACGCGCAGGACCTTGCCGCGGGCGGCCTCGGGCGCCATGGCGGGGTACGCGTCCACCGGGCGGCCCATCACAAAGATCCGGCCTTCTTCGTGATCGTGGTGATCGTGGCTGGAGTGGTCGTGGTGCTCGGCCATCGGTTTGCTTACCTTTCCACCAGGGCATGAACCCGAATCACCCTACCGGCCCGGTCACGGCAGAACGGCCGACGCCTTCGCCTTGATGGTGACCTCGCCGGGCTCGGTGACGGTGATCTCGGTCCAGCCATCCTCGGTCTCGCCGATGCTCGTGTTGGGTTTGTCCGCGACGAACCAGCTCGTGCGGTGGATGCGCACGGTGAAGGTGCCCGCCTGCTGGGCGAGCAGGGTGAAGCCACTGGGCGAGATGTCCACGAGCTGACCGGGGCCGTCCAGCAGCGGAACCGGGTCGGCCACCTCCCAGATCACCCAGTGCGGGTCGGACCACACCGGCACCAGCCAGTCGGCGCCGGCGCGCAGGATCTCCGCCTCGCGCTTGGCGGAGGGGTCCAGCGGCACGTCGGGCAACGCGATGAAGCGCACGCCGGTCTCGCGCACCCACGCGTGGTACTGGCCCTCGTCCAGGGTGGGGCCGTACAGCACCGTGTTGTGCGCGCGGTCGAGCTGGCGCTCCCAGCCGCGGGCGAGCGGCATGTGCTCGGCGACGTAGACCGTCTCCCAGTGGCCGCGCGTGAACGGGATCTCGATCCGGCCCACCGGCAGGTTGGCGCGCTCCAGGAAGTCGAGCATGCCGGTGTAGTAGCCGGCCTTCTTGCCGGTGCTGTCCTGGTTGTTGAACGCCACCGCCTTGCCGGCCGAGGAGAACTGCCAGGCCAGCAGCGGGATGGCGAGCAGCACCACCAGGCGCCGGCGGCCGAGCGAGAGCAGCACCACGGCCATCAGCGGGCCGGCGCACAACTCGCCGAGCCGGGCCGCGTTGCCGCCGACCGCGCTGGGGATCATGAACAGCACGGTGGAGGACAGCGCGTACAACCACAGGAAGCGGCGCGCGCTGACCTCGGTGCGCGGGACCAGGGCCAGGCCCACTCCGGCGAAGCCCAGGATCGCGGCGAACCGCCACAGCGGGAAGGAGAAGTCGCCGCCGCCGGGGAAGATCAGGGACATCACCAGGCCGATCACGGCCGGGGCGAGGCTGAACCGGGTCGCCCACACCCGCTCGGCGGGTACCCAGGCGAGCGCGATCATCAGCAGGAACGCGGCGGCCAGCGGACTGGCCAGGCCGCAGAACCCGGCCGCGACCGCCGCCCACGCGCGATGCCCGGAGCGGGCACCCAGGATCGCCATCAGCCCGGCGGCGACGCCGAGCACGAACGGGGTCCGCCCGATCAGGTACTCGATGCTGACTATCACCGCGAACCAACAACTGCCCACCCGCCGGGCCAGGTCGCCGCGGCCCAGCCGCAGCCGGGAGAACGCCCACGCCGCGGCGACGCAGGAGATCGCGGTGAGCAGGCGGGTGCCGATCCCGCCGGCCAGGATCGGGGTGATCACGCTGTAGCCGGGCAGCAGGTGTCCGCCGTACCACTGGTTGTTCCACAGCACGGCGCCGTGGTCGCGCACCAGCCAGGCACGGAAGATCTGCGCGGGCCAGTCGGCGCCGTTGATGCCCAGCACGGTCAGCAGGCCGACCAGGGCCAGGGTGATCACGTAGGGATGCTCGGCGACGGCGATCAGGACCCCGCGCAGGTGCCGCCGCCGGGTGCGGCGAGCGGTGCCGCCCGCATCCGACGTGGGCTCCCCGAGGGGTATGCGGCCGTCCAGAGCATGTGTCATGACGGCCTAGTTTTTCAGATCGGGGCCGATGAGGTGCAGGTGGGCACTGAGGTAGGACACCGGATTGTCCGATGTATGGCGTGCCATGGCGCAATGTCCACCGTGGAATCACCGGTGCGGTGCGAAAAAATCCTTCGTTCGGATGAAACGCCGGCTCAGACCACGGGGCCGGACGAGGGGTCCGGCGGGGGGCCGGACGGGTCATCCTCGGGGGGCTCGGGCGGGTTGGGCAGCCCCGCACGGGCGCGCAGGTCGCGCGGGTCGCGCGGGCCCTCGATCCGGCGGATCACCGAGAGCGCGGCGGTGTGGAACGCCTCCAGGAACGCCTGCGCGGTGGATGCCGGCCACTCGGCGCGCTGCACCGCGTGCATGTTGTGATCGGTGTCGCACCAGCACGCGACCTCGACGGTGGCGGTGACGCTGACGAACGGGCCGTCCAGTTGCCACACGTCCAGGCCCAGTTCCAGCCAGTCGCCGTCGGCCTCGTACAGCAGCAGCGCGGTGCCCAGGATGTGCGGGGACGGCTCGGGCTCGGGCTCGGGACTCAGCGGGTCCGGTTCGTTCCAGAACCAGCGCGCGGGATCGTCGAGGGAGCGGCGCAGATCGAGCGCTTGAGCGGCGGCGACCAGGCGTTCACGGCCATGGTCGTCGAGATCGGGAAACAGCCGCTCGAACGGGATGTCCGAGGCAGGGCGCTCGGTGGCGGGCACGCGGGCATTCTGCCGTGGCGGGGGGTCTTCCCGTCAACGTCGGGTTGCGTGACCACCACCGACGTTGGCCGAATTTGCCCGCCTATGCCGGGACTGTACTGGCGCCATATCGCGAGAGAGGCGATTCATCGACTCGATTCGCCATCGATTCGGCACCGACTCGGAGACCTCGCGGTACACGCTTGCGCGAGTGGTCCGCCGCCGGGTCCGAGGCCGGCGCTCGGCGTCCGCGGCTCGGGTTCGGGCTCGGATTCGTGTCGGGATTCGGGCTCGGCGTGTCGGGGCCGGGTTGGCAGACTGCGTACCGAACCATTTCGGTACACACCACTTCGGTGGTCTGCAACGCAGGGAGCCTGGCATGCGGGTAGCGGTTTTCGCGGGATCGGCGTCGGGTGCCTCGCCCGGGTTCCGGGAGGCGGCGGTCGAGCTCGGTCGTGGGCTCGCCGAGGCCGGCGTCGGGATCGTCTTCGGCGGCGGGCACGTGGGTCTGATGGGCGCGGTCGCGGACGCGTGCCTGGCGGCGGGCGGCGAGGTGATCGGGGTGATGCCGCGCTCGCTGGTGGAGCGCGAGATCGCGCACCGGAGCCTGACCGAGCTGCTGATCACCGAGACCATGCACGAGCGCAAGGCGGCGATGGCGGACCGGGCGGACGCCTTCGTCGCGCTGCCCGGCGGCGCGGGCACGCTGGAGGAACTGTTCGAGGTGTGGACCTGGCAACACCTGGCGATCCACGCCAAACCGGTCGCGCTGCTGGAGGTGGGCGACTTCTGGCGCCCGCTCCTGGACGCGCTGGACACGATGACCGCGAACGGCTTCCTCAAGCCGGAGCTGCGCTCGACCCTGCTGGTCGCGCGGGACAGCGCGGACCTGCTCGGCCAGGCGAAGGCGTGGCGGGCCCCGACGCCCAAGTGGGTGGGCGGCCTGGACCCGGCGGCGCCGCCGAGGCCGTGAGCCGGCGGGGCGGTCCGCGCGGACCGCCCCGGGACCGGTCCGCGGGTGCGGCACCGGATCAGGGTGCGATCAGGGTTTGCCGCCCATGCCCTTGAAGAGTTTGGCGTCGCGCGCGGACACCGTGACCGGGCCCGGCCGATCGACGGTGATCTCGCTCCACTCGTCCGCGGTCGACTTGATCACGATCTCGGGTCGGTCGGGGGTCACCCAGAACGTCGGGTGGATCTTGACTACGAACGTGCCGGCCGTGTGCGCGTCGAAGGAGAACCGGCTGGGCGTCAGCTCGGTCAGTTCGCCCGGCCCTATCACGATCGGCGTCGCGTTCTCCACCTCCCAGATCTTCCAGTGCCCGTCCGTGTAGACCGGCTTGAGCCACGGAATGCCGTTGCGGATCAGGTCCGCCTCGGGAATCGCCGAGGGGTCGATCGGGATGTCCGGCAGCGCCACGAAGCGCACGCCCGTGTCGTCGATCCAGTCGCGGTACTCCTGGAGCGTGAGGTCCTTCTGGTAGAGCACCGCGTTGTAGTTGCGGTCCAGTTGACGCTCCCAGCCCCGGGCCAGGGGCATCTTCTCGGCGACGAACACCGACTCCCAGTGCCCGCGGGTGAACGGGATCTCCACCCGACCCACGGGGTGGGTGTTGTTCTTCTGCAGGAATTCGAGCATGCCCGTGTAGTACTGCGGCTTCTCGCCGGGCGAGTCCTTGATGTCGTGCGTGATGGCCAGCGCGGCGGACTGGAACTGCCAGACCAGCAGCGGCAGGGCCAGCAGCACCACCAGCCGGCGCCGGCCGACCGAGAGCAGCACGACCGCCATCAGGGGCCCCGCGGTCAGCTCGCCGAGCCGGGCCAGGTTGCCGCCGAGCGAGGTCGGCACGAAGAAGAAGATCACCGCGGTCGCCGCGTACAACCACAGGAATCGCCGGGCGCTCTGCTGCTCCTTGGGCAGTATCAGCAGGCCGACCGCGGCGAACGCCAGGATCGGCAGGAACCGCCACCACGGGAAGGGGAACATCCCCTCGTTGGGGAACGCGAGCGCGGCGACCAGGCCGATCGCGGCGGGGGAGAAGCACAGTCGGGTCGGCCAGACCCGCTCCCTGGGCACCCAGGCGAGCGCGACCAGCATCAAGAACGCGCCGGACAGCGGGCTGGAGAGGCCGCACAGGAGGGCGGCGAAGCCGGCCCAGAGCGGGTGCCGGCGGCGGGCGGCCAGTATCGCGAGCATGCCCGCGGCGACACCGAGCGCGAACGGCGTGCGGCCGATCAGGTAGTCGACGCTGCACATCACCGCGAACCAGCAGCTCCCCACCTGGCGGGCGAACTCGTTCCCGCCGACCCGGAGCTTGTCCCAGGCCCACGCGGACGTCACGCAGGACAGCGCGGTCAGCGTCGCGGTGCCGATCTTGGAGGCGATCACCGGCGCGAGGATGCTGTAGCCCGGCAGCAGGTGGCCGCCGTACCACTGGTTGTTCCACAGGTAGGTGCCGTGGTCGCGGATCAGCCAGGTCCGGAAGTACTGCGCCGGCCAGTCGGGGCCGTTCACGCCGGTGACGATGATCAGGCCGATCAGGCCGGCGGTGATCAGGTACGGACGTTCGACTATCGCGTTCCCGAGTGCCCGAAAACGACGGCGACCCGCCGGCGCTGCGGGTCGTTCCGTCGTTGGGCTCTGCACATCGCTCGTCACATGACCCGAGTTTTCCAGACGCGGCGCTCGACGTCGCCGGCGGGTGTCCGGGATAGGTGCTTTTGTGGGTTTATTCGCTTTGGCGAAGAGTGAGGGTGACGAGGGCGCCGAGTACGGCCAGGCCGACCGCGACCAGGATCGCCAGGTCCATGCCGCCCGCGTCGACCAGGGCGACCACCAGCGCCGCGCCGATCGAGGCGCCCATGTAGCGCGCGGTGCTGTTGGCGCCGGAGCCCATGCTCGCCCGGTCGGCCGGCACGCTCTCCACCGCGAGGCGGGCCAGCGCGGTGTTGACCAGGCCCACGCCGAAGCCGCCGACCAGCAGGCCCGGTACCGCGCGCGACCACGAGTCGGCGGGGGTGAGGCCGTACAGGCCCAGAAAGCCGACGACGGCGACGAGCAGGCCCGCGGCGAAGCGGTGTCGGGCGTCGGGTAGCACGTGCACCCGGCCGAACGCGAACGAGGTGAGCGCGGCGGCGGCCGACCACAGGCCGAGCAGGAGCGCGGCGCCCAGGCCGCTCAGGCCCAGGGTGCCCTGGAAGACGGTGCCCAGGAAGGCGGCGATGGCGATCACCGCGACGCCAGTGATCAGCGCGCCGAAGGTGGCGACGGCGAACGCGGGCCGGGCGAACATGCGCAGGTCCAGCATCGGCGCCCGGCCGCGCAGGGCGGTCGCGACGTAGCCCGCGAGCAGGAGCACGGCGATCACCATCAGCGTGTCGACGACCGGTCGTTGCCAACCCTGCCGGCCCTCGATCAGCGCGGCGGTCAGCGCGATCAGACCCGGACCCAGGGTCAGCGTGCCCCACACGTCCGGCCGGCGCGGGTGCTCGGCGCGCGATTCGGGCATCCGTCGGGCGACCGCGGCCACCGCGAGGGCGGCGACGACGGTGAACCAGTAGGGCGCGGAGCGGTGTGCCAGTGCCAGTCCGGCGCCGATCAGCGGCCCGACCACCATGCCCGCGCCGATCGAGGAGCCGTACGCGGCCATCGCCCGGCCGCGCGCGGCGCCGTGGTGGTTGTGGGCCAGCAGGCCGAGCCCGGCGGACATGATCGCCGCGCCCGCGACGCCTTGGAGGGCGCGTCCGACCACGTACAGCGGCAGTGAGGGGGCCAGTGCGGTCAGCGCCGAGGCCAGCGCGAGGCCGAGCGTGCCCGCGGTGAAGACCCGGCGGCGACCGAAGTCGTCGGCGAGGCTGCCGGTGATCAGCAGGGCCGCGGACAGGCCCAGGCCGATCGCGCTGAGGATCCAGGCCGGGCCGCCGGGGCCCGCGTGCAGGTCGCGCACGGTGTCCGGCACGATCGCGATCGGCATCGTGTAGGTGGCCAGCAGCAGCAGCGTGCCCAGGGCCACCACCGGGACGGTCGCGCCGGGCGAGCCGCCGCCGGCGACGGGTGCGGATGGCCGGTACGCGGTGCGCGGTGCGGTGGATGTGGCGATGGACATGGCGGTGCTCCCCGGATCGTGACTCCTGGCCGAGTCGGTTCGTTGAATGAACCAACGCTGCCCGGAGAACGTAGCACTTAATGGTTCGGTGAATGAACCGACCCGGGGTTAAAGTGCTCGTATGGCTTTGGGCAAGGACTACGGGCAGCAGGACTGTGCGCTCGCTCGCACCCTGGAACTCGTCGGCGAGCGCTGGACGCTGCTGATCGTGCGGGACGCGTTCTACGGCGTCCGGCGCTACAGCGATTTCCTCGCCCATCTGGACATCCCGCGGGCGGTGCTCTCGGGCCGGTTGCAGACGCTGGTCGACGCGGGGGTGCTCGACAAGCGCCGCTACCAGGAGTCCCCGCCGCGGGACGAGTACGTACTCACCGAACGCGGCGTCGACCTGTGGCCGATCATCCGCACGATGGCCCGCTGGGGCGAGAAGCACGTGCAGAACGGGGTGGTCTGCCGAATCTTCCGGCACCGAGGCTGCGGCGGGACGGTGGACCCGAACGGGGTCTGCGCGGTCTGCGCGGCGATGGTCACCCCGGGCGAGACCGAGGTGGCCCCGGGCCCCGGCGCCGACCTGCTGCACCGCGACGACGCGGTCACCCGCGCGATGCGGGTGCCGCACCGGCTGCTGGAGCCGCTGCTGCCCTGAGCAGGCGATCCGGGGCCGGCGACGTGCACTCGGGCGACTCGGGCGGACCCGCGACCGGGGCTTCGCGCCGGCGACGCGGCGACCCGGACCCGGTGCCCGGATCGGATACCCCGGCCGGTGCGGCCGGATCGCGACGGGATCCGGCGGTTGCCGAGAGGCAGGCTCTAGGGTCGTCCTCGAACGGGTGAGTCATCGCTTCGAGGGGGATCCATGGGCGCAGGGACGGGGCTTCGCGCACTCGCCGGAGTGGTGCTCCTGGGCGTGTTGTACGTCGTGCTCGCGCTGCCGCTCCTGTTCGTGACGTTCGTGGTCGGCGCGATCGTCGACCACGGGCGGTTCTTCACCTCGGGCGCCGCCGTGTTGTGGGCGCTCGGCGCGGTCGCGCTGGTCGCGCTGCTGGTGGAACTCGCCGGTCCGCGCCGGCTTCCGGCCGGGCTCGCGGTGGACGCCGAGGCGCAGCCGGTGTTGTGGGAACTGGTTCGGGACGTGGCCGCCGATCTGCGGGTGCCGGTGCCGGACGGGATCGTGCTGACCGGCGGCGCGGGTTGCGAGGTGCGGGCGGTCCGCCGCCCCGGGACCTGGCTGCACCGTCATCTGGTGCTGGGCACCGCGCTGCCGTACGTGCTGACCGGCCGGCGGCTGCGGGTGGTGATCGCGCACGCGCTCGGACACGGTCGCCGGCGCCGTCCGCCGCTCGCGGACCGGATCGCGTGCCACGGGGTGGACGCGGTGGTCGGGCTGGCCGAGGCACTCGACGGGCGCGGTCGCCGAGGTCGCGCGGCGGCCGGTTACGCGGCGCTCTACCAGCGGGTGTGCGCACCCGTGGTGCGTTTCGAGGAGCGCGCGGCGGACCAGGCCGCGGCCCGCGCGTACGGCACCGCGGCGGTGACGGACGCGCTGGGCGAACTCGCGGTGGTCCGGGCGGACTGGGGCCGGTTCCGGGACGACCTGGTGACTTTGGGGATCGAGGCGGGCTGTGTGCCCGGCGATCCGATCGCCGGCTTCCGGGCCTTCCGGGCCGCCCTCGGCGATGCCGAGTCGGCGCCCGACGCGGCGACGGCGGCGCGGATCGAACGGCTGCGCGCGCGGCCGTCGGACGGCCGGGGCACCCCCGGGGGCACCGACCTGGCCGGCGGCACGCTGCTGGTCGAGCCGGTTCGCCTGCTCGCGCACGTACACCCGTACCTGCTGGTCACCGACGACGACGGGCACCTGGGCCCGCGCGGGTTCGCGGCGTTGGACGGCATGGTCAAGCTGGCCGAGGAGGCGTACCTGGAGCACGTGGTCGGCTTCGCCCAGGCCCGTCGGGCGGCCGCGCTCGGGATCTCCGCGCGGCGTGCGGGCGTGGAGTACCCGGTGACCCTGGGCGGCGTGCTGGGGCTGCTGGTCGAGGGCCGGGGGGACGAACTGATCGCCGCGCACGGCGAGGGCGCCGCCGACGCGCTGGCCGCGCTGCTCGCCCGCGCGTGGGTCGAGTCCGGGCGCGGCCGGCTGCGGCCGACCTGGACCGGCACCGACACCGTCACCGACCACCTCGGCGCCGAACTGGACCCGATTGCCTCGGCCGAGGCCGCGCTCGCCGGGTCGGCCGGGGCCAGGGCGCTGCGCGAGCGCTTGGCGGCGGCGGGCGTCTCGACCCACTACGAGCCCCGACCGCCGGTGTCGATCGCCGTCGGCGAGCGGGAGACGGTGGTCGGCAGGCGCTGATCGTTGACCTACGGTGGTGGGGTGAACGAGTCGAGCACCGAGCACGCGGACGTACCCGGGATCGACGCCGATCCGGGCTCCGCGCACACGACCACCACGCGGCAAATCGTCGAAGGGACGGCTGCCGCCGCGCGCATCGTCGCCGGCGAGCCGGCGGCACTGGGGACGCGAGCGGCACCCGGGAAGCTCGCGGCGAGGAAGGCCGCAGGCAAGAAGGTTGCCGCGAAGAAGGTCGTCGCAAAGAAGGTTGCCGCGAAGACGGTCGCCGCGAAGAAGGTTGCCGGCAAGAAGGTCGTCGGGCCGCGCAAGCCCGCCGGTCGCATCGCGCCGCCGACCTACGACGTCGAGCGCGAACTGATCACCCGGGGCGCGCAGGTGATCGCCGGGGTGGACGAGGTCGGGCGCGGCGCGTGGGCGGGCCCGGTGCTGGTCGCGGCGGCGATCACCGACCTGTCCGTGCCGCCGGCCGGGCTCACCGACTCCAAGCTGCTCACCGTGCGCCGCCGCGAGGAGGTCGCCGCCGCGGTCGACCCGTGGGTGCGCGCGTACGCGTTCGGGACCGCGGACCCCGAGGAGATCGACACGCTCGGGATGACCGCCGCGCTGCGGCTGGCCGCCGAACGCGCGCTGACCGCGCTGCCGGTGCGTCCGGACGCGATCGTGCTCGACGGCAAGCACGACTTCCTCGGCGCGCCGTGGTCGGTGCGCTGTGTGATCAAGGGCGACCAGTCGTGCGTCAGCGTCGCGGCCGCCTCGGTGCTCGCCAAGGTGCACCGCGACGGCATGATGGCCGGGATCGGCGAGGGGTACCCCGAGTACGGCTTCGCCGGCAACGCCGGCTACCCGGCGCCGGTGCACCGCGCCGCGCTGGCCGAGTACGGCCCCACGCCGCACCACCGGATGTCCTGGGCGTACTGGGACGACCTGCCCGCGTGGCGACACCTCAAGCGACCCCGGGTCGAGCTCGTCGACGACGGCCAACTCGGCTTCGACCTGGGCTGATCGGCGTCGGTTTCCGAACGGTCACATTTGCCGGGGGGCGCTCGTGCGCCGCACGGGCCGGTTGTAGCGTCACGCGGGTGACTGCCTCGATTCCTCCCGGCTGGTACGAAGACCCGTCCTCGCCCGGTTCCGAGCGCTGGTGGGACGGCGCGCAGTGGACCGCCTCGACCCGGGCCCGCGCGCAGGGCGAGATCCCGCCGCCGCCGGTCGGCGCCCCGCCGGCCGCGATGCAGGCGGGCTACCCCCAGGGCGGATACCCCGGCGGCTACCAGCCGATGGGCCCGCCGCCGGGCGCCGCCCGGCCCGGTCGCGGCAAGGCGATCGGCCTGACCGCGCTGGCGCTGGTCGTGGTGGGCGGCATCATCGCCGCGCTGATCGTGGTCCTGAGCGGGGACGACGGCGGCTCCGGCGGTAAGTCGGCGGCCACGGACGGCACGGTCACCGACCCCACCACCGGACTCACCGTGCCCAGGTTCAAGGGCTGGGTCGCCCCCGACCCCGACGACGCGCCCGCGGACCAGGCGGTGGAGCGCCCCTGTCCCAGCAAGTCGGCGACCCGCAGCGGGTCCGGAGCCGAGACGAAGCTGCAGGCCGAGCGCAAGTGCTATCGGGCCGGCCTGGAGCTGGTGACCCACAAGGCCGACTCCTTGGACGAAGTGATCGCCGACCTGAAGAAGGAGGTGACCGGAAGCAAGGGCAAAATCAAGGTGGAAACCATGGAACTGGACAAACCGATCACGGTGGACGGTCACCCGGGCTACGTGCTGCGGGCCAAGGTCAGCGGCAAGCCCGAGGACCTGAGCCTGGACTCGGACACCGCCTGGGCACAGGCGGTGGTGATCGACGCGAAGAACGCGGACGGCGAATACCCGTGCGTGCTGCTCAAGATGGAGATCTCCGCCTCGGCACCGGACAAGGCCACGCTCGACACCGTGCTCAAGGGCATCAAGGTCGGTACGCCGCAGCCCTCGGAGAGTACGTCCTGACCCTGCGTCATATCTGACGCGACGTCACCAGCGGTACGGTACGCCCGATCGGTCGCGCCGTACCCCGCATCGGTCGCGAGCGCGTACCGTGGACGCGCGCGCCGCAGGTCGGGCTTGCCGGGATGCGACTGAAGGAGGCCGCATCGGGCACATCATCATTGGGGGGTGACTGTGCGCATCGGTGATCGCCTCGCATGCCCCGGCTACTCGGTGGTGGCCGTGGAGACGACGGGTTTGTCCCCGCATCGACATCGCATCATCGAGATCGCGGTCGCGCAATGCGATCTCGACGGACGCGTGACCGAGTTCTTCACGACCCTGCTCGACCCGCAGGGTCCGGCCGGCGACTTCCAGGCGCACGGCCTGTTCGACGACGACGTGGTCAGCGCCCCGACGTTCGCCGAGGTCGCGCCGTGGTTGGTGAACCTGTTCCGGCAACGGGTCGTGGTCGCGCACAACGCGCGCTTCGACATCGGCTTCGTCGAGCGCGAGTTCCAACGCCGGGGCCGGCCCACCGTGCCGCCGCTGACCACCCTGTGCACGATGCGCGAGGCGCCGCACCACCTGCCCGAGGCGCCGCGCTTCACGCTGCTCGCGTGCTGCGAGGCGGCCGAGGTGCCGGTGGACAGTGGGCACGGCGCCGCGGCCAAGGCGATGGGCACCGCGCGGCTGCTGGAGCACTACCTGCGCCAGGGCGCGGGCGAGGCCCGGCACTGGCAGCAGGCCCGGACCGTGGCGGCCTCGCTGAACTGGCCGCGCCGCAGCGCCGATTTGTCGCGGGTGTTCACCCGCGACGACGCGCACATGGCCCGTCGGGCGCGCGAGGAGGCCGAGCAGGTGCGCCGCCGGGACGCGGTGTCGTACCTGGAGAAGGCCCGCGCGTACGGTCCGCCGACCGGTGTGGGCGAGGGACCGGACAGCTACCTCGCGGTGCTCGACGCGGCCCTGGAGGACCGGGTGATCACCCCGCAGGAGGCCATCGACCTGGCCGAACTCGCGGTGTCCCTGGGCATTTCCGAGGAACAGCGCAAGGACCTGGACCGGCTGTACGTGACCGCGCTGGCCGCTTCCATGGTCGCGGCCGGACCGGTCGACCGCGAGGAGCGGGCCGACCTGACCCGGGTCGCCGCGCAGTTGGGCATCCCGCGCATCGCGCTGGACGAGATCGTCGGGATGGCCCGATCCACGGTCGAGCAGGGTCGCGGCGGGCCGCGCATCCTGGCCCGCGGGCGCCCGCTGGAGTCGGGTCTGGCGGTGCTCTTCCACGGCTATCTCGCGATCACCCGGGGCGAGTTGGAACGCCGGATGGCCCGCGCCGACCTGTCCGTGGCGTCCGGCATCCACGATCGGGTGGACGTGCTCGTGGTGGCCGACCCGGACGAATCCGCGGACCGGACCTACTGGGCGCGCCAGCGCGGCATCCGGGTCCTGATCGAGCCGGTGTTCCTGGCGCTGCTCGCCGACCTCGAGCGTGGGCGCAGCAGCGCGGCAGACGCGGCCTCCCAGGTGGCCGCCGCCTCGCTCGCGCACGCCGTGCCCAGGGCGCCGCGCACCACCAGTGGCTTCCTGCTGCCCCGGCCGGGCACCTCGGCGCCGGCCGCCGCATCCTTCGCACCCAGTCCCTACCGGCCCTACGACACGCCCGTGGACGGCGTCTCGGACGTGCTGCCGACCGAGGCATTCGCGCCGACCGAGGCCTTCACCGCGGGCGAAGCCGCCGCGCCGACCGAGGCGTTCACGCCCACGGAGGCGTTCGCGCCGACCGAGGCGTTCGAGGTCACCGAGGCGCAGTCCACGCCGGCCACGCCGGTGTCCGGGTCCGCCTCCGCCACCACGCCCGCTCCGGTGCCGGGCACCGGGGCCACGCTGCCGAGCATCCCGCCGCCGCCGACCGCCGCCGATCTGCCGGTGGCGCCCGGGGCCTCGGCCGCCGAGGTGCTCCAGGCCACCGTCCCGGACGTGCTCCCGCCGCCGCCCGAGGTGCCGGCGACGCACGACACCCAGCCGACCACGCCGCCGCCGGTGCCGGGCCCGGAGACGCCGCCACAGCCGATGCCGACGGTGCCGCCGGTCCCGGACCGGCCGCCGGCCGCCGCCGAGTCGACGCCCGCGTCCACGCCCGAGCCGGTTCCGCCGCGGCCCGTCGTGCCGCCCCGGCCCGCGGACGCGCCACCGCGCGCGCTGACCCGGGGCCAGGCCGTCACGATCGAGGACCTGGGCCCGTTCGCGGGCACGGTGCGGATCGAGGCGGCGTGGTGGGCGCCCGGTCAGGCGGACGGCGACACGGTGGCCCTGGTGTTGGACGACGACCGCCGAGTGGGTGACGACGGCGACCTGGTGTTCTTCAACCAACCGGTGCACGCCAGCGGCGCCGTGCGGTTGGCCGGCAAGTTGCAGACCGGGACCACCAACGACGTGGAACCGGGCTCCGATTCGGTCGAGATCGACGTCACCACGCTGCCTCCGGGCCGCAGTCGAGTCCTGGTCGCGCTCGCGCTGGACGCCACGAGTGGCACCACCTTCGCCCAGGTACCCGTGACCGTCGGTATCGTCGACCCTGTGACCTGCCGCCGACTCGCCGAATTCCGGTTGAGCGGAGGCGATGAGACCGTCATGATCCTGGCCGAGGTCTATCGGCGCGGCGACTCCTGGCGCCTGCGCTCGGTCGGCCAGGGCTATGCGGAGGGCCTGGCAGCTTTGGTGATCGAGCACGGGGTGGTGGTGGACGATTGATCCGGCCGAGCTGACGGGGCATCGTAGGATGCGCCGTCGTACGCCCGGGCCACACCCCAGGAGCACCCTGGGTGGGCACGCCCCGCGCGGCTTTGATAGGACTGCCACCATGCCGCGCGTGTTCTCCGGGGAACGGGACTCCACCGATCCCTCCCCGCGTCTCCTCACCGCCGGGCATCCCGGTACCGCCACGAACGAACCGAGCCTTCCCCAGACATGACTGTGAATCCGGTGACTGCCGAAAACACCGCGGACGCCAAGTCCGCACCCGAAACCCCGTCCGTGCCGCGCCCGTCCGGCGCGGTGCCCAAGCCCGGACCTCGGCCGGGCCCGAAGCCGGGCCCGCCCAAGCCCGCCGTGCCGCGTCAGGCGACCGCGGCCACGGGACCCGGCCCGACGAAGCCCGGCAAGCCCGCGAGGCCCGCCCCGGCCGCGCCGCGCGTCACGCTGGTCCCCGCGACCGAGGAGAACGTCTTCGACGCCGCAGACGACGCGGTGGACGCGCTCCTGGAGGCCGGCACCGAGCCCGGGTCGATCCTGGTGCTGACCACGGGTGGACCGCACCCGTGGCAGCAGCACGAGGAGACCTTCGGCGCGGCGCAGTACTGGCGCCAGTACGACGAGGGCAAGGACGTCTTCTACGCGTCGCTGCCCGCCTCGCGTCCGCTGCGCCGGGCCGCGGTCGTCGTCGTGGTCAACGGATTCGCCGACCAGGGCGACGCCGCGAAGATCCTGACCGCGGCGCTGACCGCCGGGGCGTCGGTGACGGTCTGCGGCGACATCGAGCGCGTGCGGGCGCTCACCGGTGTCGCATAGCACGTCGTAGCACGCAGGGGGCCCGTCCGTATCCGGTCCGGTCGAACTCGGGCCCCCTGCCCCGCGAATCGCCAAGGTCGGCTACGGTTCGTTGCCATGTCGGAATCGCCGTCGATCGCGCAGCTCCTTGACCGGTTCCTCAGCGACCAGGAGGACCGGCTGAAAATACAGCAGTACCGGGCCTGTAGCACCGTCATCGACATGTTGTCGGGCTATCTCAACCGGTACGCCTACATCACCCTGATCGGGGCCGAACGCCAGGAATGGGACCGCGCCTTCTCGGCCGGTGACGACCGGGCGTTCTGCAACGTGTTCGGGGTGCGCAAGTTGATCGCCGGGATAAAGCCGTTCCACGCGCAACATCTGCGCACTCGGCTACAGAGCCCGGAGCTCGTCCAGGACCACGCGTTGACGGTCACGACCGATCTGGTCGACTGGCTCGCGGCGCGCGGCCTCACCGCCTGATCGGACGCGTCCGTCAGGACGCGGAAGGTCGGACCAGGGGAGCGGGCCCCGCCTCCGGCAGGTAACGCACGTGCGGCAGTCCAGCCGCGGGGCGGGCCGGGGCGATGCCCGCTGCCCTGATCGGCGTACTGCCGCCGGGACCGCCGTCGCGGCCCGTGCGCAGCGCCGGGGTGCGCCCGGAACGCCCGTCGGCCACCAACTGCCAGCCGTCCCGCGCGACCACCGCGAACGCGCCGCAGCGCAGCCCGTGCAGCACGCACGCGTCGTGCAGCCCCCACATCCAGCGGCCGTCGTCCGCCTCCCACTCGCGCGCGCCCTCGCGGTGGATCGCCAACACCGTCGTGTGTGTCGGGGTGCCCCGGCGCAGGTCGTCCGGGACGATCAGGCGCAGGTTCGCCAGGATCATGTTGCGGCACCGCCAGCCGTCGGTGCGCCCCTCGCCGAAGGCGAAGGAGGCGCTGGCCACCGGGCGTTCGGACCGATCCAGGACGGCTACCACCGCCGTGCGGGCGACCGGCCGGTGCAGGTCGTACAACCGTTTGATCAGCGTTCGGGGGTCGCGCAGCAGCGGGATCCCGCGCGCACGCCAGGATTCGGGGTCCAGCCAGCGGGACGGGCCGGCGGTCGCGGCGCCGGTGCGAGTGGGCGCGGCGGAGGCAGTGGTGGCGATGTGCACGGTCCTCCTTCCGTCCGGAACGGAGAGCGGGCGCACGCTCCGACTACGGGTTGCTCGCGGCGGAGCGGCGCCGACGGGGCCCGCACGGGAATGTGAAGAGAACGCCTTGTCGATTCTTGCGTGAGGCCCGCGAACTCGGCAACACGTACAGGTGATCATTCGGTACGTGCGCGTGACCGTTCGGGGTCCGCCGGCGCGAAGTCACCCCTCCATCGTGAGCACCAGGGGCAACACCTGGACGGCGCCGGCCCGGCGCAGCAGCCGGGCCACCACGGTGAGCGTCCACCCGGTGTCGGTGCGGTCGTCCACCAGCAGGACCGGGGCGTTGAGCGCGGCCACCCGCTCGGCGAGCTCGTCGGGCAGCACGAACGCGTCCGCGATCGAGCGCAGGCGCTGTGCGCTGTTGCTGCGCGGCGCCGGGCCGCCCGCCCCGGGGGCGTACTCGACCCGGCCGAGCCAGGGCAGCCTGCCGACCGCGGCCAGGCGTTCGCCGAGGCTGTCGATCAGCGCGCCGCGGGTGTGCGAGGCGATGGTCACCACGCCGCCGGGCCGGCGCTGCCAGCCCCACGCGGCCAGCACCTGGACGACGGCGTCGAACGCCGCGTCCGGAATCGGCCCGTCGGGGGCGCCGGGGGCCAGGATCGGGCGCAGCCGGTTGCCCCAGCCGATGTCCGAGGAGCGGCCGAGCGCCCGGCCGGCCGCGGCCTGTTCGCCGTCGGGGATGCGGCCCTTGAGTTCGACGCCGGCGACCGCCATGCCGGTGGGCCACATCCGGCGCGCCTCCACCTCGACGCCCGGCCGGCCGAGCGCCGCGCGGGCCGCGTCCAGCGAGGCGGGGTCCACCCGCGCGTCGTGCCGCGGCCCCGCGCACGCGTCGCAGCGCCCGCACGGGGCGGCGCCCGGGTCGTCCAGGCAGCGGCGCAGGAACTCCATCCGACAGGTGCCGTCGGCCTGGTAGTCGCGCATGGACTGCTGTTCGTGCTCGCGGGCCGCGGCCACTCGTGCGTAGCGCTCGGCGTCGTACTCCCACGGGCGGCCGGTCGCGATCCAGCCGCCGCGGACGCGCTTGACCGCGCCGTCCACGTCGAGCACCTTGAGCATCAACTCCAAGCGGTTGCGGCGCAGGTCCACGAGCGGTTCCAGGGCCTGTGTGGACAGTGGGCGGCCGGCGCCGGTCAGCGCGGCGAGGGTGCGCTCGACCTGCTCGCGGGCGGGGAAGCCGAGCGAGCCGAAGTAGCGCCAGATCGCCTCGTCCTCGCGCCCGGGCAGCAGCAGTACGTCGGCCCGGTCGACGGCACGTCCGGCGCGGCCGATCTGCTGGTAGTAGGCGATCGGCGACTGCGGGGCGCCCAGGTGCACGACGAAGCCCAGGTCGCCCTTGTCGAAGCCCATGCCGAGCGCGGAGGTGGCCACCAGCGCCTTGACCCGGTTGGCCAGCAGGTCGGCCTCGGCGACCCGGCGCTCGGCGTCCTCGGTGCGGCCCGAGTAGGACGCGACGGCGTGTCCGCGCGAGCGCAGGAACGCGGTGACCTCCTCGGCCGCCGCGACGGTGAGTGTGTAGACGATGCCCGAGCCCGGCAGCTCGGGCAGGTGGGTGTCCAGCCAGGCCAGCCGGTCGGCCGGGTCGGGCAGCCGCAGCACGCCGAGCGAGAGGCTCTCCCGGTCGAGGGTGCCGCGCAGTACCAGCGCGTCACCCGCGGGGTCGAGCTGCTCGGCCACGTCGGCGCTCACCCGCGCGTTGGCGGTCGCGGTGGTGGCCAGGACCGGGACGCCGGTGGGCAATTCCTCCAGGAGGGTGCGCAGCCGGCGGTAGTCCGGGCGGAAGTCGTGCCCCCAGTCGGACACGCAGTGCGCCTCGTCCACCACGAGCAGGCCGGTCGTGGCGGCCAGCTTGGGCAGCACGGTGTCGCGGAAGTCGGGGTTGTTCAACCGCTCGGGGCTGACCAGGAGCACGTCCACGCTGCCCTCGGCCACCTCGGCCTGCACCGCGTCCCAGTCGTCGACGTTGGCCGAGTTGATGGTGCGGGCCCGGATCCCGGCGCGGGCGGCGGCGTCGACCTGGTTGCGCATCAGTGCCAGCAGCGGCGAGACGATCACGGTCGGTCCCGCACCGAGCTCGCGCAGCAGTGCGGTGGCCACGAAGTAGACCGCGGACTTGCCCCAGCCGGTGCGCTGCACCACCAGCACGCGGCGGTGGTGCGCGACCAGGGCCTCGACCGCCCGCCACTGGTCCTCGCGCAGCCGCGCGTCGCCGCCGGCCAGGTCCCGCAGCACGGCGTCGGCGCGGGCGCGCAGGTCCGTCGTGGTGTCGAGGCGGGCGTCGGGGGTGGTGGAGCGGTCCTCGGTCATGTCTCCCTTTGTAGCCGCCATCGGCGACATCGCGAAAAGGAAGCGGAGGTGGTTTGTGCATAAACGTATCGGCTACCGCCGCCGGCGGGCCCGGGTCGGGACCTTGGCCGGGCGCGCCGGGCGCGCGATGGTGGAAGGGACCGAAACCCCTACGGCGACGGAGGCGCGACGTGCGCTACCTCGAAGTGGACGGATTCCCGCGGGTGAGTCGGATCGGACTGGGCACGTGGCAGTTCGGCTCCCGGGCGTGGGGCTACGGCGACGCGTACGCGTCGGTGACCGCCCACGCGCTGGTCGGCCGGGCCCTCGAACTGGGGGTGACCCTGTTCGACACGGCCGAGATCTACGGGCTCGGGCGCGGCGAACGCATCCTGGGCGAGGCGCTGGGGGCGGACGCGGACCGGGTCGTGGTGGCCACCAAGTTCGTGCCCGTGTTGCCGGTGACCCCGGTGGTGCGCGGCCGGGCGTATCGCAGCATGGCCCGGTTGGGTCTGGACCGGATCCCGCTCTACCAGGTCCACGTCGCCAACCCGCTGGTGTCGATGGACACGGTCATGAGTGCGCTGGGCGCGTTGCAGGACGAGAAGGTGGTCGACGAGGTCGGGGTGAGCAATCACGACCTCGCCCGGTGGCGCCGGGCGGAGCACGCGCTGGGCCGGCGGGTGCTCTCCGACCAGGTCGAGTTCAGCCTCGCGGCGCCCGGACCGCTGCGCGATCTGGTGCCGTGGGCCGAGCGCAATCGGCGCCTGGTGATCGCGCACACCCCGCTGGCCCGGGGACTGCTCGGGTCGCGCTACGACGAGTACAACCGGCCGACCGGGTTCCGCGCGCGCAGCACGCTGTTTCGGCCGGAGAACCTGCGCCGGGCAGGCCCGCTGCTGGAGTTGCTGCGCGAGGTGGCGGTCGGGCACGACGCGACGCCCGCGCAGATCGCGTTGGCGTGGACGCTGCATCTGGGCCCGGTGGTGGCCATTCCTGGGGCGTCCACGATCGAGCAGTTGGAGCACAACGTGGCGGCGGCGGAGATCGAACTGGCCGACGAGGAGTACCGGGCACTGACCGCGCAGGCGGAGGTCTTCGCGCCGTTGCGGGGGCCGGCGGCGATGTGTGGGCGGGTTCCGGGCGGGGCGCGGGCGCGGTAAGGAGGGCGCCGTCGTCGGACCGCACGGTTGCCTGCCGCCTCGTCTGCGCCTGCTGTCCTCCGGCCTTGACCGTGAGATCGGCTGGGCTTCGGTGGCTTGTTTTGTCAAGACCGGTATCCACAACGGCTGATTCATGCACAGTCGGCCGGTGTGTGCCGGAATCGGGTCGGCAGCCGGCGCAGGCTCGCCGTATGAACGACACCGATGGCTTCGACCGCACGCCCTTCGTGGTGATGTCCCCGCAGTCCGTCCTGCGGGTGCGCTCGCCCGCCGATCTGGTGGAGGCCGTGCCCTATCTGATCGGGGTGCGGCCCACCGACAGCGTTGTGCTGCTCGGCATCCTGCCCGGTGAGCGCAGTCGGGTCGGACCGGTGCTGCGGCACGACCTGCCGCCGCCCGCCGACTTCGAGCAGGCCGCCGACCACTTTGCGCGGCTGCTGGCGCGCACCGGCGCGCGGGGTGTGGCCGTGGCGATATACGCGGATGGCGCGCAGCCGGCGGGGTCGGCTGCAGCGGGCGAGGCCGGGCCGGCGCCGGCCGTCGAGCGGTTGCGGCCGTTGCACACGGCGATCGCCCGGGCCTGCGCCCGCCACACGATCGAGGTGCGCGAGGCGGTGTGCGTGACCGCCGAGCGCTGGTGGTCCTACGGCTGTACGGACGCCGACTGCTGCCCGTCCGAGGGCACCCCGCTGCGGACCGGGCGCGACTCGACGGTGGCCGCGACGGCGGTCTGGGCGGGCCTGCCCGAGCCGGTCTCGCTGGCCGAACTGGTGCGCCGCTTCCGCCCGCCGGAGTACGCGATGCGCGAGTTGATGATGCGGGCGTACACGAGTGTGCGAAGCGATCCGAAGGCATACTCGCCGGAGCGCACGCTGACCGCGTTGACCGGTCACCGGGCCCGGTTCCGGGCCGGCGACACCACGATCGAACCGGCGGAGGCGGCGCGGCTGGTGCTCGGGTTGGGCGACGCGCGGGTGCGCGACGAGGCGATGGCCTGGCACGGCGAGCAGTCGGGCGACGCCGACGACCAGGCGCTCCTCGCGCTGTGGACGGCGCTTGCCCGTCGGGCCTTCGCGCCCGCCTCCGCGCCGCCGCTCACCCTCGCCGCGTGGGCGGCCTGGACGATCGGAGACGGTGTGCTGGCCCGGGTCGCGGTGACCGGCGCGCTGCGGGCGGACACCGGATACACGATGGCGCGACTGCTGCACTCGGCGATCAACAGTCCGCTGAGCGCCGCCGAGGTGCGCCGAAGGATCTTCCGCGATGCCGTGACCAACCGGGCGCCGTGACCGTTGGGGGGCCGGGGGCAACGTGTCGACCGGCCGGTCGACGTCGGGAGCCGCGGGCCATCCGGCGTGCCGCCGACTCCGGTGCGGGTGGTCCGGGTCCCGACCCCGCGCGAGACCCACGAGAGAAGCGGGAGACGAGAGCGGTGACCGTGAGCACGATTCCCCACCCCGTCGCGCACGACGCACTCGTCTGTGTGGACGCGCCCGGCATGGCGATCAGTGGGCGCGACGGACAACTGCGCGGGCAGGGCGTGTCGGGCATCTACCACGACGGGCGGCGCACGCTCTCGCGCAACGTGCTCACGATCGGCGGTATCGAACCCGAACCGCTGTCCGGGCACGTGGTCGCGGCGGGTGCGGTGCGCTACCTCGCGATGCGCCGGTTCGCCGCGGACGGCACACCCGACCCCGCGCTGGTGGTCGAGCGCACCCGGTACGCCGACGGCCGCGAGCGGCTCGTGGTGCGCAACACCGGCCGCCGCGCGTTGTGCTTCCCGGTCGAACTGGCCCTGGGCACCGACCTGATCCCGCTCGCCGCGCTGCGGGCCGGACATCGATCGGTCGAGTTGCCCGCCCGGGTGGCCGCGGCCGGCCTGGGGTGGAGCGCGCCGGACGGAATGACCGTGCGGGCGAGTGCCGAGCCCGCGCCGGACACCGCGCTGGCCGCCACCGCGACGCTGCGCTGGGAGGTGGACCTGGAGCCGGCCCGCTCGTGGGCGGTCGAACTGCGGGTGATCGCCGAGCCGGCACCCGGCCGACCCGGTCCACGCGCCTTCGTGGGGCAACCGCCGTGGACCGAACCCCGGGTGCGCTGCGACGACGTGCGGGTCGCGGCCTGGGTCGAGCAGGGGCTGCGCGACCTGCGGGCACTGCTCGTGGTTCCCGATTCCGATCTGCCGACCGCGCCGATGCCCACCGCCGGCGCGCCGTGGCAACTGGCCCCCACGGGGCGCGACGCGCTGTGGACCGCCCGGATGTTGCTGCCGCTGGGCACCCGCTTCGCGAGCGGCGTGCTGCGGTTGCTGGCCGCGCGCCAAGGGGTGCGCTCGCAACCGCGCGACGGCGAGGAGCCCGGGCGGATCCCGCACTTTCTGGGCCGGGTCGGCGAGCGGCCACGCTACGACTGCGCGGGCTCGACCGCGCTGTTCGTCACGCTCTTCGGCGAGGCCTGGCGCTGGGGGTTGCCGGCCGCCGAGACCACCGCGCTGTTGCCCGCGCTCGTCCGCGCGCTCGGGCACCTGTCGCGCACGCTGGGCGAGCGACCCGGCGATTTCGTGCGACTCGGTCCCGAGGGACCCGCGCCGTGCGAACTCCAGGCCCAGACCTACCAGGCCGCGTGGCACGGCGCGGCTCTGCTGGACGCGTACGACCTGCCGGGCGGCGGCGCGCTGCGCGAGCGGGCGGAGCACCTCGGCGTCGCCTTCCGCAAGGCGTTCCGGGCGGAGGACGCGGCGGGTGAGTTCTACGCCGCGGCGCTGGATCCCACCGGCCGACCGATCACCGTGGCCTCGTCCGCGATGGCCCACCTGCCCGGCAGCGGCATCCTGGACGACACCGGGAACCGGGCGGTGGCCCAGCGCCTGACCGCGCCCGACCTGGACTGCGGATGGGGGCTGCGGGCCACCTCGGCCCGGACCCCGGGCTACCACCCGCTCGGCACCCTGGGCGGCGTGGTGCGCGCCCACGACACCTGCGTGGCCGCCGCGGGGCTGGCCGAGGCGGGCCATCTCGACGCCGCACAGCGGCTGTTCGCCGGCCTGCTGCACGCCGCGCCGTGGTTCCAGTACCGGCTGCCGGAGATGCACGCGGGCGAACAGCGCGTGGACGGCCACGCTCCGGTGGCGCACCCTCTGGCGTGTCGCCCGCTGGCGCGCGCGGCCGGAGCGATCCTGCCGGTCCTGGTGGCCTTCGCCGGGATCCGCCCGGACGCGCCGGCGGGCCGGATCACCGTGCGGCCCGCCGGCGCGCTGGACGTCGGCGAACTCGAACTGCGCGATCTGCGGGTCGGCGGCGAGCCGTTCACGGTCCGGGTCAACCGGGCCGGGCAGGCGATCGTGGAGGAGGCGGCGGCGGGCATGCAACTGGCGATCTGAACCGGCCCGCCCGGTGACGCGACGCCACCACCCGCCTGCGCGCGGTGTGCCGACCTTCCGGAATCCGTTTTATCGTCAGCCAGACAGCTAGTGCCCTCCGGGCACTAGGATCGCCCCATGCCGCGCTCCGAGACCTCGATCTTTCCGCCCTTCGGAGTCACCGTGGATCTCGTGGTCCTCACGGTGCGCGAGCACGCCCTGAGTGCCTTGACCATCCGCCGGGGCGAGCCGCCGTTCCAGGGCGCGTGGGCACTGCCGGGCGGTTTCGTGCGCGAGGGCGAGGGCCTGGAGGCCGCCGCGGCACGCGAACTCGCCGAGGAGACCGGCCTGGACCGACTGCCCGTGCACCTGGAGCAGCTCGCCACCTTCGGCGACCCCGGTCGCGACCCCCGGATGCGCGTGGTCAGCGTCGCCTACCTGGTGCTGGCCCCGGATCTGCCCGCCCCGCGCCCCGGCGGCGACGCGGCCGGCGCGCGCTGGTCCTCGGTCGGCGAACTGCTCGGCGACGGCAGCCGGCTCGCGTTCGACCACGGACGGATCCTGGAGGACGGCGTCGAACGGGCCCGCTCCAAAATCGAATACTCCTCGCTGGCCGCCGCGTTCTGCCCCGAGGAGTTCACCGTCGGCGAGCTGCGTCGGGTCTACGAGGCGGTGTGGGGCGTGGCTCTGGATCCGCGCAACTTCCATCGCAAGGTCACCGGCACCCCCGACTTCCTGGTGCCCACCGGTGGCACCACCACCCGCCAGGGCGGCCGGCCGGCCCAACTGTTCCGCCGCGGCTCCGCGGAGAAGCTCAACCCGCCGATGTTGCGCCCCGAGGCCTGACCGGACGGGCCCGATCCGCCCTCGCGCCACCGACGCGTTCATCCCACGATTTCGTTCGGCCCCGGCTCGTTCAACCCTGGCCGCCCAGGTCGAGCCCGACCGCGTCGTAGGCGAGTTGCGCGTCGCGGCTGCGGTGTCGGCCGAGCAGCGCGAGCAACTCCACCACACGCGGGCGCAGCGCCGGCCAGCCCCCGGTGTCCTGCGCGCCCTGAGCGATCCCCGCGACCAGGTCGTCGAGGAGCACACCCAGCCGGGCGTGTTCGCCCCGCAGTCGCCACACCGCGGGTTCGAACCGGGGATCCGCGTGGCGCACCTCCTCGTAGAGGCCGCCGGGGCCTTCGGTGGCCGCGACGTGTTCGTACAGATCGGCCCGCAACTGCCGCAGCCCCGCGCACAACGCGGCCACCCGACGCGGGCCCGCCTGGTCGGCGACCAGACCGTCACGGACGATCAACAACGCGTCGTCGAGGTCGCCCCGCCTGCGGCGGACGGCGTCCAGGACGCCCGGATCGGGAAGAGACATGCCGACCTCCAGAGGCGGTACTCGGCGGTATTTCGATGGTCCTCCAGGACCCGGCAGCCTGTCCAGGTTCGGCGGACTTTTCCGCAGCTCGCCGATATGCAAGTAAATGCCGGGAAAATTGTGGTTTCGCAGATATGTTGCCAAAGATCCATAGATCTCCCGCAGCCGGGGTGACGAGGAGCGATGGCGATGGCGATGATCCAGGCACGTGCGCTGACCAAGAGATACGGCGGCATCGTGGCCGTCGACGACCTGTCCTTCGACGTACTCCCCGGCAGGGTCACGGCACTGCTCGGGCCCAACGGCGCGGGCAAGTCGACCGCGCTGCGGCTGATGCTCGATCTCGAACGCGGCGGGGGCGAGACCCGGTACGACGGTCGGCGCTACCGCGGGCTGCGCCGACCCGGCACCGAGGTCGGCGCGTGTGTGGGGGCCGGCGGGGCACATCCGGGCCGGCGGGTGCGCGCGCACCTGGCGATGCTCGCGTCGGCCGGCCGGATCCCGTCCCGCCGGGTGGACGAGGTGCTCGACCTGGTCGGGCTGACCCCGGTGGCCGGGGCCCGGACCAGGGTGCTCTCGGCGGGGGCGCTCGGCCGACTCGCGCTGGCCTCGGCCCTGCTCGGCGACCCGGGCACGCTGATCCTGGACGAACCCGCGACCGGCCTGGACCCGCAGGGGCTGCGCTGGTTGCGCGACTTCCTGCGCGCCTACGCGGCGGAGGGCCGCACCGTCCTGGTCGCGGGGCACATCCTGGCCGAGACCGCGCGGTGCGCCGACCGGGTCCTGGTGATCAGTCGAGGTCGCCTGGTCGCGGACGAGTCGGCGACCGACTTCCTGCGCCGCGGCGTGCGGGAGGGAGTGTCCGTGCGCACTCCGCAGGTCGCCCGGTTGTCCGCGCTGCTGCGGGCCGAGGGTGTGCACACCACCCGCCCCGGCGGCACCACGCTCACCGTGCTCGGCGCCGACCGGGCCCGAGTCGGCGAGATCGCCTTCCGCGGCGGGATCCTGCTGCACGAGTTGGCCGAACGCGAGCCCGGGGTGGGCGACGCGTTCATCGACGTGATCACCAAGCGGCGCGAGCGCGTCCGGACCGACGCCGACGCCGACGGGGCCGGTGTCGAGCCGCCGGTCGAGACCGTCTCGGCGGACCGGCCCACCGAGGAACTCGCCGTCCCCGGCGCCGACCCCACCCGTGTGGCGGGGGTGAACCCGGCGACGACCACGGCGACGGTACTCCTGGAACCCCTGACCCGGCCCGACCCGCCACCTCTTGTCGACGGCCGCGTCGACCTCGAAGCCGAGCCGGGATCGCCCCGGCCCGGACCGACGCAACCCGGACCGACACCACCCGGACCGACACAACCGTCACCGGCCGAGCCCCACCCCGCCCTGCCGGGACACCCGGAACCCCGGCCGACGCGGCAGGCCCAGGCGGCGGCTCCGGCCGAACCCCGGCGCGCAGACCCGCGAGCGTACGCCGCGCCGGAAGCCGGCCCCGGCGCCGCGTGCGCCGCCTCGACCGAGCCGCACCAGGGCCTCGACCGCGGCTTCGCCCAGGAAGCCGACCACGACATCGACCGTCGCGCCGACCCGCAGGCCGCGCCGGACGGCGCGGCACACTCGCGCCGAATGGACACGATCGCCGACGGGGTCGGCGCCGGTGGAGGCGTCGGTGCCGGCGTCGGGATCGAGCCGGATTCCGGCGAGCCCGCCGCCGCACTGCCGCCCAGGCGCCGATTCGCCCGCACCTGGCGCTCCGCCGGGCGCGCCGAGCAGACCGACGAGGTGAGAAGCGCATGAGCGCGATCCGATACGAACTCACGCGGGCCCGCACCCTGCGCGCCACCTGGTGGGGCCTGCTGGGCCTGCTCGCGCTCGGCGCGGGCGCGACCTGGGTGGCGGCCCGCCAGGCCGGCGCCGTCCCGATCGGCTCCGGCGAGGTGGCCCACCTGGTCACTGCGGGTCCGGGCCGAACGCCGGTGCTGGTCCCGGCGATCATGCTGATGACGGCGCTCGCCTGCGCGCGCGAGCAACGGCGGGACGCGCTGCCGACATTGCTGCTCGCGTTGCCCCGACGCGGTCGGGTGTTCCTGGCCAAGGTGGTCGGCACCGCGCTCGCGGCCGTCGTGCTCGCGGCTCTGGCGGTGGGCGCGAGCGTCGGCACGGCCCGCGCCGTGTTCGGCCCCGCCTTCCCCGACCGCGCGGCGATCGAGGCACCCGCACCCCGGATCCTGGCCGGATTCGTCGCCTACGTGCTGCTCGCCGCCGTGTTGGGCCTGGCGATCGGTACCCTCTCGCGCGGCACCGCGCTGATCGCGGTCGCCGCCGCGGCGCTGCCCGCCGGGGCCGAACGACTGATCGCGGCGGCGATCGAGGCCGGAGTCCCGGAGGCGTATCGGGACCTCGTGCGCTACCTCCCGTTCCGCGCCGCCGACCGCATGCTCGTCGTCTCCGACGGTGGCGGGCTGTCGCCGGTGACGGGTGGCGCGGTGCTGGCCGGCGTCACCCTCGTGGTCACCGTGCTCGCGCTGATCACCTTCGTGCGTCGCCGGGCCTGAGCGCTCCGGACGGACGTCACACTTTCGGACGATCGACCCGCAAGGTAGATCACCCTTTCGTGTGTTTTTCAGCCGAGAGCGGGTTTGCTGCTCAAGCCCGACCCGTTCGAGGCCGAGATGGAGAGCGTGAGTATCGCTGCCCATCAGACAATGACCCACGCCCCGGCGAGCGGCTCGGCCGACGCGTTCCGCGCCGGCGAGCCGGGCGCCGCCGGCACCGACCCGATGTCCCGCCGGCCGTACGTGTGGGACGGACCCGACCTCGAACCGGCCCGTGCCGTGCGCAAACCCGGCGTCGGCCGAGGCCGCGGCCTGCACGGCCAACTCGTCCAGCAACTCGGCCAGATGATCGTCGCGGGCGAGGTGGGCGCCGAACGCCCGCTGGTGCCCGAGGAGATCGGCCAGCGCTTCGAGGTCTCCCGGACCGTGGTGCGCGAATCGCTCCGGGTCCTGGAGGCCAAGGGCCTGGTCAGCGCCCGGCCCAACGTCGGCACCCGGGTGCGCCCGGTGAGCGACTGGAACCTGCTCGACCCCGACGTGATCGAGTGGCGCGCGTGCGGCCCGCAACGCGACTCGCAGCGCCGCGAACTCTTCGAACTGCGCTGGGGCATCGAACCGCTGGCCGCGCACATGGCCGCGTGCCGCAACCACCCCGAGATCGTCCGCCGGCTCGCCGACGTCGTGGAGATCATGCAGCGAGCGGTCGCCCAGCCCGACCCGCTGACCTTCAGCCGCGCCGACGCGGAGTTCCACGGCCTGCTGCTCCAGGTCGCGGGCAACCGCATGCTCGATCACCTCGCCGGCATCCTGGCCGCCGCGCTCCAGGTGTCCGGTGGCCACGTGGCCGGCTGCGAGCACCTGTCCGAGGCGTCCGTGGCGCTGCACGCGCGCCTGGTCGACGCGGTCGCCGCCGGCGACGGCGAGAGTGCCGAGGCCGCCATGCGCTCGCTGCTGGCCGTACATCCCGAGGTGGACCGCCAGTTCCCCGCTCCCCGCGAGGGCTGATCGGCGGCCGAGGGCGCAGTGCCTGCCGGAACCGAGGACACGCACGCATCGCCCCTTCGCCGGCCCGTCGTACGGGTCGACGAAGGGGCGCGCGTATGTCCGACCCGCCCGATTTGGCGACGTACGGAGAGTTCAGGCCAATCCTCCCGGTGAGGGGGTTCGCGTGCGTACTCTCGATATCTGACTCGCCGGCTCGGAGTTGCCAACAGGTGGGGTTGTGAGGCAATGAACGACGACAAGGTCGGATGCGAGCGGCCCGCTGTGCTCGACGCGGCGCTGCTGGCCACCTTGACCAGCCAGGGATCGACGGCATTCGCGTTCTACGACCGGCGGTTGCACTGTCGGCGGGTCAGCGGCGCGCTCGCCCGGCTGGCCGGGCTCTCGGTCGAGGACCTGCTCGGCCGACGTCCCGGTGAGGTCTACCCGCCGGCCCGCGCGCGCCGGATCGAGGCGACGATGACCCGGGTGCTCACCCGCGGCGAACCGTACGTCGAGACACACGTGAGCCGCGACCACGGCGATCCCGCCGACCGGGTCGGTTCCAGTCGCGGCGACGCACGCGAACGGGCGTACGAGTCGCAGTGGTTGCCGGTGCGTGACCCGGTCGAGGACACCGGACCGGTGCTCGGCGTGCTTTTGGTGGTGCGCGACATCACCGAGCAGCGGCGCTGCGAGGACCTGCTGCGCTCCAGCCAGTGGCGCACCGCCAGGCTCCAGGCGATGACCGCGCGGATCGCCGGCACGCTCCGGGTGCCCGAGGTGGAGGAGGCGGTCGGCGAACTCGGCATCGGCATCGCCGCGGCCCGCTCGGAGGCGTATCTGCTGGACGAGACGGCGCCGGTGTACCCATGGCCGAACGTGCCGGCGCAGCGCACCGTCACCCGTCGGCGCGGCCTGCCCGCGCACTGGTCGGCGGACCTGGTCGCCGCGGTGACCGACGGGATCGCCCGGTACGTCTCCCACCACGGTCCCGGCGCCTCCCGGGTGATCCTGCCGCTGGTCGGCTCCGGCGCGCCGCTGGGCGTGCTGCGCTACACCTTCGACGACGGACGCGCGTTCGACCCGGACGACCGGATCTTCCTCGAGGCGTTCGCCGGGCAGTGCGCGCTCGCCATCGAGCGCTCCCGGCTCTACGAACGCGAGCACCGCACGGCCGTCGCCCTGCAGCGCAGCCTGCTGCCCGAGCGGTTACCCGCGGTGCGCGGCGTCGAGTTCGGCTACCGCTATCTGCCCGGGGCGCCCGACTTCGAGGTCGGCGGCGACTGGTACGACGTGTTCCAACTGCCCGACAAGCGGGTGGCGATCGTGGTCGGCGACGTGATCGGCAAGGGCCTGACCGCGGCGGCCGGCATGGGCCGGGTCCGCTCGGCGCTGCGCGCGCTCGCCTTCACCGACCCCGAGCCCGCCGCCGTACTCACCGGCCTGGACCGGCTGTTCACCGCGACGGAGGACGACGAGTCTCTCACCACGCTGGTGTACGCCGTGATCGACCCGGCGACCGGGCTGCTCGTCCTCGCCGACGCGGGGCACCTGCCGGTGGTGGTCGTCTCCGCCGACGGCAAGGCCAAACTCGTCGAGATCGGCGAGGAGTCGACGCCGCTGGGAGTCGCCGAACATCGGACGCAGCACACCATCCGACTGGATCCGGGAGACATCCTGATCGGCTTCTCGGACGGTCTCGTGGAGACCCGCGGACGCGGCATCGACGAGGGCCTGGACGACCTCGTGGAGGTCGCCCGGGGGGCCAACGGGGGCCTGGAGGCGCTGTTGACGAGCATCCTGGACGGACTGCTCGGCGACCGGGACCGGGACGACGATGTGACCATCCTGGGGGTGCGGATCACCGGGGACGTATGAGTCGGATCCCTCACACAGGGTGTGGCGCGCGCCGCAAGAGGGAATCGTGTGAGCTGCGCCACCGAATGGGTGCGTAACACTTCTCCGCCTGGCCCGATGAGTACGAAGGTGGCAGCCGTTCGGGAATAGCAAAACAAGCCGATGCGCTGACTTCGAGTGCAACCGGTTTGCCGGAACCACGCTGTCCGCCCGAGTGTCGTTCGCTTGGCGGCGCCTGCCTGTTCACCAGGCCGTGACGCCGTCCAGATCGTCGAGAGGTTGTTTGTGTCGGCCAGCACATCCCGTTCGCTCCCGCCCGAGATCGCCGAATTCGTCAACGTGAAGTCGTTGATCGAGCGGGGTGAGGCCCAGGGGTACATCGCCAGCGACGAGGTGCGCCAGGCGTTCGAGGCCGACCAGATTCCGGCCACCCAGTGGAAGAACGTCCTGCGCAGCCTCAACCAGGTCCTCGACCAGGAGGGTGTGACCATCATGGTCAGTGCCGCGGACTCGGCGGCGCCCAAGCGCACCCGCAAGAGCGTGGCGGCCAAGAGTGCCGCCAAGCGCACCGCGACCAAGACCGTCGTCTCCAACCGCGCCTCCACCGCGGTCACCGTGATGGCGGACGCGGAACCGGTCACGCCCGACGAGAGCCCCGCGCCGACCGCCGTCGCCCAGGCCGCTCCAGCGGCGCCCGCCGCGCCGCGCAAGAGCGCCGCGAAGAAGACCGCCGCCGCCGGCACCGCCAAGAAGGCCGCGCCGAAGAAGGCCGCCGCGAAGAAGACGGCCGGCAAGGCCGGTGAACCCGACGCGGACGCCGAGGAGTTGCCGGACGAGTCCGAGGTCGTGGTCGAGGACGCGGTGCCCGACGAGCCGGAGAGCAAGGGCTTCATCCTCTCCGACGACGAGGACGACGCCCCCGCGCAGCAGGTCGCCGCGGCGGGCGCGACCGCCGACCCGGTCAAGGACTACCTCAAGCAGATCGGCAAGGTCCCGCTGCTCAACGCCGAGCAGGAGGTCAACCTCGCCAAGCGGATCGAGGCCGGCCTGTTCGCCGAGGACAAGCTGGGCTCCGGCGACAAGTTGCCCCCCAAACTCCGGATGGAACTGGAGATCATCGCCGAGGACGGCCGCCGGGCCAAGAACCACCTCCTGGAGGCGAACCTGCGCCTGGTGGTCTCGCTCGCCAAGCGCTACACCGGTCGCGGCATGCTCTTCCTGGACCTGATCCAGGAGGGCAACCTGGGTCTGATCCGCGCCGTGGAGAAGTTCGACTACACCAAGGGCTACAAGTTCTCCACGTACGCCACCTGGTGGATTCGCCAGGCGATCACCCGGGCCATGGCCGACCAGGCGCGGACCATCCGCATCCCGGTGCACATGGTCGAGGTGATCAACAAGCTGGCCCGCGTGCAGCGCCAGATGCTCCAGGACCTGGGCCGCGAGCCCACTCCGGAGGAACTGGCCAAGGAACTCGACATGACCCCGGAGAAGGTCATCGAGGTGCAGAAGTACGGCCGCGAGCCGATCTCCCTGCACACCCCCCTCGGCGAGGACGGCGACAGCGAGTTCGGCGACCTGATCGAGGACTCCGAGGCCGTGGTGCCCGCCGACGCGGTCAGCTTCACGCTGCTCCAGGAGCAGTTGCACTCGGTGCTCGACACCCTCTCCGAGCGTGAGGCGGGCGTGGTGTCGATGCGCTTCGGGCTCACCGACGGTCAGCCCAAGACGCTCGACGAGATCGGCAAGGTCTACGGGGTCACCCGTGAGCGAATCCGCCAGATCGAGTCGAAGACGATGTCCAAGCTGCGCCACCCGTCCCGCTCCCAGGTGCTGCGCGACTACCTCGACTGAGCGGGATCGCCGCACCGTGCGTGGAGGTCACCGGCCCCGGATACACCATCCGGGGCCTTCGTGTGTGCGTTTCCGAGTGAAATCACCCGTTCGCCCGGAGTGAGGATTCCGGAGAGCCACGCTGGGGCACCGGCTTCTACCTGACGGTAGCCGGCGAGAGGTTCCCCATGATGGTGCGAGCGCCCGAGCGGAACAGACGCAGCAGTTTCCGGCGGTACACACGAGGATCGATGGCCGCGCTCGCCGCGGTCGCCCTGGCGGCGGTCCTGACGGCGGCCTCGCCCTCGGGGCCCCCGCGCGCGGTGGTCGGCGGCAGCCCCGCGGACACCGCGACCTATCCGTTCGCCGTGGCCCTCTCCAGTCGCGCCGAGTACGGCTCCGCGCGATCGGGGCAGTTCTGCGGCGGCACGCTGATCGCGCCGACCAAGGTGCTGACGGCCGCGCACTGCATGTACGACGCGAACGGCAAGCGGGAGGACCGCGCGGATCTGAAGGTGATCCAGGGTCGGACCGACCTGCGCACCAAACAGGGCCGCGAGGTGGTGGTCGGCGAGGTGTACGTGAACCCGAACTTCGATCCGAGCCTGATCTCCGGCGACTGGGCGGTGCTCACCCTCGACGAGCCGCTCGGCACGGGCGTCGCGTCGATGGTGGAACAGGACGCGGACGTCTACGCGAGCGGGACCGCGTCGACCGTGGTGGGCTGGGGTGACACCACGGGTCGAGGCGACTACTCCTCGACACTGCGCCAGGTCACCGTGCCGCTGGTGTCCGACGCGACCTGTCGCACGGCGTACCCCGGCGGACGATTCGGGAGCTATGACGCCGCCGCGATGGTGTGCGCCGGAGAGCGACTGGGCGGCAAGGACGCGTGCAGCGCCGACAGCGGCGGGCCGCTTCTGGTGGCGGGTCGGATCGCCGGGATCGTCTCGTGGGGTGAGGGATGCGCGTTGGCGGGTAAACCGGGCGTGTACACCCGGGTCGCCGCGTTCGCCCGGGACATCCGGGATGCCGCCGGATTGTGAGGGATATCACGGACCGCGAGGGCGCCGACCGCCCTCGCGGGTGACGACGACAGACGCCGATGGCGGCCACCTCGCGGTGGCCGCCATCGGCGCGATGTCTGCTCGTCGGGATCTCAGAGGGTCGGCTGTCTGGTCAGTTGTCGTCGTCCGGTGCGGTAACGGGGACCGCCGTGAGGCGGTCGGTCTCGTCCTGTATCTCCACGGCCACCTTCCGAAGCTCAGGCTCGAACTTACGGGCGTGGTGCGCACAGAACAGCAGTTCGCCGCCGCTGGAAAGGACTACCCGAAGGTATGCCTGGGCGCCGCACCGATCACAACGGTCGGCGGCCGTCAACGGACTGGCGGGTGTCAGAACCGAATTCACGTCGCCTCTTCTCTACTCGACGAAGCCTTCATCGATGTCCAACATCAAATCAGCCTCGAACGTTCCCGGGGTGATCGTGTCATGTTCAACAGCTTCTCGGCACACCCCTTCTGCAACTCATTCCTTGTGCATAGGACGTGCCCTGTGCGCGTACGGTTCATGCCGGCCACCCGATCGGGTGGTCGAAGATGTGTTCGGATGCCGGCTAGGATGCGGCGGCGAGCCGTCGCCGGGCTGTCTTCCGGCCCCGGTAGCCTTGCTCTCCGGCGCGACGAAGGTGATCACAGGGCCCGTTTTCGCGGGCTCGGAGCACCGCCGACGCGCCGCACGGATCGACGCGTTCGCGGCGATCCGACTACGCGACTACATGCGAGGAGTTGCACCGCGTGACCGCCCAGACGACCGCGCAGTCCACCGCGCTCCTGGCGGGCGAGCCCGACCACTCGAACTACACCGCGCGGCATCTCCTCGTTCTCGAGGGCCTTGACGCGGTCCGCAAGCGGCCCGGCATGTACATCGGCTCCACCGACAGTCGGGGCCTGATGCACTGTCTGTGGGAGATCATCGACAACTCGGTGGACGAGGCCCTCGGGGGCTTCGGAGACCGGATCGAGGTGCTCCTGCACGCGGACGGCTCGGTGGAGGTTCGGGACAACGGTCGCGGTATCCCCGTCGACGTGGAGCCCAAGACCGGCCTGTCCGGTGTCGAGGTCGTCATGACCAAGCTGCACGCAGGCGGCAAGTTCGGCGGCGGTTCCTACGCCGCGTCCGGCGGCCTGCACGGCGTCGGCGCCTCCGTGGTCAACGCCCTGTCCGCCCGACTCGACGTCGAGGTGGACCGGAGCGGGCACACCCACGCCATTTCGTTCCGCCGCGGCGTGCCCGGCGAGTTCGCCACCCTCGGCGCGGACGCTCCGTTCAGCGCCGGTAACGGACTGCGCAAGATCAAGAAGATCTCCAAGGCCAAGTCCGGGACCCGGGTCCGCTACTGGGCGGACCGGCAGATCTTCCTCAAGGACGCCGCGCTCGACCTGGAGCAGCTCCACTCGCGAGCCCGGCAGACCGCGTTTTTGGTGCCCGGACTCACGATCGTTGTTCGCGACGAGCGTAATGGTGCGAATCCGGGCGAAGCGGACGAACAGGTATTTCACTACTCCGGCGGGATCAGCGAGTTCTGTGAATACCTCGCTCCCGACCGCGCGCTCTGCGACGTGTTGCGCTTCACCGGCTCCGGCACGTTCAAGGAAACCGTGCCGGTGCTCGACGAGCAGGGCCACATGGTGCCCACCGAGGTGCAGCGCGAACTGGGTGTGGACGTGGCGCTGCGTTGGGGTACGGGATACGACTCGACCCTGCGCTCCTTCGTCAACATCATCGCCACGCCCAAGGGCGGCACCCACGTCGCCGGGTTCGACCAGGCGCTCCGGCGTACGGTCAACGACGTGCTGCGCTCGACCAAGCTGCTGCGCGTGGCCGAGGACGACATCACCAAGGACGACGCGACCGAGGGTCTGACCGCCGTGGTCACCGTGCGGCTGGCCGAGCCGCAGTTCGAGGGTCAGACCAAGGAGGTGCTGGGCACCTCGGCCGCCGCGCGGATCGTGCAGAACGTGGTGGCCAAGGAACTCAAGGCGTTCCTGACCTCTACCGCGCGCGACCACAAGGCGCAGTCCCGCGCCGTCCTGGAGAAGGTCGTCTCGGCGGCCCGCACCCGGATCGCCGCGCGGCAGCACAAGGAGGCCCAGCGGCGCAAGACGGCCCTGGAGACCTCGGCGCTGCCGGCCAAGCTGGCCGACTGCCGCAGTGACGACGTCGACCGCAGCGAGTTGTTCATCGTCGAGGGCGACTCCGCGCTCGGCACCGCCAAGCTCGCCCGCAACTCGGAGTTCCAGGCCCTGCTGCCGATCCGCGGCAAGATCCTGAACGTGCAGAAGGCGTCCGTCTCGGACATGCTCAAGAACGCCGAGTGCGCCGCGATCATCCAGGTCATAGGTGCGGGCTCGGGGCGCACCTTCGACATCGACCAGGCCCGCTACGGCAAGATCATCTTCATGGCGGACGCCGACGTCGACGGGTCGCACATCCGCTGCCTGCTGCTCACCCTCTTCCAGCGCTACATGCGTCCGATGGTCGAGTCCGGCCGGGTCTTCGCCGCGGTCCCGCCGCTGCACCGGATCGAGCTGTCCCGGCCCAAGAAGGGCCAGGAGAAGTACGTCTACACGTACTCGGACGCCGAGCTGAAGCGCACGCTGCTGGAGTACCAGCGCAAGGGCATCGCCTGGAAGGACCCGATCCAGCGGTACAAGGGTCTGGGCGAGATGGACGCCGATCAGCTCGCGGAGACCACGGTCGATCCCCGGCACCGCACGCTGCGCCGGATCAACCTCGGCGACCTCGAGGCGGCCGAGCGCGTGTTCGACCTGCTGATGGGCAACGAGGTGGCGCCGCGCAAGGAGTTCATCACCAACTCCGCGTCGCTGCTCGACCGCTCGCGGATCGACGTCTGAGCGAACCGGACACCCGGGCATACGCCGGGCCGGAGGGATTCGTCCCTCCGGCCCGGCGTTTTTTCATGGTCAGGACATCAGGGCCAAACGGTCCGTATATCTGCGATAGAAGGACGAATGTCACTCATTGGCGTGTGACCGGCCGGTCTCCCGTGTCGGCGGGGCGCGGGATCTCGTTGGCCAAGCGATTCCACGACGCATGGCGGAGCCAGGAGTGCGGCCGTGCCGGCGGTTCATCCGTACAGGTGAATTGTGCAGAACCTGGCCGTGCGGCCCGCGCCCGCTGACCATGCTGAAAACCGGTCCCGTCGAACGCCTGTCCAGGGCGCTCGGCGTCGGGACACAGCCGCGCGGTTCGGCGATCGACGAGGAGAGCTACGGTGACGACCAGTTCGTACCGACCCACACCCACCCGGGGTGTGCCGATCGGCGACCCGGAGCCGGATCCGCGCGCGGACATCTACCTGCGGGTGCAGGCGAGCCCCGAGTTCCAGGAGATCCGGCGGCGCTATCGAGACTTCGTCTTCCCGATGTCGCTCGCGTTTCTCGGGTGGTACCTGCTCTACGTGTTCGCGTCCACGTTCGCGCGCGACTTCATGGCGCACCGGATCCTGGGCGCGTTCAACGTCGCGCTGGCCTTCGGTCTGCTCCAGTTCGCGAGCACCTTCCTGATCACGTGGTCGTACGCCCGCAACGCGCGCGGCAAGCGTGACCGGGCGGCGCTCAACCTGCGCTGGGAGACCCAGGAGATGTTCCGGTGAACGGTGCGTACCTCGCGGTGGCCGGCGGCCACCGCGGCCTGACCGGCCTGTTGTTCGTGGTCTTCGTGGTGATCACGCTGGGCATCACCGTGTGGGCCAGCCGGAACAACCGCACGGCCAACGACTTCTACGCCGGCGGGCGGGAGTTCTCCGCCTCCCAGAACGGGCTGGCGATCGCGGGCGACTACATGTCGGCGGCGTCGTTCCTGGGCATCGCCGGACTGATCGCGCTGTTCGGCTACGACGGCTTCCTGTACTCGATCGGCTTCCTGGTCGCGTGGCTGGTCGTGCTCATGCTGGTGGCCGAACTCGTGCGCAACTGCGGGCGGTTCACGATGGCCGACGTGGTCGCGTTCCGGATGAGCCGCAAGCCGGTGCGGACCGCGGCGGGCGCCGCGACGATCGTGGTCTCGATCTTCTACCTGATCGCGCAGATGGTCGGCGCGGGCACGCTGGTCGCGCTGTTGCTCGGGGACAGCGGCGGCTCGGCGCAGACCTGGACGATCGTCGGCGTGGGCGCGCTGATGGTGGTCTACGTGACCTTCGGCGGGATGAAGGGCACCACCTGGATCCAGATCGTCAAGGCGGTGCTGCTGCTCGGCGGCGCGATCCTGATGACGTTCCTGGTCCTGCTGCGTTTCCACTTCGACCTCGACGAGTTGCTGGACACCGCCGCGCACACCAGCGGCCACGGACAGCAGTTCCTCGAGCCGGGTCTGAAGTACGGCAAGAACCTGACCAGTCGGCTGGACTTCATCAGCCTGGCCATCGCGCTGGTGCTGGGCACCGCTGGACTTCCGCACATCCTGGTGCGCTTCTACACGGTGCCCACCGCGCGGGCCGCGCGGCACTCGGTGATGTGGGCGATCGCGCTGATCGGCACGTTCTACCTGCTCACCATCGTGCTCGGGTTCGGCGCCGCGGCGGTGCTCGGGTCGGACAAGATCCGCAAGTCGAACGCGGCGGGCAACACCGCGCTGCCGCTGCTCGCGGAGGAACTCGGCGGCGGGCCGGACACGTTCGGCGGCGTAGTGCTGCTCGCGGTGATCGCGGCGGTCGCGTTCGCGACCATCCTGGCCGTGGTGGCCGGGCTGACCCTGGCCTCCTCGGCGTCCTTCGCGCACGACCTGTACACGAACGTGATCCGCAAGGAGGCGACCGACGAGAAGAGCGAACTGCGGGCCGCCCGGATCTCGGCGATCGTGATCGGCGGGATCGCGATCGGGCTGAGCCTGTCCGCGCAGAAGCTCAACGTCGCGTTCCTGGTCGCCCTCGCCTTCGCGGTCGCCGCGTCGGCGAACCTGCCCACGCTGCTGTACACGCTGTTCTGGCGGCGGTTCAACACCAACGGCACGGTGTGGGCGATCTACGGCGGGCTCGGCTCGGCGCTGGTGCTCGTGTTGTTCTCGCCGGTGGTCTCCGGCGGCAAGACGCCGCTGGTGACCGGGATCGACTTCCACTGGTTCCCGTTGGAGAACCCGGGAATCGTGTCGATTCCGATCGGCTTCCTGTGCGGCTGGATCGGCACGCTGCGCTCGGACGAGGAGGCGGACGCCGCCAAGTACGCCGAGATGGAGGTCCGTTCGCTGACCGGGGCGGGCGCCTACTGACGGTGCGTCAACAGCCGGGCCCGCATGCTGGTCGGGAGGCCCTCGTCCTTGCCGCAACTCTCCGGCCGGGCGGGGGCCTCCCGGCGTGCGTCCACCGCGACGGTCCAGGTGCGGCCGTCGGTGTGGTCGACCCGCACGGTCCACCCGCCGTCGTCCTCGGCCCGCTCGTCGTACACCGACAGCGCGTCGGCCCGGCGCTCGCCGCAGTCCGTGCGGACCGCGAGCTCGGCGGCCTGACCGGCCCGGGAGTAGGTGGCCCGGCCCCGGCACCGGTCCGGCAACATCTCGCCGCGGCGCGCGGCGGCGATCACGGCGCGGGCCGAGGTGGGGTCCAGGCGGCCGTACAGGTAGCCCTGGGGCAGCACGATGGCGGTCGGGGCGAATCGGTGCCCACCCAGGTGGGTGACCTCCCAGGCGGCCTCGGGGAGGCTCGCGGCGAGCGCGGCGGCCAGCGGGCGGCCCTCGACCGCGCAGCACCGGTCGCGCTTGCCGTTCGTGCAGACCAGGATCAGCGGCTCGGCGACCGGTTCGCCCAGTGCGGGCTCGGCCGGTCCGGCCAGCGCGGCGAGGTCGAGCGTGAGCAGGTCGGCGGCGCCGGCCACCCGCAACCGGCGCAGCCAGGTGCCGCCGGGCTCGGTCCAGGCCAGGAAGACGGTCCGCGGTCCGTCGGAGGCGGTGCCCGCGTCGGCCGGGCCGCCCGCGTCGTCGGCCCGGGGGTTCGCCTCGTCCGGTCGCCGGCCCGCCTGGTCCGGTCGGCGGATGAGGGCGGCGCGGAAACCGGCCCTGCCGGCGCGCTCGTCCAGCTGCCGGCCCACCCCGTCGTCGAGCCCGCGACTGCCGGTCAGGGCCTTCGCGGCCCACGGTCCGGGGTGCTCGACCAGCAGCCAGCCGCGCGTGGTCGGAGCGGTGCCGGCCATCGGCTCGGCGAGTTCGTGCGAAAGAAAGACGCAGGTTTCCACGACTGTGCACCGTATAGCTTTCACTTGCCGATCGGCCCGATCGGCCCCGCCCCGAGCGCCCGGATCCGATGATCCCGGTACGGTTGTTGCACACGGTAACGATGGGAGGCGGCCATGCCCCAGGGACGGCCCGACGGGAGAGCGGCGATAGCCGGCTTCACGTTGGACGACGCGGTGGCGCTCGCCAGGGCCGCGCACGACGGTCAGTTGGACAAGGGTGGTCACCCGTACATCACGCACCCGCTGCGGGTGATGCGGCAGGTCGAGGGCACGTACACGCAGATGGCGGCGGTCCTGCACGACGTGATCGAGGACACACCGGTGGGTGCGGACGATCTGCGCGCCGCCGGTGTGCCGGAGCGGGTGGTGGCCGCGGTGATCGCGCTGTCCAAGCTGCCCGGCGAACCGCTGGAGGTCAGCATCGAGCGCGCGGCGGCGGACCCGATCGCGCTCGTGGTCAAGCGGGCGGACATCGCGGACAACCGCTCCGAGGCCCGACTCGGGCAACTCGACGCGGCGACGCAGGTGCGGTTGCGGCACAAGTACACGCGCTCGATCGAGCTCCTGGAGGAGTTCGCCGCGCGCTGACGAACGAGGCCGGCTCGGCCGGCGATCGAACGGGACGAGGCCCCCGCGGCGAGGGACGCCGCGGGGGCCTCGGTGTGCGGGGCCGGCTCAGACGGTGCCCGGAGGGCCGCCGACCACCTCGACATGCTTGACCAGTGGCGTGCCGGAGCCGTCCCGGCGCGGATCCGGGGCGGGCAGTTCGACCGGCGCTCCCTTCGCGTCCGAGCCGCGGATCGGTGCCCGGCCCGCCCAGGCCAGGCGCAGCGTGGTCTCGCCCTTGAGGAAGCGCTGGCAGCGCACCCCGCCGGTGGCTCGACCCTTGCGCGGATACTCGGCGAACGGGGTGACCTTGCAGGTGCCGTACTCCGAGCCGAACAGCGCGTCCCCGCTGTAGGCGGCGACCGTGACCACCATCGCGTCGGCGCCCGGATCCACCGCGGTGAACGAGAGCACGGACTGTCCGGTGCCGAGCTTGATCCCGGCCATGCCGCCCGCCGGGCGGCCCTGCGGGCGCACCATCGAGGCCTGGAAACGCAACAACTGGGCGTCGTCGGTGATGAAGACCAGGTCCTCCTCGCCGGTGCGCAACTCGACCGCGCCGACGATGGCGTCGCCCTCGCGCAGCGTGATCACCTCCAGGTCGTCCTTGTTCGCCGGATAGTCCGGCACGACCCGCTTGACCACCCCCTGCGCGGTGCCGAGCGCGAGCCCGGGGGAGTCGGCGGACAGGGTGGTCAGGCACACCAGTCGCTCGTTCGACTCCAGCGAGACGAACTCGGACAGCGGTGCGCCGCCGGCCAGGTTCGGCGCGGTCGCGGTCTCCGGCAGCGAGGGCAGGTCGACCACGTTGATCCGAAGCAGCCGGCCGGTGCTGGTGACCGCGCCGACCTCGCCGCGCACGGTGGCCGCGACCGAGGACACCACCAGATCGTGTTTGGATCTGGCCCCCTCGGGCGGCAGCGGGCCGCCGGTGGAGGTGCGGGCGAGCAGGCCGGTCGAGGACAGCAGCACGGTGCACGGCGCGTCGGTGACCTGGAGCGGAACGGCCGCGGCGGGCACGTCCGCCGATTCGAGCAGGACCGTGCGGCGCGGCGTGCCGTACTTCTTGGACACCGCGGCCAATTCGTCCGAGACCACCTTCCGGAGCAGCTTGTCGTCCTCCAGGATGGTGGTCAGTTCGGCGATCTCGGCGCGCAAGCGCTCCTGCTCGGCCTCCAGTTCGATCCGGTCGAACCGGGTGAGCCGGCGCAGCGGGGTGTCCAGGATGTAGGACGCCTGGATGTCGGAGAGCGAGAACGTCTCCATCAGACGTTCCTTGGCCTGCGCCGAGTTGTCGCTCGAGCGGATCAGCTCGATCACGCGGTCGATGTCGATCAGCGCGACGAGCAGGCCGTCGACCAGGTGCAGGCGCTCCTGGCGCTTGCGGCGCCGGAACTCGCTGCGCCGGCGGACCACCTCGAAGCGGTGGTCCACGTAGACCTGGAGCAGTTCCTTCAGGCCCAGCGTGAGCGGCTGGCCGTCGACCAGCGCGACGTTGTTGATGCCGAAGGTCTCCTCCATCGGCGTCAGCTTGTAGAGCTGCTGGAGGATCGCCTCGGGGTTGAACCCGTTCTTGATCTCGATGACCAGACGCAGGCCGTGCGAGCGGTCGGTGAGGTCCTTCAGGTCCGCGATGCCCTGGACCTTCTTGGCCTGCACCAACTCCTTGATCTTGGCGATCACCCGCTCCGGGCCGACGTTGTACGGCAACTCGGTGACCACGATGCCCTTGCGGCGTGCGGTGACCGACTCGACCGTCGCGGTGGCGCGGATCTTGAAGGTGCCGCGGCCCTTCTCGTACGCGTCGCGGACCCCGCCCAGGCCCACGATCCGACCGCCGGTGGGCAGGTCGGGGCCGGGGACGTGGCGCATCAGGTCGTCGAGTGTGGCGGTGGGGTGTCGGATCAGGTGACGCGCGGCGGCGACCACCTCGACCAGGTTGTGCGGCGGCATGTTGGTCGCCATGCCGACCGCGATCCCGGACGCCCCGTTGACGAGCAGGTTCGGGAACGCGGCGGGCAGGACGCCCGGTTCCTGTTCCTGGCCGTCGTAGTTGGGGCCGAAGTCGACGACGTCCTCGTCGATCGAGTCGACCATCAGCATCGCGGCCGAGGACAGCCGGGACTCGGTGTATCGCATCGCGGCGGGCGGGTCGTCGCCGCCGAGCGAGCCGAAGTTCCCGTGGCCGTCGATCAGCGGCAGGCGCATCGAGAACGGCTGCGCCATGCGCACCAGGGTGTCGTAGATGGGGCCGTCACCGTGCGGGTGCAGCTTGCCCATCACCTCGCCCACGACGCGGGCGCACTTGACGTACCCCCGGTCCGGGCGCAGGCCCATCTCGGCGGCTTGGTACAGGATGCGGCGATGCACGGGCTTGAGCCCGTCGCGGGCGTCCGGCAGTGCCCGCGAGTAGATGACCGAGTAGGCGTACTCCAGGAAGGAGCCCTGCATCTCGTCGACGACATCGATGTCGAGGATGCGTTCCTCGAAGTCGTCCGGTGGCTGCGGACCGGAAGTTTTCGTACTACGGCGGGCCATGCGCGGCGTTGCTCCTTTGCTTCTTCGGGCCGGCGCCGGGCCGTGTCTCCCGTGTCCGCCCGAGGGCGGCGCGGCCGGGGACGGCCCGCACGGCGTGCCCATTGTGACGCGCCGGTGCGACATGTGAGTGCATCGACCCGGGTGACAGCGTGCTTGAGGGCCGTGCGAGGAGGGAAGGACAGCTTCTTGGCCCACGGTTGTGCCGCACTCTCCGGCCGCCGTCCGAGCAGGAAGAACGAAGGGTTTCCCGATGGACGACAAGCAGATCCGCGAACGCATCACCGACATGGTCGAGCAGGAGCGTGCCCTGCGGGACCAACTTGCGCAAGGCGTGATCTCGTCCGGTGAGGAGCATGCCCGGTTGGCCGAGGTGGAGGCCGAACTCGACCAGTGCTGGGACCTGCTGAGGCAGCGTCAGGCATTGCGGGACGCCGGCGGGGACCCGGCGACGGCCGCGGCGCGGCCGGCGCGCGAGGTGGAGGGCTATCAGCAGTAGTCGTCCGCGGGCGGGCTTCGCCGATCGCGAACAGCCCGAAAGCGGGAGTCGAACGGGCACCGCGCGTCGTTAGGGTGAGGGTGGCCGCCGGCGCGGCGGTCACTCTCCAGGAGAGGACGGTTGGGCATATGGCAGGACCGGCGACTGCATCGTTGGGGTTCACCGCGACCACGCACACCCTCGGCAACGGGCTCCGCGTGGTGCTCTCGGAGGACCACGTCGACCCCGTGGCCGCCGTCTGCCTCTGGTACGACGTGGGCTCACGGCATGAACGGCCCGGGCGGACCGGCCTCGCGCACCTCTTCGAGCACCTGATGTTCCAGGGTTCGGCCAACGTGCACGGCAACGAGCACTTCGAGTTCGTGCAGTCCGCGGGCGGTTCGCTCAACGGCACCACCAGCTTCGAGCGCACGAACTACTACGAGACCATGCCCGCGCACCAGTTGGAACTCGCGCTGTGGCTGGAGGCGGACCGCATGGGCGGGCTGCTGAAGGCGCTGACCGAGGAGAGCCTGGACAACCAGCGCGACGTGGTCAAGAACGAGCGCCGGCAGCGCTACGACAACGTGCCCTACGGCACCGCGTGGGAGCGGCTGGTGGCGATGGCCTTCCCCGAGGGCCACCCGTACCACCACATGCCGATCGGCTCGATGGCCGACCTGGACGCCACCTCGCTCGCGGACTGCCAGGCGTTCTTCCGGACCTACTACGCGCCCAACAACGCGGTGCTCGCGATCGTCGGCGACGTGGATCCCGAGCAGACGCTGGCCTGGGTGGAGAAGTACTTCGGCACCATCCCCGCGCACGACGGCAAGCCGGTGCCCGCGGACGGCACGCTGCCGCCGGTCCTGGGCGCCGAGGTGCGCGAGACGGTGCACGAGGAGGTGCCCTCGCCGGCCCTGATGGCCGCGTACCGGATGCCGGCCGACGGCACCCGGGGCGCGGACGCGGCGGACATCGCGCTGACCGTGCTCGGCGAAGGGGAGAGTTCGCGGCTGAACACCCGGCTGGTGCGGCACGACGAGCTGGCGATCTACGCCGGGGTGGGCCTGATGCGCCTGTCCGGCACCGCGTCGGTGGCGATGTTGGACGTCAAGGCGTCCGGGTCGGGCGCGGTCGGGGCGATCGACGCGGCGCTGGCCGAGGAGTTCGCGCGGTTCGCGGCCGAGGGTCCGACCCCGGCCGAACTCGAACGTGCGCAGGCCCAGTTGGAGCGGGCCTACCTGGACACGATGGCCACGGCCGGCGGCCGGGCGGACGAACTGTGCCGCTACGCGACGTTGTTCGGCGACGCGAACCTGGCGTTCACCGCGCTGGACCGGCTGCTGGACATCACGGCCGAGGAGGTGCGGGCGGTCGCCGCCGAGCGCCTGGTGCCGGACAACCGTGCGGTGCTCGTGTACGAACCGACCGACGACGCGGACGAGAACGAGGAGCAGGTCGCGTGACCCAGACCGGCGAGATGGTGTTCCACCCGCGCCCCGGCGCGGGCCCGGCCCGCGAGTGGACCTTCCCCGCGCCCGAGCGCTCGGTGCTGGGCAACGGCCTCGCGGTGCTGCGCGTGGACCGACCCGGCCAGAAGGTGGTGGCGGTCGAGCTGGTGCTCGACTCGCCGCTGGCCGCCGAGCCGACCGAGCGCGAGGGCGTCGCGACCATCATGGCGCGCGCGCTCACCGAGGGCACCGACAAGATGGGCGCCGAGGAGTTCGCCGCCGAGTTGGAGCGCTGCGGCGCGACGATCGACACCGACGCCGATCATCCGGGCGTGCGGGTCGCGCTGGATGTGCCGGCCTCGCGCCTGGAGCGGGCGCTGGGGTTGCTCGCGGACGCGGTCCGGGCGCCGGCGTTCCCGGCGGACGAGGTGGACCGGCTGGTGCGCCAGCGGCTGGACGAGATCGTGCACGAGCTGGCCAGTCCGCCCCGGCGGGCGGCGCTCGCGCTGAGCGCGACGCTGTTCGACCCCTCGGTGCGACTGTCCCGGCCGCGCGCCGGCACCTCGGAGAGCGTCGCGCGGGTGGACCGCACGGCCGTGTGGGACTTCTTCACGGCGCACGTGCGTCCGCAGACCGCCACCCTGGTCGTGGTCGGCGACTTCGAGGGCGTGGACGTCACCGGTGTGCTGGAGCGCACGATCGGCACCTGGCACGCGGAGCCGGCCGAGCCCTCGCGACCGGCCCCCGTGCTCGCCGACGACCACGCCCGGGTGCTGATCGTGCACCGGCCGGGCAGCGTGCAGACGCAACTGCTGGTCGGGCGCACCGGACCGGGCCGCGAGGACGCCTCGTGGCCGGCCCTGACCATCGGTACGTACTGCCTGGGCGGCACGCTCACCTCGCGCCTGGACCGGGTGCTGCGCGAGGAGAAGGGCTACACCTACGGCGTGCGCGCGGGCAACCAGTCGTTGCCGGTGGGCTCGCTGCTGGCGATCCACGGCTCGGTGGAGACCGACGTCACCGGGCCGGCCGTCGCGGACCTGGTCACCGTGCTGCGCACGCTGGCCGCCGAGGGCCTGGAGGACGTCGAGCGGGACGCGGCGGTGCAGAGCATCGTGGGCGTCGCGCCGCTGAAGTACGTGACGCCGCGCGCGGTGTGCGACTCGCTCGCGGACATGGCCGCCGAGCGGCTCCCGGACGACTACCTGCCGGAGCTCTACCTGCGGCTGGCCGACGTGGCCACCAAGGACGCCGCCGCGTCGGCGTCCGCCGCGTTCGACCCCGAGCACCTCGTGGTGGTCCTGGTGGGCGACGCGGACAAGATCCGCGAGCCGCTGGAAGCACTCGAAATCGGACCGGTCACGGTCGTCGAATAGGCGCGTGCGGCGGTGGGCGGATCCCAACGGGCGGCCCACCGCCAACCGCGATCTCCCGGGGCACTTAACGTAGACCCATGACTCAGCCGTTGCCGGGCGCCGGGCCCGGAGAGACGACAGCCATTCCGCCGGTCGACGGACCCGACGGGAAACAAGGCGATGCCCCCGTGCCGCTCGGCGTCGGACTGACCGCCGCGGACGTTGCGGAACGGGTCGCCAGGGGCGACGTCAACGACGTTCCCGTGCGCTCCAGTCGCTCGACGTCCGAGATCGTCAAGGCGAACGTCTTCACCCGGTTCAACGCCGTCATCGGCGTGTTGTGGCTGATCATCCTGTCCGTCGGGTCGGTCAAGGACGGCCTGTTCGGTTTCGTGATCATCGCCAACACCGGGATCGGGATCATCCAGGAGATGCGCGCCAAGCGCACCCTGGACCGGCTCGCGGTGATCGGCGAGTCCAAGCCGGTGGTGCGCCGGGACGGGCGGGCCGTCGCGCTGTCCCCCTCGGACCTCGTGCTCGACGACGTGATCGAGCTGGGCGCGGGCGACAAGGCAGCGGTGGACGGCGTGGTCGTCGAGGCCGACAACCTCGAGATCGACGAGTCGCTGCTCACCGGCGAGGCCGACCCGGTGATCAAGCGCCCGGGCGACCCGGTGATGTCCGGCAGCTTCGTGGTGGCCGGCAACGGCGCGTTCACCGCGACCCGGGTGGGTCGCGAGGCGTACGCCGCGCAGCTCATGGAGGAGGCCAGCAAGTTCACGCTGGTGGCCTCGGAACTGCGCAACGGGATCAGCACGATCCTCAAGTACGTCACCTGGATCCTGTTCCCGGCCTCGATCGCGCTGATCATCAGCCAGTACCGGCTGGAGGACACCACCTGGCGCGAGGCCGTCACCCGGATGATCGCGGGCATCGTGCCGATGGTCCCCGAGGGCCTGGTGCTGCTCACCTCGCTGGCGTTCGCGGTCGGTGTGGTGCGTCTGGGGCGCAAGCAGTGCCTGGTCCAGGAGTTGCCCGCGATCGAGGGTCTGGCCCGGGTCGACGTGGTCTGCCTGGACAAGACCGGCACGCTCACCGAGGGCGGCATGAACGTCGCCGAGGTGCGCGAGCTGGCCGAGGGCCTGCCGGTGCGCTCCGCGCTCGGCGCGCTCGGCACCACCGAGCCGCGCCCGAACGCGAGCCTGGCCGCGATCATCGACGAGTGCCCGGCCGAGCACGGCTGGACCTCGGTGGAGAGCGTGCCGTTCTCGTCCGCGCGCAAGTACAGCGGCGCGACGTTCGAGGTGGCCGGTGCCCGCGCCACGTGGTTGATCGGCGCCCCCGAGGTGCTGGTGACCACGCAGGCGCACGGCGAACTGCTCGCCGACGCCGAACGGCTGGGCGGACAGGGCCTGCGGGTGTTGATGCTGGTCCGCACCGACGCCCCGCTCGCGGACACCGTGGACGCCCTCGTCGGCGGCCCGGACGGCGCCGACGTGACGCCCGCCGCGCTGGTGGTGCTGGAGCAGCGGTTGCGGCACGACGCCGGCGCGACGTTGGACTACTTCGCCGATCAGGGCGTGGCGGCCAAGGTGATCTCCGGCGACAACGCGATCTCGGTCGGCGCGGTGGCCGCCAAGCTCGGCATCAAGGGCGCCGAACACCCGGTGGACGCGCGCACGCTGCCCACCGATCAGAACGAGCTGGCGGACGTGCTGGAGGCCAACACGGTCTTCGGCCGGGTCACCCCGCAGCAGAAGCGGGACATGGTCGCCGCCCTCCAGTCGCGCGGGCACAACGTGGCGATGACCGGCGACGGCGTCAACGACGTACTCGCGCTCAAGGACGCCGACATCGGTGTGTCGATGGGCTCGGGCAGCGAGGCCACCAAGGGCGTCGCGCAGATCGTGCTGCTGGACAACAGCTTCGCGACGCTGCCGTCGGTGGTCGGCGAGGGCCGCCGGGTGATCGGCAACATCGAGCGGGTCTCCAACCTGTTCCTGACCAAGACCGCCTACTCGGTGCTGCTGGCCATCCTGGTCGTGATCGCCAACGTGCCCTACCCGTTCCTGCCCCGGCACCTGACCCTGCTGGCCTGGTTCACCATCGGTACCCCGGCGTTCTTCCTGGCCCTGGCGCCGAACAAGGAACGCGCCCGTCCCGGCTTCGTCAAGCGGGTGCTGCGCTACTCGGGCCCCTCCGGGGTGATCGCCGGCACGGCGACCTTCACCGCGTACCTGCTGGCCCGCTCGTACTACGGCGCGACGGACGCCACCCGTACGGCCGAGACGTCGATCGCGACGCTGACGCTGTTCCTGGTCGGCCTGTGGGTGCTCGCGATCATCGCCCGTCCGTACACGTGGTGGCGGATAGCGCTGGTGCTGGTGATGGGTGCCGGGTTCGCCACGGTGATCTCGGTGCCATGGCTCCAGGACTTCTTCGAACTCAAGCTGGTCGGTACGCGGATGCCGTGGACCGCGGTCGGCCTCGCGGTGGCCGCCGGAGTGCTTCTGGAGATCGTCGCGTACTGGAACAAGCGCCGCCTGGCGAGCGAGGTGGCCGCGTAGGCGCATCGGGTGCGGGTCGGGCATCGGCCCGGCCCGCACCCGATGCGGACCGCCCCGCCACCGCGTTCCTAGGACAGGCCCCGGCGGTCCCTGCCCCGCTCGGCGAGGGCCAGGGCCACGCCGAGCACGGCCGAGCCCCCGGCCAGGCCCGCGATGAAGGCCCGCCGTCCGCGCGGCAGCCTCCCGCGGTACGCGCAGGTGATCAGCGTGTCGCCGAGGTCGGCGGCGGAGCCCGCCAGCGCCCAGGCGCGGATCGGTTCGCCGCGGCCCGCCGCGAACATCGCGCCGGCGCCGAGCGCGAGGTCGCGTCCGCCGAGCGCGCGGGCGAAGACCAGCGCGCCGGTGCGCTCCGCGTCGTCGCCGATCCACGGTCGGGACACCCGCACCGGGTCGAGCAGCGCGACCACGCCCAGCGCGGCCCGGGCCCCGCCCCAACCGAACGTCGCGGTGCGTACGAGCCCGTCGGATTCACTCGGCGTAGTCGTCACGGTCGTCACCGTATCGCTCCCGCGGCACTTCAGCGGTCATCCATTTCGTGCATTAGCCTCGCTCTGCCGCACACACGCATCGGCGACATCGAGCGATCCGCGCCGTCGTGACGTTCCGTCACGCATCCACGGGGGTGGAGGAGGCGCCGGTCGCCCCACGGGGATGGAGAACCACGTTGTACCTGCGTAAGCCTGCCGTACCGGGCCTGTTGATCGCCGCATCCGTCATCGCGCTGTCCAGCGGATGCGGTCTGGTCGACAAGGTCAAGGGCGACGACGACAAGAAGAAGAAGGACCCGGCCACGGCCGCGCCCCAGGCGGGCGGCGGCTCGACCGGCGGCGCGAGCGGCGCGCCGGCCACGCAGCCCGGCGGGGGCAAGGGCACCGCGCCCGCAACCGCGCCGGAGACCGGCAAGCCCGGCGGCACCGTCGATGTCGGCGCCAAGGACTTCTGCAACCTGCTCACGCCCGCCGAGCTCAAGGGTGTGCTGGGCAGCGAGGTTCCGCGCACCAAGAACGACCCCACGCTGCACAGCTGCCGCTACTACGGCCCGGGCGACTCGTCGCTGCTGACCGTGCAGTACTTCACCCAGAGCAGCAGGCTCTCCGGCACGGCGGAGAGCGTGGCGGCCAAGAACGACGCGTCCAAGTACGGGAAGCCGATCACCGATCTCGGCGCGTTCCCGACGCTGTACGTGGCCGGGGACGGCGCCTATCCGGCGCCCTCGGTGCCCGAGGTCTACTTCGTCAAGCCGCGCGGCACCGACCTGATGGTCGAGGCGCACGTGTCCCTCGCGCCCGCCGCGAAGGGCCTCCCGCGTACGCAGCACATCGCGATCGCCAAGATCGTCGCCGACAAGATCTGAGCGCGTTCCGGGGCCGGGCCTGTGGCGGCCCGGCCCCGGTCCGGTCAGCCCTTGAGCTCCGGGAAGTCCTCCTCGAACCACTCCAGCGCGCCCCGTCCGGCCAAGTCGCCCTCGTGCAACTCGCGTTCGCGACCCCGCAGTTCGACCCGGCGGATCTTGCCCGAGATGGTCTTGGGCAACTCCGCGAACTCGATCCGGCGGATCCGCTTGTACGGCGAGAGCACCTCGCGCGCGTGCCGCAGCACGGACAGCGCGGTCTCACGGGTGGGCTCGTGCCCGGCGGCGAGCACCACGTACGCCTTCGGCACCGCGAGCCGCACCGGATCCGGCGAGGGCACCACCGCGGCCTCGGCCACCGCGTCGTGCTCGATCAGCACACTCTCCAGCTCGAACGGCGAGATGCGGTAGTCGGACGCCTTGAACACGTCGTCGGAGCGGCCCACATAGGTGATGTAGCCGTCCGCGTCCCGCGTGCCGACGTCGCCCGTGTGGTAGAAACCGTCGCGCATCGACTCGGCCGTGCGCTCCGGGTCGTCGAGGTAACCGGTCATCAGACCCAGCGGGCGTGCCGCGAGTTCGAGGCAGATCTCGCCCTCGGCGCCCTCGCCGGTGACCACCTCGCCGGAGATCGGGTCGAGCAGGGCGACGGTGTACCCGGGCAGCGGCCGGCCCATCGAGCCCGGCCGGACCTGCTGTCCGGGCGCGTTGCCGATCTGCGCGGTGGTCTCGGTCTGGCCGAAGCCGTCCCGGATGGTCAACCCCCAGGCGGTCCGCACCTGTTCGATGACCTCCGGGTTGAGCGGCTCGCCCGCGCCGATCACCTCGCGCAGCGCGGTGCGCCACGCGCCGAGGTCCTCCTGGACCAGCATCCGCCACACGGTCGGCGGCGCGCAGAACGAGGTCGCCCCACAACGCACCATCGTGTCCAGCAACGGGCGTGCGGCGAATCGCTCCTGACGCACGATCAGGATCGTGGCACCGGCATTCCAGGGAGCGAAGAAATTGCTCCAGGCGTGCTTGGCCCAGCCGGGCGAGGAGATGTTCAGGTGCACGTCGCCCGGCCGCAGGCCCAGCCAGTACATCGTGGACAGGTGCCCGATCGGATAGCTCGCCTGGGTATGGCCCACCAGCTTGGGCTGCGCGGTGGTGCCGGAGGTGAAGTACAGCAGCAGCGGGTCGGCCGCGGCGGTCGGCCCGTCCGGCACGAACGCCTCGTCCGCGCCCTGTGAGTCGTGCGCGTCGGCGAACGCGAGCCAGCCGGGGCTCGGTTCGCCCACCGCGATCCGGGTCCAGTCTCCGGGCACCTCGGCGAAGCCCGGAGTCACCGCCGACTCGGCGATCACGTGCGCGACGTCGCCGCGGGTGACCCGGTCGGTCAGATCGGCGGGCGCGAGCATCGTGGTGGCCGGGATGATCACCGCGCCGAGCTTCATCGCGGCCAGCATCGCCTCCCACAACTCGACCCGGTTGCCCAGTACCAGCAACACCCGGTCGCCGCGCCGCACCCCGCGCGCCCGCAACCACGACGCGACCCGGTCGGAGCGCCGGGCCAGTTCGTCGAAGGAGACCTTGGTGTCGGTGCCGTCCTCGGCCACGATCCACAGCGCGGTGGCGTCGTTTCCGCGCGCGTTCGGGTCGAACCAGTCGAGCGCCCAGTTGAATTCGGTCGGCTCGGGACGCGGGAAGTCCCGGCACGCGGTGGGCTGGTCCTCGCGGTGTTCGAGCAGGAAGTCGCGCGCTGCGCGAAACGCCTCGGTCGCACCCGTCATCGCCGAATTCCTCCGTCTGTCGTGCGGTGTCGCCTTACCGCAGCACCGCTGCATCGGTGCAGGAACGCACCCTCGCATCACCCGTTCGAGCGGTCAACGACCGGCTCCGGGCTCCTCACGTTGACCGTCGCGGCGCCGGGCCGCAAGACTCCGAGAGGCTACGGAAACAAGCGCACAAAGATGATCTTGATCCGACATTCGGGACCGTAATTGACAGACAGTACGGGGCGATCCGGCCCGCGCGTGCTCGTCCTCGCCGACGACCTCACGGGCGCCAACGCCACCGCGGTGCGCTTCGCCCGGCGGGGGATGCGCACGCTGGTCACCGGCGGTCCACCTCGGGCGTGCTCCGGCGCGCCGGAGGTACTCGTGTTCGATCTGGCCACCCGGCACCTGCCCGGGGTGCAGGCCGCGCGGCGGGTGGTCGCGGGCGCGTCGGTGTTCCCGGACGCGCCGCTGGTGGGCAAGCGCATGGACGGCACACTGCGCGGCAATCCCGGCGCGGAGACCGGCGCGCTGCTGCACGTGCTCGACGCCCGTCCCGGGCCGCCGGTGCGCGCGTTGGTGGTGCCGGCCCGTCCCGATGCCGGCCGGCCCGTCGAGGCCGGTGTCGCGCACGCGCACGGCGTCCCGATCGCGGACGGCGAAGTCGCCCGCGACGGGTTCGGCCCGGTGACGTCCGCGGCCGTGATCGAGGCGTTCGACACGATCGATCGGGCGATCGCGCACGTCCCGCTCGACGTCGTGCGCGGCGACCCGCCCGGCCTGGTCCGGGCCCTGTGCGATCCGGCCGCCCGGGTGCTGGTCTGCGACGCGGTCACCGACGCCGATGTGGAGACGCTCGCACTGGCGGCGGCGACCGGCGTGCTCGCGGGGGAGTCGCGCTGGCTGCCGGTGGATCCCGGGCCGTTCGGCGCGGCGCTGGCGAGCGCGCTGGGCACGGTGCCCACCGGTCGACCCGTGCTCGGCGTCGCGGGCAGCCTCAGCCCGCTCGGCCGCGAGCAGATCGCCTGGACCCGGCGCCGACTGGGCGCGCGGTGGCTGGAGGTGGGCGACGCGCCCGATCCGGTCCGGGTCGCGGCCGACCTGGTGGCGCTGGCCCGCACCGGCACACCCCTGGCCGGGATCCGCACCCTGGTCCCGGACCGGGCCGATCCGGTGGTCTCCGCCCGGCTTCCGGTGCTGCTCGGCGAGGCGGTCGGGCGCGCGCTGGCCGCCGCGCCGTTCGCGGGGGTGTACGCGACGGGCGGGGACATCGCGGGCGCGGTGTGCATCGCGCTGGGCGCGGACGGGCTCGCGGTGGAGACCGAGGTGCAACCGCTGGTGCCGGCCGGGCGACTGGTCGGAGGGCCGTACGACGGGCTGCCGTTCGCCGCGAAGGGCGGCTCGGCGGGGGACCCGCACGCGGCGGTGGCCTGCGTGTTGCACCTGCGGATGAGCTCCACCGTCCGTACGGCCCGGCCGGCGGCGGTCACGACGTCGCAGATCGACGCCGGACGGTGGTAGGAGCACGCTCCCGCGACGGGCGCCCCACCCGGCCGGCATCGGCCCGGAGTCGGCGGTGCCGGCGCCCCGATCGGGCCGCTCAGGCGATGGTCAGGGCCTGCGCGATGCGGGCGGCCAGGTCGGCGTTGTTGAGGATGAGGGCGATGTTGGCGTTCAGGCTCGCGCCGCCGGTCTCGCGGTGGAAGACGTCCAGGAGGAACGGGGTGACCGCCTTGCCGCGGATCCCGCTGTCGGCCAGCGCGGTCAGCGCCCGACGCAACACCCGATCGTGCAGGTCCGGGTCCACCTGATCGGCCCGCGGCACCGGATTCGCCACCACGAGGGCGTTCCGCCCCAGGCCGAGCGCCTCGTGCGCGCGCACGACGTCGGCCACCTCGTCCGCGGTGTCCACCCGCCACTCCAGCCGGTGGCCGGAGTCGGCCAGGTAGAACCCCGGGAACGCGTGCGTACCGAAACCCATCACCGGCACGTTGAGCGACTCCAGCCGCTCCAGCGTCGCGCCCACGTCCAGGATCGACTTGACCCCCGAGCACACCACGGTGAGCCCGCAGCGGGTCAGCGCGATCAGATCCGCCGACTCGTCCCAGCTCTCCCGCGCCTCGCGATGCACCCCGCCCAGGCCGCCGGTGGCGAACACCCGGATGCCCGCCTGATGCGCCAGGTGCGCGGTCGCGCCCACGGTGGTCGCGGCGTGCCCGCCCCGGGCGGCGACCAGGGCCAGGTCGCGCATCCCGGCCTTGAGCACGTCCCGGGACATGGCGACGAACTCGAGCGTCTCGGCGTCCAACCCGATCGACGGTCGGCCGTGCACGAGCGCGATCGTCGCCGGGACCGCGCCCGCGGCCCGGACCCGTCCCTCGATCTCGCGGGCGATCCGCAGGTTGTCCGGGCGCGGCAGCCCGTGCGCGATGATCGTGCTCTCCAGGGCGACCACGGGTCGGCCGGCGGCGAGCGCGTCCGCGACCTCCGGCAGGATCCGCAAGCCGTTCACCGGTAGGACGCTACCGGGCGCGAGCGGCAGCGGCGGGGCATACGCGCCGGGACGCGTGGGTTCGGCCTCGCCCCGGCGCTCGGACACTCCGATGATCATGGCTATCCGCCGTCCCGTCGCGACCCGTGGTCAGCGTCGCGGTTGGTACAACACGGCGGCCCATCCGTCGGGCCCGGTCACCTGAACCCGCACCTCGTGCGGTCCCTCGACCGACTCGCCCACGGTGAACCCGCCCTCGCGCAGCGGCGCCAGGGCCGCCTCCAGGTCGGCCACCTTGACCATGACCGAGGCCGACTCGCCCTCGCGGTCGGTGCCGGCCAGCGCCAGTCGGCCGCCGTTCACGTCGAACTGCGCCCAGCGCTCGCCGTCGACGAAGGTCGGTTCCGCGCCGAGCACCGCGGTCATGAACCGCACCGCCGCGGCCATGTCGGCGACGGGGAAAGCGGCGGACAGGCCCTGAGCGGACATGGGTTACCTCCTGCGGCGAGACCGGGCACGGTATCTGATGGTCTATCAGGCGCGCCGGACACCCACCGAGTCGGGGCGGCTCGAATCCGCCGGCGACGCGTCGCAGGGGCTAGCCTCGCAAACGTGGAGCCCACCGACACCGCAGGTCCGTCGCCGAAGCCGCCCGAGCACTGGGAGGCCGACGTCGTGCTGCGCGACGGCGCCACCGCCCACGTGCGTCCCGTCGGTCCGGACGACGCCGGTCGCCTCGTCGACTTCTACGCGCGCGTCTCCGCCGAGTCGAAGTACCTGCGCTTCTTCACGCCCTACCCCCGGCTGTCCGACCGCGACGTGCGGCATTTCACCACGCACGACTGGGTCGACCGGGTCGGCCTGGGCCTGTTCGTCGGCGACGAGATGGTCGCGATCGTGCGCTACGACCGGATCGGCCCGGACGGACGCGCGGTGCGCACCGGCCCGCAGGGCCGCTCCTCCACCGCCGAGGTGGCCTTCCTGGTCCAGGACGACCAGCAGGGCCGGGGCGTGGCGTCGGTCCTGCTCGAACACATCGCCGCGGTCGCCCGCGAGCGCGGCATCCGACGCTTCGTGGCCGACGTGCTGCCCTCCAACCGTCGCATGGTCACGGTGTTCACCGAGGCCGGCTACACCCAGCAGTCCGCGTTCGAGGACGGCGTGGTCCGACTCACCCTGGAACTCGCGCCCACCGAGACCTCGCTCGGGGTCATGCTCGGGCGTGAACACCGCGCCGAGGCACGCTCGATCGCCCGACTGCTCACCCCGCGCTCGGTCGCGGTGATCGGCGCCAGCCGGCACGAGGGCACGGTCGGCAACACGCTCCTGGCCAACCTGCGCTCGGGCGAGTTCACCGGCGAGGTGTACGCGGTCAACCCGAAGGCGGGCAGCGAGCCGATCGACGGCGTGCCGACCTACGCCTCGGTGCTGGACATCCCCGGGGGAGTGGACCTGGCGCTGGTGGCGGTCCCGGCGGACGCGGTGCAGCAGGTGGTCGAACAGTGCGGGCGCAAGGGGGTGCACGGTCTGGTCGTGGTGTCCTCCGGTTTCGCCGAGACCGGTCCCGAGGGCCGCGAACGGCAGCGGCGCCTGGTCCGCGCCGCGCGCCGGCGTGGGATGCGGGTGATCGGACCCAACTGCCTCGGCGTGCTGAACACCGACCCGGACCTGCGGGTCAACGCGAGCCTGTCGCCACGGATGCCGCGCCGCGGCCGGGTGGGCATGTTCGCCCAGTCGGGCGCACTGGGCATCGCGATCCTGGAGTCCACCGTGGGCCGCGGGATCGGGCTCTCCACCTTCGTGTCGGCGGGCAACCGCGCCGACGTCTCCGGCAACGACCTGTTGCAGTACTGGGAGGACGACCCGGCCACCGACGTGGTGCTCCTGCACCTGGAATCGATCGGCAACCCGCGCAAGTTCACCCGGCTCGCCCGCCGGGTCTCCCGGGCCAAACCGGTGGTCGCGGTCAAGTCCGGGCGGCACAGCCAGGGCGTCCCGCTCGGGCACGTCACCCGCGCGCTGACACTGCCCGACTCGGCGGTCGACGCGCTGTTCCGCCAGGCGGGCGTGATCCGGGTGCCCACCGTCGCCGAACTGTTCGACGTGGGCCAACTGCTCGCCTACCAACCGTTGCCCGCCGGCGACCGGATCGCGATCATCGGCAACTCCGACTCGCTGGGCCTGCTCACCCAGGACGCGTGCGCGAGCGCGGGCCTGCGGCCCCGGCGCCCGGTCGACCTGACCACCTCCGCGACCGCCGACGACTTCCGCGACGCGCTCGCCGACGCGCTGGCCTGCGCCGAGACGGACGCGGTGATCACCGTGTTCATCCCGCCGCTGACCACCTCCGGCGACGAGGTGGCGAGCGTGATCGCGGAGATGGCCGGGCACGCGGCACAGATCGGCAAGCCGCTGCTGACCACCTACCTCGCGCACGAGGGGTTGCCCACACAACTGCGCCGGCTGGACGCGGACGGTGTGCCCGCGCTCGGCTCGGTGCCCTCCTATCCGGCCCCGGAGAACGCGGTCCGCGCGCTCGCCGAGGTGGTGCGCTACGCCGCGTGGCGCCGGCGACCCACCGGATCGGTGCCCGAACACCCCGAGGTACGCACCGATCAGGCCCGCGCGCTGGTCCGCGCCCGACTCGGCGCCGCGGACGCGGTGGGCCTGTCCCCGGCGGACGCCGCCGACCTGCTGGCCTGCTACGGCGTCGAACTGCTGCCCGCGGTGCGGGTGGACAGCGAGGACGCGGCGGTCCGCGCGGCGACCGAACTGGGCTACCCGGTCGCGCTCAAGACCATCGCCGAACACCTGCGGCACCGCGTGGACGTGGACGGGGTACGTCTGGACATCGGCGCGGAGGCGGGACTGCGCCGGGTGTTCCGGGAGATGACCACCCGCCTGGGCGGCCCGGACCAGGCCCGGCTGGTGGTGCAGCCGATGGCGCCGCACGGGATCGCCACCGTGCTCGGGCTCACCTACGACGAGTCGTTCGGCGCGGTGTTGTCCTTCGGACTGGCCGGCCCGGCCACCGAGCTGCTGGGCGACGCGGCCTACCGACTGGTGCCCGCCACCGATCAGGACGTGGCGGATCTGGTCCGCGAGGTGCGGGCGGCGCCGATGTTGTTCGGCTACCGGGGCGCGCGCCCGGTGGACGTGCCGGCCCTGGAGGACGTGCTGTCGCGGCTGTCCCGATTGGCCGACGACCTGCCCCAGGTCACGTCCATCGAACTGAACCCGGTGATCGTGGCGGCGGAGGGCGCGCACGTGCTCGGCGCGCAGATCCGACTGTCCCGCCCGCCGGCCCGCACCGACCTCGGCCCCAGGTCGCTGTCCCGACCGTAGCCGGCGCCGTGGCACGTCGAGCGTCGCGCCGATCCCGGCTGATCCCGGCTGATCCCGGCGGAAGCCGTCCGGAGATGCGGAACCGCCGCCGTACTCACATGCCACCCCGAGCTGTGGCACCTACGTACGGCGGCGGCTCCAGGCCGGATCCGCTCCGCGGCATGCCCCTCCGCGCCTGCCCTCCACATGGCCGCGCAATTCATGCCGTTCGACGCTGTCCGGACCAGGCCGCCCCGCGCCGGTCGTTTCCCCGAGTGTCCCCGGCGGTGAGGCGGTGTCACTCGCTCCCTCCCTCGAGGACGCGAGTGTCGCGAGAGTTCCGTCGGTGCCACCGTGTCGACGGCGCGTCCCTGTTGCCCCGGCGGTCCTCTCAGGAGACGAGTCAACCCCGCCGGGGCCTCCACCGGGAGGGCGCACGGAAGGCGCACGGTGGCGATCCGTAGATGTCGCACCAACAGTGCGCATCCACCTCACCCGTTCGGTCCTGTCATTACATCGACAAACCGTCACCATTTGGCAACGGCAGGTGCGCAACCCCACCTTCGAACGGGGCGGATGGCGCACGTGTGCCCTTGGAGGTGCCAGGATGGGGGGTATGGCTAAGACCACCACCTCGACCCAGGGGCTGCGCACGGCCATCGAGCGCAGCGGTTACTACCCGAGCCTCGTTGCCGACGCGGTCGAGTCCACGATCGGCACCGAGCCGGTCGACGCTTTCCTGGTGCACCAGGAGACCACGTTCGATTCCAATGAGGTCCGCCGCCACATCACCGTTCTGGTGCTCACGCCAGGCCGTTTCCTGGTCAGCCACACCGACGAACACGCACCCGACGACACGTCGCCCACTCCCTACGCGACGACGTCCACCGAGACCGTTCGGATCGACCGCCTCGAGTCGGTCGTGGTCAGTCGCGTCGTGGGCAACCCCGCCGAATACGTTCCGGGAGCCCCGCCCCGCGAGGCCGTGCTCACCATCGGGTGGGGCGCGGTCGGCCGGATCGACCTCGAACCGGCCGGGTGTGCCGACCCGAACTGTGAGGTCGACCACGGCTACACCGGCTCGTTGACCGCCGACGACCTCTCGCTGCGGGTCAGCGAGGCCGCCGACGGTCCGGAAGCGGTGGAGCGCACCCTCACGTTCGCCCGCGCGCTGTCCGAGGCAGTGGCCGGCATCAACCAGTGAGTGCCTCCGTCTGGCTCGACGAACAACCCCCGGTCCCGTTGCCTCGCTACGGGACCGGGGCGTTGTCCGACCTGATGCCCTCGATAGCCGCCTCCCTCGGCATGCCCGGAGAGGAGAACACGCTCGGCCTCGCGCCCGCGCGCGCCGCGTGCGTGTTCCTGATCGACGGCCTGGGCTGGGACCTGCTGCGCGAGCATCCGGTCGAGGCGCCGTACCTGCACTCGCTCCTGGAGACGTCGTTCGCGGGCAGCGGCCGGCCCCTGACGGCCGGCTTCCCGGCGACCACCGCGACCAGCCTCGCGTCGTTCGGCACCGGGCTCACCCCGGGCGTACACGGCCTGGTCGGCTACTCGGTGGCGGTGCCCGGCGAGAACCGGCTGATGAACCAACTGCGGTGGGTCGACGACATCCGTCCGCGGGACTGGCAGCCGTACCCGAGCCTGCTCGAGCGGGCCGCCGCCGCCGGGATCACCGTCGCGCAGGTCAACGACGGCATGTTCGAACACACGCCGCTGACCAGGGCGGTGCTGGGCGGCGGTCGCTACATCGGCGCCGAATTCGGCGCGCCCAGGGTCAAGGGCGTGCACAAACAACTCGCCCAACCGGGGCCTGTGCTGGTGTACACCTACGCGAGCGAACTCGACCGCTGCGGCCACGGTATGGGCGTCGACTCGCCCGAATGGCGCGCCGAGCTGCGCCGGATCGACGGCGTCGCGCGGGCGATGGCCGAGGGGCTGCCCGCCGACTCGGTCCTGTACGTGACCGCCGACCACGGCATGGTCGACGTGGCGCCCGAGAAGCGGATCGACGTGGACACCGACCCCGCCCTGTCCGCCGGCGTCGCCCTTTTGGGCGGCGAGTCCCGCGCGCGGCACGTCTACACGCGCCCGGGTGCGACCAGGGACGTGCACGCGATCTGGGACGACATGCTCGGCGACCAGATGTGGGTGGTCACCGGGGAGGAGGCGATCGAGTCCGGCTGGTTCGGCCCGGTCGTCGAGGACCGGGTCCGTGCCCGCGTCGGTGACATCGTCGCGGCGGCCTTCGGCGACATCGCGGTGGTCGCCTCCCGCCGCGAACCGGGCGAATCCCGCCTCACCGGCGTGCACGGCTCGATGACGTCGGCGGAGCAACTGGTGCCGCTGCTGGAGGCGCGCGGCTAGGCCCTGTCCGGCGGACAGGACCTGGGCGTGTCCTCACGTCACGCCCGGGCGCCGCGCTCATGCCCAAGGGCGCTCATGCCGAAGGGACGGCCTCCGGACGAGGCCGTCCCTTCGATGAACCCGGGCCGGTTCAGGCCTGGTTGCGCCGCTTCGACGCGACGAGCGTGGCGACGCCCGCGGCGGCGGCGAGCAACAGGACGATCTTGAACAGCTTGCCCATGGAAATGGACCCCCTCGATGGTCGGGACGAAGAAGATGCGTCTCCCGGCCGAGGAAGGCCGCGGGCGACGTGATCCGTGTGTACGTAGGCGCACGGGTCCCGCCGATCCCGGACCCCGTTTCCGGACGGGAGCCCGTCACGCTCGACTCTACGTCACCCGTTTGATTCAAGGGCGGAGTGGTTTCGGCCGGAGCGGCGGGTCGAACCCGGCACTCCCGCAGGTGAATTCGGACCGGATGGACTATTGCGGATCATTCGGATTCGATGCCACCGCGATCACGTTGAACACCGCGCCCTGCGGATCCCGCACGGCCGCCAGTCGGCCGTACGGCGACTCCTCCGGGCCGCGCAGCACCCTGCCGCCCAGGCTGTCCACCCGGTCGACGGTCTCGTCCGCGTCGCGCACCGCGAAGTACGCGGCCCAGTGCGCCGGCGGGCCGTTCCGCGCGCCCGCCACGCCGCCGCGCAGGACACCGCCGACGTGGAACGTCGCGTAGTCGAAGTCGGCGTCGGACATGTCCTCGTAGGTGAAGTCGAAGACCGCCGTGTAGAACTCCTTGGCCCGTGCGCTGTCCGGCGTGTACAACTCGTTCCACACCACCGCGCCGGGCTCGTTGACCACGCCCGCGCCGTTGTGGTCGCCCGCCTGCCACACGCCGAACACGGCGCCGGTGGGGTCGGCGGCGACCGCCATGCGGCCGAACGTCATGACGTCCATCGGTGGCGCGATCACCGTGCCGCCGGCCGCGCCGACCCGTCGCATCACCGCGTCCGCGTCGTCCGCGGCCAGATAGGTGGTCCAGGCGACCGGGCCCTGTCGACCGGGCATGCGGCCCATCAGGCCGGCGACCGGACGGCCGCCGAGCGTGCAGGTGGTGTAGTGGCCCACCCCGGCCAGCCCGATCTCGCCCTCCCAGCCGAACAGGCCGCGATAGAAGGCCAGTCCGGCTTCGACGTCGGGGACGCCCAGGTCCACCCAGCAGGGCACCCCGGTGGGATATCGCGAGGTCCACTCGCTCATCGATGCCTCCTCGACAGATGCCGACAATTCGGGACGATCCGTCATCGATGCTGCCACCCGCGTCGGACATGTGCTCGTCGATGGCCGCCGCACGAGGCAGGATGCCGGTATGAGTTCCCTGATCAAGGCGGCCGACCTGGCCGCCGCCCTGGACAGTTCGTCGCCGCCGCTGGTGCTCGACGTCACGTGGCAACTCGGCGGCCCGCCCGGCATCGAGGCGTACCGGGTCGCCCACATCCCCGGCGCCCACTTCGTCGATCTCGCCGCGGAGTTGTCCGGACCGCACACCCCCGGCGGCGCCGGCGGCCGGCATCCGATGCCCGAGCCGGCCGCGTTCGGCGCGAGCATGCGCCGGTTGGGGATCGGCCCGGAGATCGACGTGGTCGTCTACGACGGTGGGCCGAGCGTCGCCGCGGCGCGGGCGTGGTGGCTGCTGCGCTACTTCGGCCACGACCGGGTGCGCGTGCTCGACGGCGGCTTCGCGGCCTGGACGGCGGAGCGGCACCCGGTCACCGACGTGGTGCCGGAACCCGCCGCACCGGGCGCGTTCGTCCCGCGCCCGGGCGGGATGACACGCCTGGACGCGGACGAGACCGCGGCCCTGGTGGCCGCGGGCGGGGTGCTGCTGGACGCTCGTGCCGCGGAGCGCTTTCGGGGCGAGACCGAGCCGATCGACGCGAAGGCCGGCCACATCCCCGGCGCGGTCAGCGCGCCCGCGACCGAGTACACGCACGCCGACGGCCGCTTCCACGAACCCGCCGAGCTCAAGGAGTACTTCGCGGCCCGCGGCGCGGTCCACGGTGCCCGGGTCGCCGCGTACTGCGGTTCCGGCGCGACCGCCGCGCACGAGGTGCTCGCACTGTCGCTGGCCGGCGTGCCGGCCGCGCTGTACGCCGGTTCCTGGAGCGACTGGATCACCGACCCGGAACGCCCGGTGGCCACCGGCGAGTAGCGCGCTCGGACCGCGGTGCCGGCGACGAGCGCACGACAGGAGCCGAGGGCCCGTGCGGGCCCTCGGCTCCTGTCGTACCCGTCTGTCGTGCCGTCGATCATTCCCGGCGCTTGCGCCTGCTCCCGAACACGATCTCGTCCCAACTGGGCACGGTCGCCCGGCGGCCGGGACGCACGCCGTCGGCCTCGGCCTGTCGGTCGGTGCTGCCGACCAGCCGCTCGCGGTGCGGGCCGACCACGCCGCGCGGCACCAGGACGTTCTCGTACGCGCTGCCCGCGCCCGCCGCCGCGGCGGGGGCCTGGGTCTCCTCTTCCTCGATCGGTTCGGCGCGCTCCGGGCGTTCCGACCGCTCGACGCGCTCGATCCGCTCGGGACGCTCGACGCGCTCGGCCCGTTCCGCCCGCTCGATGCTGCCCACGCGCGGGCGTTCGGCCAGTGCGGTGACGTCGATGCGCATCGGACCGGGCGAGGCCGACTGGGTCTGCGGTTCGCCGCGCAGACCCGGGACGGCGTCGAGCAGGCTGGTGATCGCGTCGTCGTCGCTCTCGCGCGGAATGGTGGCCAGGCGCGGTCGGAACGGGAACGGGGTCTCGGACGCCGCCGGGTGCTCGCCGATCAGCGAACGGGCCTCGTCGTCGTTGGTGGTGACCAGGCGCCGGGGCGGATCGAAGCTCCAACTCGCGGAGCGCATCTCGCCATCGGCGCGGTAGAGCAGCAGGATCTCCCAGCTACCGTCGTCGCGCCGCCACGAATCCCACTGCACGGACTCGGAGTCCGCGCCGCGCAGGTGCAGGCGTTCGGTGACGATCTCGCCGAGCAGCGGGCCGGTGCTCTCGCCTTGCCGACGGATGGGGGTCTTGCGGGCGCGTTCGGCCATGAAGGCGCGCTCGGCGAGGACCGGGCCCTCAAAACGCCGCACCCGGTCCACCGGGATTCCGGCGAGCTGTGCGACCTCCTCCGCGGTGGCACCGGCCCTTATCCGGGCCTGGATGTCACGCGGACGCAGCTGGCTCTCGACCTCGATCTCGATCTGGCCGAGCCTGGCGCGGTCGCCCCTGACGGCGGCACGGAGCCGTTCGTCGATGGGCAACATGTACTCAGTGCCGTCGGCAGCCTTCAGCACCAACCGTGTGCCGTCGTTGCTGACGGCCACGACACGCAGTTCGGGCATGGGGACCTCCCGGGTGGTGCCTGCCGACGTCACCTGCGTCGTTGCTCCCGCTACGAGTGTGACCTGCCCAGCCTCGGCGTGGCCACAACCTGACCGAGTTGTCCGGCGTGTCGGATTTATTACCTGACTGGCCGAATTGCCTTGGTTACACCATTTCGGGTAGATACCGGGGCGGCGCCCCACCCTGACCTCCGCGGTCGGTCGCCTCCCCCTTCGCGCACAGGTCGTTCCGGAACCTGGCGTGAACAGTACTCCATTCGGGGGCTCTACCGGGACACACCGCGCCGCATCGGCGCGTCCCGTTCGGACGAGTCGTTTTCGGCCGTCCGGGGTGATGTCGATCACAAGATTGGGCCGATCGGAACGATGTCGATGGGCCGTTCAGTCGTAACCAGGGTGAAGTCCTGTTTTTCATGATTAACCACCGTCCGTGCTCGGACGGGCAAGGAAAGTGATGCCGGAAAGGACCGAGAATGAACGTCGCCGGATCGATGTCAACGCGGTGCAGGTTGTGGGCAGTGCCCTGGCGGCCATCTCCTCGGCTTTCCTGCTCTCGACGCTGGGCGTCGCCGGGACGGTGATCGGCGCGGCGCTCGCGAGCGTGGTCGCCACGGTCGGAAGCGCGCTCTACGTGCACCTGTTCCGCCGCACCGGCGAGCAACTGCGCGACGTGCGGGCGACGCTGATCCCGCCGCACGAGGGCGGGCCGAGTCCGGACCCCGCCGCCGTACCGGAGCGACCCACCGGTGTGGCCGACCCGGGATCGGCCGCCGACGAGACGATGCTGCTGCCGGTCGGCGACTACACCCGGTTCGAGGAGCATGCGCGGACCGCGCCGGTCACGGGCTCGACGCGCGCGGAGCGCCTGCTCGGCGGTGCCGGGACGGACGCCGAACCGGTCGCGGACGGCGACAAGCGGGTCTGGCTGGCCCGTTCGCTGGTCGGGGCGGTGCTCGTGTTCGTGGTGGCGATGGGTGTGGTGACGCTCACCGAGACCGCGATCGGCCGCTCGTTCGCGAGCCTGTTCGGACACGGCGACGCGGGCGGCTCGACCATCTCGCGGATCGTCGACGACAAGCCCGCCCGACCCGACACCCCGAAGCAGCCGGGCGGTTCGACCCCGCAGCCGACCGGCTCCACGCCCGCACCCACGCACGGGCCGGCCACCGGCGACCAGGGCACGACCGGCGAGAACGGCACGGGGGCGACCTCGGTGCCCTCGACCACCCCGTCCACGCGACCGAGCCACACCCCCTCGTCCGACCCGAGCGACTCCAAGCCGCCGAGCACGGCGCCGCCCGCGACCCCGCCGGCGGGCGGCTCGAGCGGGGCCGGCACCGCGAACGGCGGGGCGGCGGCCGGCAACGACGCCGGCGGCACCGCCCAGGGCGGCGCGGACGGCGACTCGCGGTCGAACGCGGGCGCCGGCACGCGCTAGCCCTGGGACCGGCGCCGGTGCGGCGGGCCTCAGTCGCCCAGCACCCGACGCAGGTAGTCGTTGCCGAAGCGGCGCTCCGGATCCACCCGGTTCCGGAGCGCCGTGAAGTCGGCGAACCTCGGGTAGAGCTTCGCGAAGTACTCCGCGTCGCGGGTGTGCATCTTGCCCCAGTGCGGGCGCCCGCCGTGCCCGACCATGATCTTCTCCACCTCGGTGAAGTACCGCTCGTGCGGCGTGCCCTTGTACATGTGCACCGCGATATAGGCGGTGTCGCGCCCGTACGCCGTGGACATCCACAGATCGTCCGCCGGGGCCACCCGCACCTCGACCGGGAAGCTGATCGGCAGGCCCGCCGCCTCGACGAAGGCACGCACCTCGGTCAGCGCGGCCGTGGCCGCCGCCCGCGGCAGCGCGTACTCCATCTCGATGAAGCGCACCCGGCGCGGGCTGGTGAACACCTTGTGCGAGGTGTCCGAATAGGTCCGCGCCGACAACGCGCGGCTGGACAGGCGCGCGATCGTGGGCACCGTCCTGGGCGCGGCCCGGCCGACCCGGCAGGCCAGCGAGAACACACCGTTGGACAACAACTCGTCGTCCAGCAGGAAACGCGCCTTCGACAGCGGTTTCGCCGGCCCCTCGATCCGGTTGTTGCGCTTCACGTTGCAGTTGTCGGTGTGCGGAAACCAATAGAACTCGAAATGCTCGTTGTCCGCGCACAGCGCGTCGAAGTCGGCGAGCACCGCGTCCAGCCGCATCGGCTCCTCGCGCGCCTCCAACAGGAAGCTCGGCTCCACCGCGAACGTCAGCGCGGTCACCACGCCCAGCGCGCCCAGACCCACCCGGGCACCCGCGAACAACTCCGCGTTCTCGGTCGCCGAGCACGTGGTGATCTCGCCGTCCGCCAGCACGATCTCCATGCCCCGGATCTGCGCCGCCAGCGATCCGGACACCCGCCCGGTCCCGTGCGTGCCGGTGGACGTGGCGCCGGCGAGGCTCTGCACCGCGATGTCGCCCATGTTCGCGAGCGCGAGGCCGTAGCCGGCGAGCAGCGCGTTGAAGTCGCTCAGCCGCATCCCGGACCCGACCGTGATGGTGCCCGCCGCACGATCGAGCGCGTGCACCTCGGTCAGCCCTTCCGGGCGGATCTGCACCCCGTCGGTGACCGCGACCGAGGTGAACGAGTGCCCGGCGCCGACGGCCTTGACCGCCAGACCCTGTGCCGCCGCCCGGCGGACCGCCGCCGAGATCTCCTCGGCCGACCTCGGAGTGAGTACCGAGTGCGGCCGCGCGGACTGGTTTCCGGTCCAGTTCCGCCAGATCGGCGGCGTCTTGGAGACGGCGGGGGTGGCGCTGCTCAACGGGTTCCTCCTGGGGTCGCCGTGGGATCAGCCGGACATTACTCGCCGGTCATCGGACCGGGAAGGGGCCGGGGCCCGATGGGCCGCAACTCACGCCGCGCGCGGGCCGGGGCGTTGGGGCGGGCGGGGCCGCGATGCGAGGATCACAGACATGCACGCGACACAGGCCCCCGACCCCAGTCCGTACGACGCGCTCCTGGTGCTCTCCTTCGGCGGGCCGGACGCCCCCGACGAGGTGCTCCCGTTCCTGGAGAACGTGACCGCGGGCCGAGGGGTGCCCCGGGAACGCCTCGAGGAGGCCGCCGGCCACTACGCCCACTTCGGCGGTGCCAGCCCGATCAACGCGCACAACCGCGCCCTGATCGCGGCGATCGAGACGGACTTCGCCGCACAGGGACTGCGGCTGCCGGTCTACTGGGGCAACCGCAACTGGCGCCCGTATCTCGCGGACACCGTGCGGCGGATGGCCGACGACGGGATCCGCCGTGCCGCGGTCCTGGTGACCAGCGCCTACGCCTCCTACTCGGGCTGCGGGCAGTACCACGAGAACCTGCTCGAGGCCCGGGCCGAGGTCGGCGACCGGGCACCGGTGTTCGACAAGCTGCGGCACTTCTTCGACCATCCCGGTTTCGTCGAGCCGCTGGTGGACCACGTGCTGGCCGCGCTGGCCGAACTGCCCGAGGCGGTGCGGGCCGGCGCCCGACTGGTGATGGTCACCCACTCGATCCCCACCGTCACCGCGCGCACCGCCGGCCCGGCCGGCGGCGGATACGTCGAGCAGCACCGGGAGACCGCGCGCCTGGTCGCCGAGGGCGTCGCGCGCGCGCTCGGGCGCGAGCACGACTGGGACCTGGTGTACTCCAGCCGCAGCGGCCCGCCGCAGGTGCCGTGGCTGGAGCCGGACGTCAACGACCACCTCGTGGCGTCGGCCGAGGACGGCACTGCACCGGCCGTGGTGCTGGTGCCGATCGGATTCCTCTCCGATCACATGGAGGTGGTCTACGACCTCGACGTCGAGGCCGCCGCGACCGCCGCGCGGCTCGGGCTGCCGGTGGCCCGAGCGGCGACCACCGGCGCCGACCCCAGGTTCGCGGGCGCGGTGCGCGACCTGCTCCTGGAGCGCGCCGCGACGGTACGCGGCGAGGCGCCCGCGCGGTGCGCGCTCGGTGTGCTCGGCGCCGCGCACGACGTGTGCCCGGTGGGCTGTTGCCCGGACCCCCGGGCGCTGCGCGCCGACCCGGAGGCGGCCGCGCGGTCGCCGCGCGGCGAGGCCCTGCACGGCTCCGCCGGCAGGATGGGTCCATGACGATCGACACCGCGGAACTCCTGGCCATCGCTCGCGACGCGGCCCGGCACACCGGCGGCTTCCTGTTGCACGAGCGTCCCGCCGACCTCGGCGTCGCGGCGACCAAGAGCAGCCCCACCGACGTGGTCACCGAGATGGACACGGCCGCGGAGAAGCTGATCATCGAACGCATCCGCGCGCACCGACCACACGACGGCTTCCTCGGCGAGGAGGGCGACGCGACCGCGGGCAGCAGCGGCGTGCGCTGGGTGATCGACCCGATCGACGGCACCGTGAACTACCTGTACGACCTGCCCGGGTGGTGTGTGTCGATCGCCGCCGAGACCGCCGAGGGCACCCTGCTGGGCGTGGTCGAGGTGCCGGTGGTGGGGGAGACCTTCCACGCCGTGCGCGACGGCGGCGCCTACCGCAACGGCAAGCCGATCCACTGCCGCGCCTCGGTCGAGTCGGCCCGGGCGCTGGTGGCGACCGGGTTCGGCTACACCGCCGAGCGGCGCACCCGGCAGGCCGCCGTGATCGGCGCGCTGCTGCCGCGCGTGCGCGACCTGCGCAGGGCCGGCTCGGCCGCGATCGACCTGTGCTCGGTGGCCGCCGGTCGGGTCGACGCCTACTACGAGCGTGGCCTGAATCCGTGGGACGTGGCCGCGGGCGCGCTGATCGCCCGCGAGGCCGGCGCCGAGGTGATCGAGGACCTGTGGCCCGAGCCCGACGGGTCGAGCCTGTGCCTGGCCGCGCCCGCCGGACTGCGTGCCGAACTCGAGGCCGCGCTGGCCGCCCTGCACGCGTAGACCCGAGCATGCGCAAGGCCCGGACCCGGTGCCCCCGCACCGGATCCGGGCCTTCGCGAATTCGGCCCGACAGCCGAACCCCCGGCGTCCACTGGGGACCTCGCCGGGGGAGATCAAGAACCGTGTGTCCATGCGTGGCTCGGGTGCTCTCGCCCGAGCGGAGTGCCTAGGCGCTTTCGGGAAGCACCCGCACGCCGTGCTCGGACGCCATCCGCAGGAGGTCGTCCAACTCGGATTGCTCCACCTCGACGAGGAAGTCGTCGCCGGTGTCACAGGCCTGCTTCAGAGCCTGTTCGGTCTCACGTATGCGCCGCAGTACGCCGGCCGTGAATTCGTCCATAAGGCCGCCCCAATGTCACTCGTCGTCGCCGGTTTCGGTTGTCCTCCCCCCGTGCAATGCCGGGGAAACCATGGATCCGGGCCTTTGACGGGGCTCGACCTAAGGGTGTGACCAGGGGCGATTTCCGGCCCGCCGGCCCGGGATCGGACTTTCCGGGGCGTACCGGAATCCTTCCCTCCTTCGGGGGGTCCCGTAACGTCCGCGGCGCGACGCGCTCGCCGGGCCGATCCCGCCCGCCCCGGTCGGCCGGCCGGCTTACCGAGGCTTTACCGGGGCGCGGGGGAAGATGGACAACGGATCCATCCACTCATCGAGCAGGAGGCACAGCCGGTGCGGGTTCTCGTAGTCGAGGACGAGCAGCTCCTGGCGGACGCGGTCGCGACCGGGTTGCGCCGAGAGGCCATGGCCGTCGACGTGGTGTACGACGGGGAGGCGGCGCTGGAACGGATCGCCGTCAACGACTACGACGTGGTGGTGCTCGACCGGGACCTGCCGATCGTGCACGGCGACGACGTGTGCCGGGCGGTGGTGGAGACGGGCATTCCGATGCGGGTGCTCATGCTGACCGCCGCCGGCGACGTCAGCGATCGGGTCGAGGGCCTGGAGTTGGGAGCGGACGACTATCTGCCCAAGCCCTTCGCGTTCAGCGAGCTGATCGCCCGGGTGCGCGCACTCGGCCGGCGGGCCGTCTCCCCGCTGCCGCCGGTGCTGGAGCGGGCCGGCATCCGGCTCGACCCGAACCGGCGCGAGGTGTTGCGCGAGGGTGTCCCGGTGCACCTGTCGCCCAAGGAGTTCGCGGTGCTGGACGTGCTGATGCGCGCCGATGGCGCCGTGGTCTCGGCCGAGCAACTGCTCGAGAAGGCATGGGACGAGAACACCGATCCGTTCACCAATGTCGTCCGCGTCACCGTCATGACATTGCGCCGCAAGCTCGGCGAGCCGCCCGTCATCCTGACGGTGCCCGGCGCCGGATACCGCATTTGAGGACCGCCATGAACGACAGCTCTCGGGCCGTCCCGGCGGAAGCCGGAAGTACCGCAGCCGGATCCGCGGAGCCGGCCGCGGGCGCCTCGACCGCGCCCGCGAAGCCGAACCCGGCGGCGAAGCCGAACCCGGCGGCGAAGACCGGCCCACCGCCCCGTCCGGGCCGACCGCCCCAGCCGCCGCGCCCCAGCGCGCCACCGGGCGCGCCGCCCAGGCCCAACCGCGAACCCGTGCGCGAGCCGGGTCGCGACCCCCAGCGTCCGGCCACCGGCGGACGCCGGCTGATCCTGGGCCGCGACGCCGACGACGCGGCGGAGATGTCGCGGTTGTCGCGGATGGCCCCCTCGCAGTTGCCCGCGCTGCTGCGCTCCACCATCAAGATGCGGCTGACCGCGCTGTACGGCGGGATGTTCCTGATCGCCGGGGTGCTCCTGCTGGGCACCGTCTACCTGCTGGTGCGGCAGAGCCTGACCGAGGGCCGGCTGAATCTGAGCCTGGCGCCGAACACGTTGATGACCATCAACGGCGTGCCGATGACGCCCGACCAGTTCGAGCAGTGGCAGACCATCCAGCAGATCCACCAGCGCGACGCCGCGCTGAACTCGCTGCTCCAGCAGTCGCTGCTGGCCCTGCTGCTGCTGTCGGTGATCGCCTTCGGGTTCGGCTACGTGATGGCCGGCCGGGTGCTGCGCCCGCTCGAGCGGATCACCTCGATCGCCCGCGAGGTGGCCGGATCCAATCTGCACCGGCGGATCGACCTCGACGGTCCGGACGACGAGTTCAAGGAACTCGCCGACACCTTCGACGACATGCTCGACCGGCTGGATCGCTCGCTGGAGTCGCAGCGCAAGTTCGTCGCCAACGCGTCGCACGAACTGCGCACCCCGCTGGCGATCAACCGCACCCTGCTGGAGGTCGCGCTCGGCGATCCGGAGGCGTCCGTCGAGCTCAAGCAGCTCGGCAAGACGTTGCTGGCCACCAACGAGCGCAGCGAGGGCCTGATCGAGGGCCTGCTGCTGCTGGCCCGCAGCGACAACGAGCTGACCGAGCGCAAGCCGGTCGACCTGGCCGAGGTGGCCCGCCGCGCGGTGGACCAGACCGGCGCGGAGGCGGCCGAGCGCAAGGTGACGCTCGACGACGAGCTGGGCCCCGCCGTGCTGCAGGGCAACGGGGTGCTGCTGGAGCGGGTCGCGATGAACCTGATCCAGAACGCGGTGCGCTACAACCGGCCCGGGGGCACGGTGGACATCTCGACCGAGACCACCGCGGGGGTCGCGGTGCTCACCGTGGTCAACACCGGGCCGGTGGTGCCCGGCTACGAGGTGGACAACATGTTCGAGCCGTTCCGGCGGCTGCGCACCGAGCGGACCGCCAGCGACAAGGGCGTCGGGCTCGGGCTGTCCATCGTGCGCTCGATCGTGCGGGCGCACGGCGGCTGGATCGAGGTCGAGCCCCGGGAAGAGGGCGGTCTGATGATGCGGATCGGCTTCCCGGCGGGCTGATTCCGGGCGGCGACCGCCCCGGTGCGGGCGGTCGCCGGGGCCGAAAGCGATCGTACGTACGTGCGAGAGTCGTGGATCACATTTCCGTCTTGGGGTGGAACCAACCTACGCTGTCGTAAGTTACGGAATCGTAGGGACGCGTCGTGCGGGCGATGCACAGCGTCGTCCTCCGTGTCTGCCGCTGTACGACGTTGTCTGCCTATGCCCTGGAGAGCCGATGAACCTTCTCGCCCCCGCCCCGACCGGTGAGCACCTGCTCCGTGAGTTGGAGCAGGTCGTCGCCGTCGAGCTGGACCGCCACCTCGCGGTGGCCAAGGAGTGGTTCCCGCACGAGTACGTGCCGTGGAGCGCCGGTCGCGACTTCGACGGCGTGCTCGGCGGCGAGGCGTGGACTCCGCAGGAGTCCGGGCTCACCGACGTCGGCCGGATAGCTCTCACGCTGAACCTGCTGACCGAGGACAACCTGCCCAGCTACCACTACGAGATCGCGGCGATGTTCGGCCGCGACGGCGCGTGGGGCACCTGGGTGCACCGCTGGACGGCGGAGGAGGGCCGGCACGGCATCGCGATCCGCGACTACCTGATGGCCGCCCGGGCGGTGGACCCGGTCGCGCTGGAGCGCTCGCGAATGGAGCACATGGAGGCCGGCTACCAGGGCGACCACATGGACAATCCGCTGCACGTGATCGCCTACGTGACCTTCCAGGAGCTGGCCACCCGGGTCTCGCACCGCAACTCGGGTCGCACCTGCGGCGACCCGATCGCCGAGCAACTGCTCGCGAAGGTGGCCACGGACGAGAACCTGCACATGGTCTTCTACCGCAACCTGCTCAAGGCCGCCTTCGAGATCGCCCCGGACCAGGCGATGCGCGCGGTCACCGAGATGGTCACCGACTTCCGGATGCCCGGGCACGGGATCAGCGGCTTCGAGCGCGCGGCGGCCAAGCTCGCGGTGGGTGGCGTGTACAACCTGCCGATCCACCAGAACGACGTGATCCTGCCGGTGCTGCGCCACCTCAAGATCATGGAACGCACGGACCTGGGCCCGGAGGGCGAGAAGGCCCGCGAGGAGCTCGCGCTGTTCCTCGGCGGCCTGGACTCCCAGGTGGTGCGCTTCGAGGAGCGCCGGCTCGCCGTGGAGGCCCGCAAGGCGGCCAACCGCCGCTGAGCGCACCCGAGCGGAACATCGACAGGCCCGCCGCCCCTCGGGGGACGGCGGGCCCTGTCGTGCGCGCGCCGGTTGGGCGTTTGCGGTCGAAGCCTCGGTTCAACGCTTGCGGGTCGACTTGCCGAGCGACTCCTTGAAGCCGACCTTGCCGCCCATCCGCAACACCGCGCCCTCGTACATCCGGGCCGCGAGCCGCACCAGCGCCACCAGGGCCACCAGGGCGATCGCGAAGGCGGCCAGGTTCTCCACCACGGAGACCTCGTCCGCCGCGGTCAGCGCCGGTTGCAGCATGGCCGAGAACGGCGGCACGTACGCCAGCACCTGGGCGAGCGTGCCGCCCTTCTGGCCGAGGAAGATGGCGGCCAGGAACGAGGCGATCAGCAGCGAGGTCATCGGCGTGATGACGTTCTGCAGGTCCTCCTGGCGGGAGACGCGGGCCGCGGCGGCGGCGAACATGCACGCGTAGATCGCGTAGCCCACCACGAACCACAGCAGCACCAGCGCCACCGGGTAGACCATCGCGCCGGTCAACTCGATGCTGCCCAGCGCGGACGCCGCGGCCAGCCCGACCACCGCGGTGACCAGCATCTGGAGCAGGCCGAGCAGGCCGATCCCGAGGATCTTGCCGGTCAACAGCGCGCGGGCGGGCACGGTCGCGAGCAGGATCTCCACGATCCGGCTGGACTTCTCCTCGACCACGCCGCTGGCCACCCACATGCAGAACAGCATGAGCATGCCGTAGAGCACGAGCGTGCCGATGAAGGCGATGCCCTTGCGCGCGTCGCGTTGGTCGGCGTCCGGATCCAGGGTGGTCTTGGGCATCGGCGCGATCGCCGAGGCCTGGTTCACCACGTCCGGGTCGATCTTCGCCGCGTCCAGCCGTTGGTCGCGCTCCACGGTGGCCCAAGAGCTCTGCAGCACGGCCGCCAGCGGGTCGGCCAGCTTGCTGTCCACCAGGATCCGGCCGTTGTCCACGACCGCGTCCAGCTTCCCGTCCGCGAGTGCCTTCTCGGCCGCCGCCCGGTCGGCGACGGAGCCGACCCGCACGTCCACGTCCAGCAGCGTCGCCTGGCGCTGTGCGGTCTGTGCGAGCTGCGTCTGCTGCGGCCCGAGGAAGGCCACGTCGTACTTGTCCGACCCGCCGCCGAGCGCGGCCGGGATGGCCACCGATGCGAGCAGGATCGCCAGCATCACCGCCACCGAGATCTGGAAGCCCCGATCCCGGATGCGCTCGGTGAACTCGCGGCGCGCGACCAGCCGCACGGCGGACCAAAACGTGCTGCCGCCGGTGCTCACGCGCCGACCTCCGTTCCGTTGACGACCTCGCGGAAGAGTTCGGCGAGCGAGGGGGTCGCGGGCGCGAACGCCAGCACCCGGCCCGCCGCCCGGGCCCCGTCGAGCAGAGCCTGCTCGCTGGTTCCGGGAAGCAGTTCGACCAGCACCGTGTCGCTCTCCGACTCCGAGGAGAGCACCTTCAGGCCGGGCAGCGCCTCCGCCCAACCCGCCGGCGCGTTCGCCAGCCGCACCCGATAGCGCACCGCGCGGCTGTCCCCGCGCAGCTCGGCCACGGTGCCCGAGGCGTGCATCCGGCCGTTGTTGATGATCCCGACCGCGTCGCACAACGATTCGACCAGTTCGAGCTGGTGGCTGGAGAAGACCACCGAGGCGCCGGCGGCGGTGCGCTCGCGCAGCACGCCGGCCATCACGTCCACACCGACCGGGTCGAGGCCGGAGAACGGCTCGTCCAGGACCAGCAGCTCCGGCTCGTGCACCAGCGCCGCGGCCAACTGCACGCGCTGCTGGTTGCCCAGCGACAACGTCTCCAGCCGGTCCGCGGGCCCGCCCGCCACCTGGAGTCGGCTCAACCAGCGCTCGGCCGACGCGCGCGCGTCGGCGCGGGTCATCCCGTGCAGTTCGGCCAGATAGACCAACTGGTCCTGGATGCGCATCTTCGGATACAGACCACGTTCCTCGGGCATGTAGCCCCAGCTTCGGCGCACGCCGCGGTCCACCGGCGCGCCCCGCCAGCGGACGTCCCCCGCGTCCGGCGCCAACACGCCCAACGCGATGCGCATGGTCGTGGTCTTGCCGGCACCGTTGGTGCCGACGAAACCAAACATTTGACCCGGTTGTACGGTCAGCGACAGGCCGTCGAGGACGACCTTCTCGCCGAATCGCTTGTCCAGGTCGGCCAACTCGAGCACGACACTCCCCGTGATATTCCAGCCCCCGTGTCGCACTTATATACGGGGGCGAACGGGGCGTTCAAACCGCGGCCCACGTGTGCGATCCGACACACCCGGGTGAACGTCCCGGCGGGCGTGGACTCAGTCGATCCGGCGCAGATCGCGGCGGAATCGACGACCGTTCTCGACATAGCTGCGCACCGTCTCCGCGAACGCGCCGACCGGAACGGCGTTCTCGCGAATCTTCGCCGGCACCCCCAAGGCCATCGCGTACGACGGCACCTCGAGCCGATTTCCGATCACCGCACCCGCTCCCACCAGGGCACCTGTGCGCACCACGGCCTGATGCATGACCACCGCGCCGTTGCCGACCAGGCAACGATCCTCGATCACGCAGCCCTCCAAATGCACAATGTGACCGATCACGCACTCGTCGCCCACTACCGTCGGCCACGGCGCCGTCGTGTGCAGGACACATCCGTCCTGGACCGACGTGCGCTCGCCGATCACGATCCGGCCGTGATCCGCGCGCAGTACGGCCCCCGGCCACACCGTAGAATCCGCGCCGATCTCCACGCTGCCGATCACGACCGCGTCCGGGTGCACATAAGCATCCGGGTGCACCTTGGGTATTTGATCACCCAGCGCGTAGACCGTCACGATTCCTCCTGGTTGTGCAGGGCGGTACGGGGTTACAGTGGCCCCCCATCCAACCAAGTCACCTCTTTGGGGGTTCGGTTGGGTGTCGATTGCGTAACGAGCCTTGATGTAAGGCAAAATCTGCGCTTCGGGTCGGGCACAACTCCGGCCCCTCAAGCGTTACGTGCGCTGAAGGCATCGTCCAAGCAGGTTCACGGGCGGTGTCTGCACGACTGAGCACCGCAGATCCACCCGGAGGGGGAGAGGTACATGGCAACCGACTACGACACCCCGCGTAAGACCGATGACGACATCAACGAAGACAGCATCGAGGAGCTGAAGGCTCGGCGCGTGGACAAGTCGGCCGGTTCGGTCGACGTCGACGAGTTCGAGCAGGCCGAATCACTCGAGCTTCCCGGTGCGGACCTCTCCAATGAGGAGCTGTCCGTCCGGGTCGTCCCGAAGCAGGCCGACGAATTCACGTGCTCAAGCTGCTTCCTGGTGCATCACCGGAGCCAGCTCGCCAAGGAGAAGAACGGCCAGCCGGTCTGCAGCGACTGCGCCTGATCGTGTGCGGTCGAGGACGACCGGCGATGAACGGCAACCCTGCACACGCCATACGGGTACCGGCAGGAGTTGGACCGTCGACGTTCGCCGAGCGTCCTTGAACGCGGGAGCACGACGCGGGACGCGGTGGATGACGCGGATCGTGGGAAGTACCGAAGACACACGCAGGACGTACGAAGTCGAACGTCCGCCGATTCACCGGCGGGCGTTCTTGACTGTCCGCCGCCGCCCGCCGCCGCATCGCGGCGCCGGACGATTCGCTCACTCCCGGCTCCTTCGAGCCGGGATCGAGCCTGCCCTCGCCGATCAGGCGCGGGCGCGCAACGCCGCCACGACGTCGACCAGGCGTTGCGGGTTGCGCGAGGACAGATAGAGGTAGGGCGTGGGATCGGCCGGGTCGACGACCTCGATCCGCGCGGCCCCCGGGATGTACGCGCGCAGCAGCATGAACGCGCGCGGATCGGCGTTCTCCATCCGCAACGAGCGGGCCTGCTCGGGATCGAGCGCGACCCCCGCACCCAGCGCGGTGAGCGGGATCCGGGCCCGACCCGCCAGCAACTCGGTCTCGGTGACGGTGATCCGCGCCGCGCCGTAGGCGCCGGTGGCCCACGCCGCCAGTGCGCCCAGGGCCAGGGCCAGCACGACGGTCGGCACGATCCCGAAGGCCAGCCCCACGAGTGCGCCGGAGACGGCCATCAGGGCGGTCAGGGCCCACCAGGAGGCCGGCACGCCGAGTCGTTCGCTGTACGCCTGCATGCGCCCAGCCTGTCATGCGCGCCCGACACGGGTCAGCGGGGGCCGTGTCGCCGGGTCAGCCGGGCCAGGGCGCGGGTGACGCCCTCCGGAGGTGTGCGCAGGCCCGTCGCCACCCCTTTGGCGTAATCCGAGAGAGCGGTGGGCGCCAACAGGTCGAGCAACGCGCCGGCCCTGGCGTCGTTGCCCACCAGATAGCGCGGCCTGGGACGCGGCACGCTCAGCGCGGTGCGCACCGCGTGTGCGACCGGGGCCGGACCCGGCAGCGCCTTGGCCCGCCGGACCATGTCGTCGGCGAGGTCGTAGGAGTCGTTGTAGGCCGACGTCTTGCGCGGCGGCAGCCGGGACATGGCGCGCTCCCAGATGTCGGTACCGAAGCTGCCCGGCTCGATCAGCACCACCTTGACGCCGAACCCGGCGGTCTCGATCCGCAACGAGTCGGTGATCGCGGCCAGCCCCTGCTTGCTCGCGCAGTACCAGCCCAGGAACGGGTTGGAGACCCGGCCGGAGACGGAGGAGATGTTGACGATCCGCCCGTCCCGGCGTTGACGCATCTGCGGCAGCACCAGGCGGGCGATCCGCGCGGGCGCGATCAGGTTGGTCTCCAGCTGGGCGCGGATCTGCTCGTCGTCCACGTCCTCGATCGCCCCCGGCTGCGCGATCCCGGCGTTGTTGACCACCGCCCACGGGCCGCCGGCGGTCATCTGGGCGATCTCGGTGAAGGCCCGAACCGTCGACGTGGCGTCGGCGACGTCGAGCAGGACCGTGCGTACGCCCACCTCGGCGCGCTCGGCGGCATCGCGCAGGCGCTCGGCCCGGTCCTGGGTCCTGGCCGTGCCGATCACGTCGAAGCCGGACCCCGCCAGCTCCAGGGCGACGGCAAGGCCGATCCCGCCGGTCGCCCCGGTGACGACCACGCTCTTGGTCATGCGCTTCCTTCCGTCCCGCGACCCTTTCGGGCCGCGGCGCCGGCGGCTCCCAAGCCGCTGCGCAGGTGTCGGTCGGAACGACGGTAGTGTCCTTCGGCGTGAGTCGACCAACATCCCTGACCCCGCCTCCGGAAGCGGTGGTGCCCCAGCCCCACCCGGACGCCCCTCCTCCCGGCACCGAGCTGGGCGAGCACTACAGCGACTGCTTCGGCTGCGGCGAGGCCGCCCCCGGCGGGCTGCGCATTCGCGCGCGCGCCGGCGAGGGCGTCTCCGTGGACGCCGAGTTCACCGTCACCACGCTGCACCAAGGAGCCCCGGGCCTGGCCCACGGCGGGCTGCTGACCTGCGCGTTCGACGAGGCGCTCGGCGCGATCGGGTACATGCTGCACACCACGGCGGTGACCGGGCACCTGGAGACGGACTTCCGCCGTCCGGTGCCGGTGGGGTCCACCCTGTACATCCACGCGTGGTGCGAGGCGGTGGCCGGCCGCAAGATCTACTCGCGCGCGGTCGGGCGGCTGGACTCCCCGCAAGGGCCGATCGCGGTCGAGGCCGCGGCGCTGTTCGTCAGCGTCGGACTCGCGCACTTCGTCGACAATGGACGTGCGGAAGACGTACAGCGCGTCATGGACAACCCCGACCTGATGAAGGCGGCCCGAGCGTTCGAGGTGAACCCGTGAGCACGAGTGTGGACATCCTGGTGCGCCGGCTCGACCCCGGTCTTCCGCTGCCCGCGTACGAGCACCCGGGCGACGCGGGGGCGGACCTGGTGACCGCGCAGGACGCCGAGATCGCCCCCGGCGAGCGGATGGTGCTGCCCACGGGCATCGCCATCGCGCTCCCGGACGGGTACGCCGCGTTCGTGCATCCGCGCTCGGGACTCGCGGTGCGGTGCGGGGTATCCCTGGTGAACGCCCCGGGCACTGTCGATGCGGGATACCGTGGCGAAATCAAGGTTGTCGTGGTCAACCACGACCTGCGTACGCCGGTCGTTTTTCGTCGCGGCGACCGAATCGCCCAACTCGTGATCCAACGGGTCGAGCGAGCGGGGTTCCACGAGGTCGCCGAGCTGCCCGGTTCCGGGCGCGGCGAAGGCGGCTTCGGATCCACCGGCGGGCACGCGGCGATGGGCGTTTCGAGCGCCGTCGCGGCGGGCAGCGCGGGCATCGTGCAAGACTCGGCTTCCGACAGGGAAGGACTGTGACGTGTTCGGTCGTCGCCGACGCAGCGAAAAGGATGATCTGCCCGTCGAGGAGCACGAAGACCTCGACGACATCATCGATGACGAGGGCGATGCCGACGAGGCGTCGAGCGACGGGGCCGCGCAAGGCTCCGACGACTCGGACCTCGACGAGCTGAGCCGACCGATCCCGCCCGCGCCCCGGCCGGACGGTCCGTGGGACTTCGACGAGCTCGAGGACCCGCACGAGGAGCGCATCGACCTCGGCGGGATGCTGATCCCCAGCGACCCGCGGATGGAGCTGCGGGTCGAGGTCTCCAACGACCTGATCATCGCGGCCACGGTGGTCCTCGAGGACAGCGGTCTCCAGCTCCAGGCCTTCGCCGCTCCGCGCAACGAGAGCATCTGGCACGAGGTGCGTGCCGAGATCGCCTCCGGGATCACCCAGCAGGGTGGCATCGTGGACGAGCAGGACGCCGGCCTGGGGTGGGAGCTGCGCGCCCAGGTGCCGGTCCAGCTTCCGGACGGCACCCAGGGCCACCAGTTGGTGCGCTTCGTCGGGTGTGACGGGCCGCGCTGGTTTCTGCGCGGCGTGATCTCCGGTCGGGCGGCGGTGGATCCCAACGTCGGTGCCGACCTGGAGGCCATGTTCCGCGACACCGTCGTGGTCCGGGGCAACGAACCGATGGCGCCGCGCGACCCGATCCTGCTGCGCCTGCCGGAGAACGCCCAGGTCGATCCGAACAGCGGGCTCGCGGTGCCGCAGCAGGGCGCCGACGAGGACCGCTTCGCGGGTGACCTGGACCCGTTCCAGCGCGGCCCGGAGATCACCGAGGTCCGCTAGGCCGCGACCGGCCCCGGGGGCGCCCACGAAGGCGTCTCCCACCTTGCCCGCAAGACCCGTACCAGACACCGAAGCCCGACCCCGCCGCGAGGCGGGGTCGGGCTTCGTGCGTGTCCGGTCGCGGCCGCGGGCGCTCCGTGCGCGTGTTCGGCCCCGGGTTTCGGGTGGTCCGCGCGCGTGTCCGGTTCCGGGTGCTTCGAATCTTGATGTCAAGGGCGCGTCAAGAAGGCATATGGGCGCGTCAGGACGCCGCCAACGCTTTCTGATTTGCCCTATTTATGGGGATTTTTGGCGGCTTGGAGGTGCTATCAATGTCCTCCTTACGGGCGATCAAGCGCCTGTCCGTCCCAAGGAGCACCCGCGATGGCTGATCTGGCCTTCGTAGTCCTGACGATCGCGTTCTTCGCGCTGGTCGTCGTGATCGCCAAGGGGGTGGCGAAGCTGTGAACGCGGACGGCATCGTCGGCCTGAGCGTCGCCATCGCCCTGCTCGGCTACCTGGTCCTGGCCCTGATCTTCCCCGAGAGGTTCTAGGTGAGCGTCACGCTCGCGGGGATACTCCAGCTGTCCCTGCTGATAGCCGTCCTGGCCGCGGTACATCGCCCCTTCGGCGACTACATGGCCCGTGTGTACTCCAGCGACAGGCACCTGCGCGGTGAGCGCGTCCTGTACAAGCTGATCGGCGCCGACCCGGACGCCGAGCAGCGCTGGACCGTCTACCTGCGCAGCGTGCTCGGGTTCTCGATGTTCTCGCTGCTGGGCCTGTACGCCCTCCAGCGGTTCCAGGACCACCTGCCGTTCGACCTCGGGATGAAGCCGATCACGCCGGACCAGGCGTTCAACACCGCCGCGTCCTTCACGGCGAACACGAACTGGCAGTCCTACTCCGGTGAGACCGCGATGGGCCACACGGTCCAGATGGTCGGCCTGACCGTGCAGAACTTCGTGTCGGCCGCCGTGGGCATGGCCGTGGCGATCGCGCTGGTGCGCGGCTTCGTCCGGGTGCGCTCGGGCGAGATCGGCAACTTCTGGGTCGACCTGATCCGCGGCTCGATCCGGATCCTGCTGCCGATCGCGATCATCGGCACGATCGTGCTGGTCGCGTCCGGCACGATCCAGAACCTGGCCGACCCGCACACCGTGCAGACGCTCTCCGGCGGGACGCAGACCATTCCGGGCGGTCCGGTGGCCTCGCAGGAGGTGATCAAGGAACTCGGCACCAACGGCGGCGGCTTCTTCAACGCCAACTCGGCGCACCCGTTCGAGAATCCCAACGCGTTCACCAACGTGTTCGAGATCTTCCTGATCCTGGTGATCCCGTTCTCGATGCCCCGCACCTTCGGTCGCCTCGTCGGCAGCCTCAAGCAGGGCTACGCGATCCTCGCCGCGATGTTCGTGATCTGGTTCGTCGCCGTCCTGCTGATGTGGTGGACCGAGGCGCACGGCAACGGCGCCGCCCCGGAACTGGCCGGCGGTGCGATGGAGGGCAAGGAACAGCGGTTCGGCATCCCCGGCTCGTCGGTCTTCGCGGTGTCCACCACGATGACCTCCACCGGCGCGGTCAACTCGTTCCACTCGTCCTTCACCGGGCTCGGCGGCGGGATCACCATGCTGGGCATGATGCTCGGCGAGATCACGCCAGGCGGCGTCGGATCGGGCCTGTACGGAATCCTGATCATGGCGATCCTGGCGGTCTTCGTGGCGGGCCTGATGGTCGGCCGCACGCCCGAATACCTGGGCAAGAAGATCGGCGCCGGCGAGATGAAGCTGGTCGCGATGTACATCCTCGTGGTGCCCGCCACCATCCTGACCTTCACCGGGATCGCCCTCGCGCTGCCCGGTGAACAGGCGGCGATCCTCAACTCCGACTCGCCACACGGCATCTCCGAGGTGCTGTACGCGTTCACCTCCGGCGCCAACAACAACGGCAGCGCGTTCGCCGGGCTCGGCGCGAACACCGAGTTCTACAACACGATGATCGGATTGGCCATGCTGATCGGCCGATTCGTGCCGATCTGCCTCGTGCTCGCCCTCGCCGGCCGACTCGCCGAACAAAAGAGCGTCCCCGACAGCGCGGGCACCCTGCAGACGCATCGGCCCCTGTTCGTGGGTCAACTCGTCGGCGTGATCCTGATCATCACCGGCCTCACCTTCTTCCCCGCCCTGGCTCTCGGGCCGCTTGCCGAGGGATTGGCATGACAGACACCGCGATACGCCCCACCGAGGAACACGTCGACACCCCCACCGGCTCCGGCCGGGTCTCGGCCGGCCTGTTCGAACCCCGTCGACTGCTCAAGTCGCTGCCCGGAGCCCTGCTCAAGCTCGACCCGCGGATCATGGTCCGTACCCCGGTCATGTTCGTGGTCGAGATCGGGTCGGTCATCACGACCGTCATGGCGATCAAGGACCCGAGCGTGTTCGCCTGGGTGGTCACCGTCTGGCTCTGGCTGACCGTGGTGTTCGCCAACCTGGCCGAGGCTGTTGCCGAAGGACGCGGCAAGGCGCAGGCGGACACGCTGCGCAAGGCCAAGACCGACACGTTCGCCCGACGCGTGGTCGGCGGCGGGGAAGAGCGGGTCGCGGCCACCGACCTGGCCATCGGCGACCTCGTGGTGTGCGAGGCCGGCGACATCATCCCCGGCGACGGCGACGTCGTCGACGGTGTCGCGAGCGTGGACGAGTCGGCCATCACCGGCGAGTCCGCTCCCGTGATCCGCGAGTCCGGCGGCGACCGCTCGGCGGTGACCGGCGGCACCAAGGTGCTCTCCGACCGGATCGTCGTCAAGATCACCACCGAGCCCGGCAAGACCTTCATCGACCGGATGATCGCCCTCGTCGAGGGCGCCGCCCGGCAGAAGACGCCGAACGAGATCGCGCTCAACATCCTGCTCGCGTCGCTGACGATCGTCTTCCTGTTCGCGGTCGTCACACTGCAGCCGATCGCGACGTACGCGCACGCCGAGCAGTCGATGATCATCCTGGTCGCGCTGCTGGTCTGCCTGATCCCGACGACCATCGGGGCGCTGCTGTCCGCGATCGGCATCGCGGGCATGGACCGCCTGGTCCAGCGCAACGTGCTGGCGATGTCGGGGCGCGCGGTCGAGGCCGCGGGCGACGTGTCGACGCTGCTGTTGGACAAGACCGGCACGATCACCCTGGGCAACCGACAGGCGTCCGAGTTCGTCCCGGTGGACGGGGTGACCGAGGCCGAGTTGGCCGACGCCGCGCAGTTGTCCTCGCTCGCGGACGAGACCCCCGAGGGGCGCTCGATCGTGGTGCTGGCCAAGGAGCGCTACGGGCTGCGCGAGCGGCACCAGGGCGAATTGGCGCAAGCCGAGTGGATCGCCTTCACCGCGCAGACCAGGATGTCCGGCGTCGACCTGACCGACGACAACGGCGTGCGGATGGTGCGCAAGGGCGCCGCTTCCGCGATCAACGCGTGGGTGGCCGAGCGTGGCGGCGCCGTGCCGGCCCGGTCCGGCGAACTCGTCGACGGCATCTCCGCCGCCGGTGGCACGCCCCTGCTGGTCGCGGTCGAGGACGTGGACGGCGCCCGGGTCCTGGGCGTGATCCACCTCAAGGACGTGGTCAAGGAGGGCATGCGGGAGCGCTTCGACGAACTGCGCCGGATGGGCATCCGGACGGTGATGATCACCGGTGACAACCCGCTGACCGCCAAGGCGATCGCGGACGAGGCCGGCGTCGACGACTTCCTGGCCGAGGCCACCCCCGAGGACAAGCTCGCGCTGATCAAGCGCGAGCAGGCGGGCGGCAAGCTGGTCGCGATGACCGGCGACGGCACCAACGACGCGCCGGCGCTGGCCCAGGCGGATGTCGGCGTGGCGATGAACACCGGCACCTCGGCCGCCAAAGAGGCCGGGAACATGGTCGACCTCGACTCCAACCCGACCAAGCTGATCGAGATCGTCGAGATCGGCAAGCAATTGCTGATCACCCGAGGCGCGCTCACCACGTTCTCGATCGCCAACGACGTCGCGAAGTACTTCGCGATCATCCCGGCGATGTTCGCGAGCATCAAGGGCGCCGAGGCGCTCGCCCCGCTGGACAAGCTCAACATCATGCAGCTCGCCACCCCCGAGTCGGCGATCATCTCGGCGGTCGTCTTCAACGCCCTGATCATCGTCGCGCTGATCCCGCTCGCACTGCGCGGCGTGCGCTACCGGCCGATGTCGGCCGACAAGCTGCTCGGCCGCAACCTGCGGATCTACGGCCTCGGCGGCCTGATCGCCCCGTTCGTCGGGATCAAGCTCATCGACCTGCTCGTCTCGCTCATCCCCGGAATCGGTTGATTCAGATGGCCTCCAACTTCAGTACCCGCATCCGAGTCCTCGGCGCGTCCCTACGGGCCTTCCTGGTGCTCACCGTGATCCTGGGCATCCTGTACCCGCTGTCCATGACCGGCGTCGCGCAGGCGTTCTTCAAGGACAAGGCCGACGGATCGATGGTGAGCGTGCACGGCAGGGACGTCGGCTCCGGCCTGATCGGCCAGTCGTTCGACCTGGTCGACGCGCAGGGCAACGCGCGCAAGTTCGACGCGGACGGTCGCGAGGTGATCGCCACGGCGGACGGCGAGGGCTACACCTACCTGCAAGGCGGCGGCGCGCTGACCGCCGAGCAGGCCGAGGGGGTGGGCACGCTGCCCGACCCCAAGTGGTTCCAGCCGCGTCCGTCGGCGTCCAACTACGACGGCCTGGCCTCGGGCGCGTCCAACTACGGCCCCGAGAACCCCGTCTTCGTCAAGCTCATCGCCGACCGCAAGGCGCAGGTCGCCAAATTCAACGGCGTGGGCGAGGACAAGGTGCCGGTGGACGCGGTCACCGCGAGCGGATCCGGCCTGGACCCGCACATCTCCAGGGCGTACGCCCTGCTCCAGGTCGAACGGGTGGCCAAGGAGCGCGGCGGCCCGGGCGCGGCCGAGGTGCGCGCATTGGTGGACAAGCACGTGGACGGCCCCGACGCCGGATTCCTCGGCCAGGAGCGGGTGAACGTGCTCGACCTCAACATCGCGCTCGCCAGGCTCGCCGGCTGACCCCGGCGCGGTCATGGCGGGCACGGGGCGGGGAGTGCCGGTGTCGGCACTCCCCGGCCCGCGGCAGAGAATGGGTGACATGGCACGCGGCAAGCTCCGGATCTATCTCGGTGCGGCGCCCGGTGTCGGCAAGACCTACGCGATGTTGGGCGAAGGGCAACGTCGGCGCAGGCGCGGCAGCGACGTCGTGGTCGGTTTCGTGGAATGCCACGGGCGGCCCACCACCGAGGAGGCACTGGTCGGTCTGGAGGTCGTTCCCCGGCGGGAGATGACCCACCGAGGCGGCTCGTTCACCGAGATGGACGTGGACGCCGTCATCGCGCGGCGACCCAGGATCGCCCTCGTGGACGAACTGGCGCACACCAACGTGCCCGGTTCGCGCAACGAGAAGCGCTGGCAGGACATCGAGGAGATCCTCGACGCCGGCATCGACGTGATCTCCACGGTCAACGTGCAGCACCTCGAATCGCTCAACGACGTGGTCGAGTCGATCACCGGCGTCCCGCAGCGCGAGACCGTGCCGGACGAGGTGGCCCGCCGGGCCGACCAGATCGAACTGGTCGACATGGCGCCGGAGGCGCTGCGCCGGCGGATGGCGCACGGCAACGTGTACGCGCCGGAGAAGGTGGACGCGGCGTTGTCCAATTACTTCCGGGTCGGCAACCTGACCGCGCTGCGCGAGCTCGCGCTGCTGTGGACCGCGGACCGAGTGGACGAATACCTCCAGCAGTACCGCAGCGAGCACCAGATCGACGCGACCTGGCCGGCGCGGGAGCGGATCGTGGTCGGCCTCACCGGCGGACCGGAGGGCGAGACGCTGCTGCGCCGGGCGGCGCGGATCGCCACCCGCGGCTCCGGCGGCGAGCTGCTCGCGGTGTACGTCTCGCGCAGCGACGGCCTCACCGGCGCCTCGCCCGAGGCGCTGGCCAGGCAGCGCGCGCTGGTCGAATCGCTCGGCGGCACCTTCCACTCGGTGGTCGGCGAGAACGTGCCCACCGCGCTGCTGTCCTTCGCGCGCGGGGTGAACGCGACGCAGATAGTGCTGGGCAGCAGCCGGCGCAAGCCCTGGCAGTACCTGTTCGGCCCGGGTGTGGGCGCCACCGTCGCCGCGCAGTCCGGCGACATCGACACGCACATCGTCACGCACGAGCACGCGGGTGTGGGGCGGGTGCTGCGCCCGCTGCGTTCGCCGTTGGGACGCGGGCGGCGGATCGCGTCGTGGGCGGTGGCGGTGATCGGTCCGGCCGCGCTCACGTACACGCTGGACGCGACACGTGACAGTCACGGCCTGTCCACCGAGATGTTGCTGTTCCTGACGGTCACCGTCGCGGTCGCGCTGATCGGCGGGCTGTGGGCGTCGGTGTTGACCGCCGTGGTGTCCTCGATACTGCTCAACTACTACTTCACCCCGCCGCTGCACAACCTGACCATCGACGACCCGGAGAACATGCTCGCGTTGGGCATCTTCGTGCTGGTCGCGCTGTCGGTGGCCTCGGTGGTGGACCTGGCGGCCAGACGCACTCATCAGGCCGCGCGAAGTCAGGCCGAGGCGCAGACGCTGAGCTTTTTGGCGGGCAGCGTGCTGCGCGGCGAGCAGGCGCTGCCGGCGTTGTTGGACCGGGTGCGCGAGACGTTCGCGATGGAGTCGGTGGCGCTGCTCCAGCGCGAGGAGCACCACAGCCCGTGGATGTGCGTGGGCAGTGTGGGGCCGCATCCGGCGGTCCGGCCCGAGGACGCGGACGTGGACGTGCCGGTGTCCGACTCGTTGGCGTTGGCGTTGTCGGGCCGGGTGTTGCCCGCCGAGGACCGTCGGGTGCTCGGCGCGTTCGCCGCGCAGGCCGCGGTGGTGCTGGAGCGGCGGCAGTTGGTCGCCGAGGCGGCCCAGGCGCGCCGGCTCAAGGAGGGCAACCGGATCCGCACCGCGCTGCTGGCGGCGGTCTCGCACGACCTGCGCACGCCGCTGGCCACGATCAAGGCCAGTGTGTCCAGCCTGCGGGCCGAGGATGTGAGCTGGTCGGAGGAGGACGAGGCCGAGCTGTTGGCGGCGATCGAGTTCGGCGCGGACCGGTTGGACACGCTGATCGGGAATCTGCTGGACATGAGCCGGCTGCAGACCGGGACGGTGACCCCGCTGATGGGCGACATCGGCCTGGACGAGGTGGTGCCGGGCGCGCTGGCCGGTGTCGCCGAGGACCGGGTGGCGCTGGACATCCCCGAGACGCTGCCCGCGGTGTGCGCGGACGCGGGGCTGCTGGAGCGGGTGCTGGCCAACGTGATCGAGAACGCGGTCAAGCACAACCCCGAGGGCCGCCGGGTGCACGTGTCGGCGGGAGCGCTCAAGGGTCTGGTCGAGCTGCGGGTCGCCGATCGCGGCCCGGGTGTGCCGGACGAGTCCAAGGAGCGGATCTTCGAGCCGTTCCAACGCTTGGGCGACGCGCCGAAGGGCAATGGGGTGGGACTCGGCCTGGCCGTCGCGCGCGGCTTCGCCGAGGCCATGGACGGCACGTTGATGGCCGAGGACACCCCCGGCGGCGGGCTGACGATGGTGCTGGCGCTGCGGACGGCCGGGTCGCCCACCGCGGGCGCGGTCGAGGGGCGAACCCCTGCGGCCGAGGAACGAACCACTTTGGAGGAACGACGATGACACGGGTCCTGGTCGTCGACGACGAGCCACAGATCGTGCGGGCCCTGGCCATCAACCTCAAGGCACGAGGCTACGACGTGGACACCGCGGGGGACGGTACGGCGGCGCTGACCGCCGCCGCCGACCGGCATCCGGACGTGGTGCTGCTGGACCTGGGCCTGCCGGACATCGACGGGGTCGAGGTGATCAAGGGACTGCGCGGCTGGACCCGGATCCCGATCATCGTGTTGTCCGCGCGGCACGCGTCGGCGGAGAAGGTGGCCGCGCTGGACGCGGGCGCGGACGACTACGTGACCAAGCCGTTCGGGATGGACGAGTTGCTCGCGCGGCTGCGGGCGGCGGTGCGGCGTGCGGTGCCCGAGGAGGAGGCGCCGGTCGTGGTGACCGACTCGTTCACGGTGGACCTCGCGGCCAAGCGGGTCTCCCGGGACGGCGCCGACGTGCGGCTTACGCCGACCGAGTGGCATCTGCTGGAGGTGCTGGTCCGGCACGCGGGCCGGTTGGTCAGCCAGCGGGCGCTGCTGCAGGAGGTGTGGGGGCCGCAGTACGGGACGGAGACGAACTACCTGCGGGTCTACATGGCGCAGTTGCGGCGCAAGCTGGAACACGACCCTTCGCATCCGCGGCATCTGCTCACCGAGCCGGGGATGGGGTATCGGTTCGAGGGTTAGCGCGTCCGTTGTGCCCGCGTGCGGTCCCGGTGTCGGTTCGGCCGAGCGGGTCGGGCCCGTCGGCGGGTGATTTCGGGCAGCGGGAGGCGGTGGGTTAGGCGGTACCCTTGCCGGCATGAGTGGTAGCGCAGCCGGGGTGGAGCGTCGGTCCGGGCGATTGCGGCGAATGCTGGATCGGTGGACGTCGACCCATGAGGAATTGCACGCCGAGGAGCTGCTGCACGACACCCAGCGGCTCGGCTGTACCAAGATCGTGGACGTGGTCGAGCGGGATCTGATCACGGTCGGCGGCACGTTGCGGACGGTGACGTTTCGGCCGCGAGCGGGCGTGCCCGCGCTGGAGGCCGAGTTGTACGACGGCTCGGCCGCGTTGTCGGTGGTCTGGCTCGGTCGGCGGCGGATAGCCGGGATAGAGCCGGGGCGGCAGTTGGTCGCCCACGGGCGGGTGAGCACCACTCAGGGGCGGCCTGTCCTGTTCAACCCCAGGTACGAGCTGCGCCCCGTCGGCCGAGAGTGAACGAGTGACCGCCCACATGGAAAAGCCCGCCTCCGACTCGGCCGCCGAGCAGCCTGCCCCCACCGACAGCGCGGCCTCGATGATCGCCGCCTTCGGTGGCGTGCGCGGCATGATCGACATGACCGTGCCGGGGCTGGTCTTCGTGATCGCCTACACGATCAGCCGCTCCACCTGGACCTCGGCGATGACCGCGGGCGGCGTCGCGCTGGCGTTCGCCGTGGTGCGGATCGCGCGTCGCGAGACCCTGCAACACGCGCTCGGTGGCTTCCTGGGTGTCGCGCTGGCCGGCTGGATCGCGGTCAAGTCCGGCAAGGCGGAGAACTTCTACGCGTTCGGAATGCTGCTGTCCGGCGGCTACGCGCTCGCGTACCTGATCTCGCTCCTGGTGCGCTGGCCGATCATCGGCGTGGTGCTCGGCCCGGCGCTGGGCGAGAACTTCACCTGGCGGCAGAACCCGGGCCGGTACGCGGCGTACCGCAAGGCCACCTGGGTCTGGTTCGTCATGTTCGTGCTGCGGATCGTGATCCAGATCCCGATCTACTGGTCCGGCAACGTCACCGCGCTGGGCATCGCGAAGGTCGCGTTGGGCGTGCCGCCGTTCCTGGTGGTCTGTTACATCACCTGGCTGATCATGTCGAAGGCGCCGCCGCCGGTGCGGGTCGTCGACGAGGACGACGACGACGAGGTCGACGGGGACGGTGTCGGCGAGCGGTCCGCGGCGGGTGGCGGCGCGGTGGACGGCGGTGCGTCGGCGGTGGTCGAGCAGCGCGACGAGCGGCGGGAAGACCGCGTCGCGGATTGAGCGGTGCGGGCGCGGTTCGCGTTCCGGTGCGGCTCCTGCGCGGTTCCGGTGCGGTTCCGGTGCGGTTCCGGTGCGGGTCGGGCGGCCCGGGGGCGGGCGTGGGCCGACCGAGAGGTGGCTCCGCGCCGGCGATCGGATCCGTGTCTTTGCGCGGCGCGATAGGGGCTCCGGTTCATGGGACGACCGATGATTCGAGCCGTGTGGCGTGTGCCGGGCAGCCGTGTGGCGTGCACCGGGTGCGGTCGCGAGTTGATCATCGGAGTGATCATTCGAGCACCACATCCCGGTCGATTCCGGAGAATTTGGGCCAGGTGCGGTCCAATCAGCCGTTCCCGCATGATCCCGTAACTGGGCCATTAGCGTCCCCGTTAGACCTCCAGTGGACGAAGGAGGCGGGGATGGTGGCCGGAAACGGTGACCTCATCGCATTGGTAGCGGAAGCCGGTTTCTCCCGGCGCGAACTGGCCCGCTGGGTCAACACGGTCGCCGAACGGCGCGGCCTGCACCTCGGGTGCAGCCACACCTCGGTGGCTCGTTGGCTGGAAGGCGCCCAGCCGCGCTGGCCGATTCCCGAACTGTTGGCCGAGGCCCTCGGACGACGGCTGGGATGCGAACTCACGGTCGCGGACCTCGGGCTGTGCGACCGGCGGCCACCGACCCCCGACTCCTTCGACGGGCTGAACGTCGCCCGGACCGCGGCCGAAGTCAGACACGCCGTGGCCGAATTGTCGGAGAGAGACATGAACCGCCGTACTTTCCTGGCCAACACGGCCTTCGGCGTGGGGGCGTTCGCCGCTCCCGCGTTGTTCTGGTCGACCGCGTCCCGGGCCGAGGGTGAGCCCGAGAGACTCACCTCGCACGGGCCCACCACCGTGCGCGACGCGGACGTACTACGCATCCACCAGACCGTCCTGGCCTTTCGTCGACTCGACCGCGCGCAAGGCGGCGGGGATCTGCGGGACACCGTGGTCAACCACCTCAACGGCGTCGCGCGCACCAAGCTGGCCGGCTCCTACGGCGAGGAAGTGGGTCGCCGGTTGTTCCGCGCGGTCGCCGAACTCACCGAACTGGCGGGCTGGTTGTCGTTCGATTCCGGCCGGCACGCGCTCGCCCAGCGCTACCACATCCAGGCGCTGCGGCTCGCGCAGGCGGCCGACGACCCGGCGTACGGGGCGTACGTGATGGCCAACATGGCCTGCCAGGCGGTGTACCTGGGGCACGGCTGGGAGGCGGTGCAACTGGCCCGGGCCGCCGATCAGGGGGCCGGCGACAAGCTGGGTCCACGGGCGCGGGCGATCGTGGCCGCGATGGAGGCGCGCGGCTACGCGGCGATGGGCGACCGGCGCGCGTGCGAGCGGGCGATGGGGGTCGCCGAGCGGCATCTGGACGCGGCCGGCGCGATCGAGGACGACCCGTCGTGGTGCAACTACTTCGACGAGTCGGAACTCCAGCACGAGTTCGCGCACAGCCATCGCGACCTCGGCCTGCCGGAGAAGATCCACGGCTTCGCGGGCGAGTCGATCAAACTGCGCCGAGCGGGCGCGTCCCGCCGGTGTGCGCAGGACACCACCTTCATGGCCGCGGCGCACCTGGCCCAGGGCGACCTGGACGCGGCGTGTCTCAAGGCCACCGACGCGTTGCGGATCGCGGGCAATCTGTCCTCCGCGCAGTGCAACGACTTCCTCGCGGACTTCCGCAGGCGGCTGCGCCCGTACGGCAGGGAGCCGATCGCGCGCGCGTTCAGCGAGGAGGCGGACCAGGTCATGGGTGACCTGGCCGCCGCCTGAGCCGTCGTTCGAGGGCGCCGTCGGTCAGGCCGACAGCAGCTCCTCCAGTTCCTCTTCGCGGTGCGGCGCCGCGACGAACAAGAGTTCGTCGCCGGCCTCGAGCGAGTCGTCCTTGCCGGGTACCAGCACCCGGCCCTCGCGGATGATCGTCACGAGCGCCGTGTCCTCGGGCCACGCCACGTCACCGACGCGCGTGCCGACGAGGGCGGCGTCGCCCGGAAGGGTCAGCTCGACCAGGTTGGCGTCACCCTGGCTGAACCGCATCAGGCGGACCAGGTCGCCGACGCTGACCGCCTCTTCGACCAGTGCCGACATCAGGCGCGGCGTGGACACCGCGACGTCCACGCCCCACGCCTCGTTGAACAGCCACTCGTTCTTCGGGTTGTTCACCCGGGCGACCACACGCGGGACGCCGTACTCGGTCTTCGCCAGCAGCGAGACGACCAGGTTGACCTTGTCGTCGCCGGTCGCGGCGATCACCACGTTGCAGCGCTGCAGCGCGGCCTCGTCGAGCGAGGAGATCTCACACGCGTCGGCGAGCAGCCACTCGGCCTGCGGCACGCTGTCCACCTTGATGGCGTCCGGTGCCTTGTCGACGAGCAGGACCTCGTGGCCGTTCTCCAACAACTCGGCCGCGATCGAGCGACCCACCGCACCCGCGCCCGCGATTGCGACCCGCATCAGCTCTCCTCCGGCGCTTTCTCGAAGGCCGCCTCGACGGCGGCCACATCCGCCTGGTGCATGACCACGTGCACGAGGTCGCCCTCCTGGATCACGCTCTCGGAGGTCGGCAGGATGCCTTCGCCCAAACGGGTGATGAAAGCGACGCGCGCGCCCGACGCCTGTTCGAGCCGGGTGATCCGGTGACCCACCCACGTCGAGTTCACGTGCACCTCGGCAAGCTGCACGCTCCCGGACGGGTCGCGCCACAGCGGCTCGGCGCCGCTGGGCAGCAGCCGGCGCAACATCTGGTCCGCGGTCCAGCGGACCGTGGCCACCGTCGGGATGCCCAGGCGTTCGTACACCTCGGCGCGCCGAGGGTCATAGATTCGCGCGGCCACGTTCTCCACGCCGAACGTCTCGCGGGCTACCCGCGCCGCGATGATGTTCGAGTTGTCACCGCTGCTGACCGCCGCGAACGCGCCGGCCTCTTCTATACCGGCCTCGCGCAGGGTGTCCTGGTCGAAACCGATGCCCTTGATCCGGCGGCCGGAGAAGTGCGACCCCAGCCGGCGGAACGCCGAGGGATCGCGGTCGATGACGGCCACCGAATGCCCCAGCTCCTCGAGCGTCTGGGCCAGCGTGGATCCCACGCGCCCGCAGCCCATGATGACGATGTGCACGGCCGTCCTTCCGGATTTGGTCCGTTGTGCCCGGTCTGATGCTCGTTTGTGGTGTTACCAGGGTGGCAGACCTCGCCGAGACGTTACACGTGGGAGCCTTGCGGCATGCCCCCGGCCCGGCGAAAGTCGATGGGCTTACGATCACCTGCGTGTCAAGACTGACCGATCTGTCCAAACGCATCCTTGTCGGCCGAGCCCTGCGCAGCGACAAGCTGTCCGAGACGCTCCTGCCGAAGCGCATCGCGTTGCCCATTTTCGCCTCCGACGCACTGTCCTCCGTCGCCTACGCGCCGGACGAGATTCTGCTCACCCTTTCCATGGCGGGAATGGCGACCTACCACTTCTCGTGGAAGGTCGGTCTGGCCGTCGTCGTGGTCATGCTGACCGTCGTCGCCTCCTACCGCCAGAACGTGCACGCCTACCCCAGCGGCGGCGGTGACTACGAGGTCGCGAGCGTCAACCTGGGTCCCAACGCCGGTTTGACGGTCGGCAGCGCGCTGCTCGTCGACTACGTGCTGACGGTGGCGGTGTCGGTCTCCTCCGGGGTGGCGAACATGGCCTCCGCGGTGCCCGCGTTGCAATCACACAAGGTGCTGTTGGCGGTCGGTCTGGTGCTGCTGCTGATGGCGATGAACCTGCGCGGCGTCCGCGAGTCGGGCAAGCTCTTCGCGGTTCCCACCTACGCGTTCATGGCCGCCATCCTGGGGATGACCCTGTTCGGCCTGATCCGCGGCGCCACCGGCGCGGACATGGAGGCCGAGAGCGCCGGGTTCCACATCGAGGCCGAGGACAGCTTCAGCGGCTTCGCGCTCGTGTTCCTGCTGCTGCGTACCTTCTCCTCCGGTTGTGCGGCGCTGACCGGTGTCGAGGCGATCAGCAACGGCGTACCGGCCTTCCGCAAGCCCAAGAGCAAGAACGCGGCCTCCACGCTGCTGCTGATGGGCACCATCTCGGTGACCATGCTGATGGGCATGCTGGCGCTGGCGAACATGACGAAGGTGCGGTTCGCGGAGGACCCGGCCAGTCAGATCCAGGGGGCGCCCGCCGACTACGAGCAGAAGACCGTGGTGGCCCAGGTCGCCGACGCGGTCTTCGGCGGCACGTTCGCGTCGCCGCTGTTCTACCTCGTGCTCGCGGTCACCGGTCTGATCCTGATCCTGGCCGCGAACACCGCGTTCAACGGCTTCCCGGTACTCGGCTCGATCCTGGCCCAGGACCGCTACCTGCCCCGGCAACTGCACACGCGCGGCGACCGGCTCGCCTTCAGCAACGGCATCATCATGCTGGCCGCGTTCGCGATCGTGCTGATCATCGCCTTCGACGCCGAGCCCACCAAGCTGATCCAGCTCTACGTCGTCGGCGTCTTCGTGTCCTTCACGATGAGCCAGGCGGGCATGATCCGGCACTGGACCCGGCACCTGAAGACCGAGACCGAGCCGGCCGCGCGCGGTCGGATGATGCGCAGCCGGGTGATCAACGCGTTCGGTCTGTTCATGACCGGCACGGTGCTGGTGATCGTGCTGGTGACCAAGTTCGCCCAGGGGGCCTGGATCGCGATCGCGGCGATGGGCGTGCTGTTCCTGCTGATGAAGCAGATCCGCCGGCACTACGACCGGGTCGCCGCCGAACTCGCGGCGGTCGAGATCGACGACACCAAGCTGCCCTCGCGCGTGCACGCGATCGTGCTGGTGTCCAAGCTGCACAAGCCGTCGCTGCGGGCCCTGGCGTACGCGCGCTACTCGCGGCCCAACGTGGTCGAGGCGGTCACCGTCAACGTCGACCCGGCCGAGACCGAGGCGCTGCGGCGGGAGTGGGACGAGCGCGGGATAGAGGTGCCGCTCAAGGTGCTCGACTCGCCGTATCGCGAGATCACCCGACCGGTGATCGAGTACGTGAAGTCGGTGCGCCGGTCCAGCCCGCGCGACGTGGTGAACGTGTACATCCCCGAGTACGTGGTCGGGCGCTGGTACGAGCAGATCCTGCACAACCAGAGCGCGCTGCGACTCAAGGGCCGACTGCTGTTCACGCCGGGGGTCATGGTGACATCGGTGCCGTGGCAGTTGGAGTCGTCCGAGCGGCTCAAGGAGCCGAAGGCGTGGGTCGCCCCCGGTTCGGTACGGCGTGGACCGGCGCGCACGCCGCGCGCCGGGGACGGTCGGCGGGGGTCGGGCGGAACGAGCAAGTCGGGCGGACCGACCAAGTCGGGCGGGTCGGGCGGAGCGGGCGGGTCGGGCGGGTCGGCGGGGGAGTCGGGATCGGGGTCGGGTTCCTGAGTCGGCTCGTGCGGGCCGGTTGATTCGGGGCATGGGCGTGGGGCATGGGTGTGGGGCACGACGGTGGGCGCGGGTTCTTCGGGTAGGGACTACCCTGGAACCGCGCCCACCGCCGTGAGGCGCTTTCTTTGTGTCGTCGTGTCGTCCCCGGGCGTCGCCGTCAGGCGCCGCCGGCCGAGGGATCACCGAAACTCTTGTCGATGTCTGTGCGAGCTGAGCTGTATGAGGAGTGCCGTGCCTGTCGGATCGACCACCCCCGAATCGGACCAGTCCCTGCGGGGTGAGCGGTACGAGGTCGAGATCGGCCCGGTCGCTCACGGTGGGCACTGCGTGGCCCGCCACGAGGGCCGCGTCATCTTCGTCCGGCACGGGCTCCCGGGCGAGCGGGCCGTCGTGGAGATCACCGATGGCGGGCCCACGTCGCGCTTCCTGCGTGGTGACGTGGTCGAGGTGCTGGCCGCTTCGCCGGACCGGATCACCCCCGCGTGCCCGGTGGCCGGCCCCGGTATGTGCGGCGGCTGCGACTGGCAGCACGCCACGCCCGCCGCGCAGCGCCGGCTCAAGGCGGACGTGGTGGCCGAGCAGTTGTTGCGGCTGGGCAAGGTCGACGTACACGTCGAGGTCGAGGGCGTGGACAGCCCGCCCGGGATGCCCGAGGGCCTCGGTTGGCGAACGCGCGTGCAGTTCACCGTGGACCCGGCGACCGGCCGCGCGGGGCTGCGCAAGCACCGCTCGCACGACGTGCAGCCGATCGACTCCTGCCCGATCGCGGCGCCCGGCGTCGAGGAACTGGGCATCGAGGCGCACGAGTGGCCCGGCGTCGCCTCGGTCGAGGCGGTCTCGGCGACCGGCTCGCTGGACCGCGCGGTCACCGTGGTGCCCGCCGAGGGTGCGGACGGGCGGATGCCGATCGTCGAGCTGAACCGCGCGGTGTCGGTGTTCCGGGCCGACGACAAGGGCCGGGTACGCAAGGTGCACGGCCGACCGGCGGTGCGCGAGGTGGCCGCGGGACGGACCTGGAAGGTCTCGGCGGGCGGCTTCTGGCAGGTACACCCGGCCGCGGCCGACGTGCTCGTGCAGGCCGTGGTGGAAGGGCTGGAGCCGCGACCGGGCGACCTGGCACTCGACCTGTACTGCGGCGTCGGCCTGTTCGCGGGCGCGATCTCCGAGCGGCTCGCGGACAGCGACACGATCATCGGGATCGAGAGCTCCAAGCAGGCGGTCGAGGACGCGATCCACAACCTTCGGGACGTGCCGGGCGCGCGGTTCGAGACCGGCACGGTGGAGAAGGTGCTGAGCCGACCGGGCTTCCTGCGCCGGGCCGACATCGTGGTGCTGGACCCGCCGCGCGCGGGTGCGGGCAAGGCGGTCGTCGAGCGGATCGCGCGGCTGACGCCGCGACGGGTCGCGTATGTGGCCTGCGACCCGGCGGCGCTGGCGCGCGACGTGGCGTACTTCGCGGGTGTCGGGTTCAAGCTGCGGTCGGTGCGGTCGTTCGATTTGTTCCCCAATACGCATCATGTGGAGTCGGTGGCGATCCTGGAGCCGGCGCCGCGTGCGGTCAAGCGGGACGGTGGGCGCGGGCGGCGGTGATCGGCCGTGGGGTGGTGGGGGTTGGTTGTGGGTGTGTGCGGGTGTATGGGTGTATGGGTGTGTGGGTGTAGGCGTTGGTAGTAGGTAGATAGGTGTAGGTGTAGGTGTGTTTGGTGAAGGGCCGTCCCGGCTTGGTCGGGGCGGCCCTTTCGTGTGTTCGGGTTCGGGGCTGCCGGGTTGGGTTGAGTTGGGATGGGGCCGGGTTAGGCCGGGGCCGGTGCCTGGGGCGGTGGCGGGGTGGTCCACCAGTCTTCGGCCGGGTGGGTTGCGTAGCGGGTGCCGGGGCGGGTGCGGGGGGTTGGGGTGGCGGGGGTGCCCGCTGTGGTGGGGGCGGTCACCCACGTGGGGGACGTGGGGATGGCGGGGGTGCCGTTGCGAGCGGTGCCGCCGACGAGGTCGGGGACGAGGTCGGAGTGCGCGGCGTCGTGGGTGGCCGTCGAGCCGTCGTTGTTGCCGCTGCCGTCGCCGTGTAGGCCGGGTGCGACCCGGATGCCGGTCACCGGGGCGATCGGGGCCGAGGGTGATGGTGCGGTGTGTTGGAGGTGTGGGCCGATTCCGGACGGGCGCACCGGGCGGGGCTCGTGGGGCAGTGGGGTGCCGACGACGGGCTGGGCCGGTGGGGTGGTCGGGTATGGGGGTGCGGCGCAGGTGCTCGGGGGTGGCGGGAGGGGCGGAGCGGACGCGGACACCGGCGCGGGTGGGGGCGGGAGGTCGGGCGGTGGTGGGGGCGGCGTCGTGGTGGCCATGCAGGTGGTCAATGGAGTGGTCGGCGGGGGTGGCGGAGACGGTGTGGTCGTCGAGGTCGTCGAGGTCGTCGAGGTCGTCGAGGTCGTTGTGGTCGGCGGGAGCGTCGAGGGGGCCTCGGGAGTCGGAGGCTCGGGAGGCTCGCACGAGGCCGTCGTAGCGGCGGGTGGTGGGGGCGCGGTCTCGTCCGGCGCGGCTGTCGGGGTGGAGTCGGCTGCGGGGGTGGTGGGGTCGCTGCTGGTGGGTTCGGGAGTAGTGAGGTCCGGAGTAGCGGGATCGGGAGTAGCGGGATCGGTGGCGGCCGGGGTGGTGGCCGGTGTACATGGGCGGGGTGGGGTCTGGTCGGTGATGTCGGTGGTCGTGGCCGCGCTCGATGGTGTGGGTTTCGGTGCTTCGGCGGGGCTCGGTGGGTCGGGCAGGGCGCACAGGCGGTCGCCGAGGTCGCGATACACGTCCTCCAGGCGCGTGGCGGCGGCTCGCGCGGCCGTCGGGTCGGACGCGTGCTCCTGGGCCTGGGCCAGGGCCTGGGCCGCCGCGCCGAGGTGCTCGTGCAAGGCGGCGCCCTGGGCGGCGAGTCGATCGGCGACGTCGGCCAAGGCGTGGCAGCGGGCGGTGAATCGCTCGGCGCCGCCGCCGGTCCAGATCCGCGTGCCGTGCCGGGCGGTCTCGGCGAGCGCGTCCCGCAGTTCGGCCAGCCGGGCGGCGGCCAGGCGCCAACCGTCGGCCGCGGCGCCGACCGCACCGGGTCGGGCCGCGTGGATCGCCGCGTACGCTTCCACGGCGTCGGGGGCGGTCATCGCGGCGCCACCGTGCGCAGCAGTGTGCCGACCTCGGCCTCGGCGTCGGTGAACCGGTCGGCGGTGCGGCCGAGTTCGACCCGGGTCGCGGCCAACTCCGCGCGGATCCCGGTCAGGAGGTCCACCATCCGGGCCGAGGCGCGGCGGTGCCGGTCGCTCAGCTCGGCGGCGCCCGGGAGCGAGCCGAGGGCGTCGGTGCTTAGTGCGGTGTCGGCCGCGACCCGGGCGGGCTCGGCGAAGCAGCCGCGCGCGAGGTAGTCGGTGCCGATGTTGTGCAAGCGTCGGACCAGACCGTGCAGTTCGCCGGTGTCGACGGTGTAGCCCGCCGCGCCGTCGCCGTCGGTGCGGGACATGCCACCACCCCCTGATGTGTGTTCGTGCCGTGTGCTCGATCGCCGGTCGCCTCGGGCGGGGGCCGGCCGGAACGCGGTGCTCGGTCGGGAATCGATCGAGGCGCCCTCCCGGGAAACGATCAGGTTGGCACACGGTCACTCTGCGTGCCGACGTCCTGTGGACAACCGGGGAAGTACTTCACTCCGGAGGGTGAAACCGCCCCGAAATCCGCTTGGTTGTCCACAGATTGTTCGGTGACGGGCGATTCGTCCGCTCCTCGGGCGCAACCTGGAGGCGTCGTGAACACACCGGACCGACAGCAGGCGAGCCGGACGAGCACCGCACGAGGGAGCGATCATGCACACCATTCAGACCTTCGCCGAACTGGACGACGAACTGGCCACCGTCGATTCCACGCCACGCGCGCTGGCCGCCGTCGCCCTCGCGCTGCACACCGTGCAGGAGGTGGTGCACGCCTGGAGCGGCAAGCCGGACCGGGGTGGCTGCCTGTGTCGGGTCGCCGACGAACTCGGCGACGCCCGGGAGATCGTCGCCCGGATCGTGGGTCCCGACGCCGACACGGTGGTTCCGTTGCCCGGCGGCGATCCGGCGAGTGTGCCGATCGCGGGGGCCGCCCGAGTGCTCGGGCGAGTGGCCAAGGTGCTCACGCTCCTGGCTCGGCAAGGAGTGGCGGACAACCCCTGCGGGGACTGGGCGCGGCTGGAGCCCGCCGAGCGCCGGGCCTGCGCGGCGGCCTGGGCGATCGTCTTCCGCAATCTGGTCCGGCTGCGCGCGGCCGAGGAGACCGCGACCTGGTCGGGCCGACCGCATCGGCACGCCCCCGCGATCCCGCAACGCCGGCGGCGCGGTTCGGCGCATGTGGTGCCCTTCCCCGCGCGGCTCGCGTGATCGCGTCGCGCGTGCCGGGCCCGCACCGGTTCCGTGCGGTGCGTTCGCTCGGGGCGCGTGTAGTGCGCCTGCTCGGCCTCCGTGTGCTGCGCGTGGCCGGCTCCCGTGCGAGTCGCGCGCTCGGGAGAGGATGGCCGTATGGATCTTCGAATCTTCACCGAACCTCAGCAAGGCGCGACCTACGACACGCTGTTGACCGTGGCCAAGGCCACCGAAGACCTCGGCTTCGGGGCCTTCTTCCGCTCGGACCACTACCTGCACATGAGCGGCGACGGCCTGCCCGGTCCCACCGACGCGTGGATCACCCTGGCCGGACTGGCCCGGGAAACCAAGCGCATCCGACTGGGCACGCTGATGACGGCGGCGACCTTCCGCCTACCCGGCGTGCTCGCGATCCAGGTTGCGCAGGTCGACGCGATGTCCGGGGGCCGGGTCGAACTGGGCATCGGCGCGGGCTGGTTCGAACAGGAGCACACCGCGTACGGGATCCCGTTTCCGCGCGAGAGGTTCGGGCGGCTCGAGGAGCAGTTGGACATCCTGACCGGGCTCTGGGACACCCCGGTCGGCGACACCTTCCGCTACGACGGGCGGCACTACTCCCTGGCCGACTCGCCCGCGCTGCCCAAGCCCGCGCAGCACCCGCACCCGCCGATCCTGATCGGCGGCTTCGGCGCCAAGCGCACGCCTGCCCTGGCCGCCCGCTTCGCGAACGAGTTCAACGTCCCGTTCGGGTCGGTGGACACCAGCGCGCAGCAGTTCGAGCGGGTCCGGGGCGCACTGACCGAGCACGGTCGCAAGGCGGAGGACATGGTCTTCTCGAACGCGCTGGTGGCCTGCGTGGGCAAGGACGACGCCGAGGTGGCCCGGCGTGCCGCGGCGATCGGCCGCGAACCCGCCGAGCTCCGGGAGAACGGCCTCGCCGGTTCACCGGGCGAAGTGGTCGACAGGATCGGCCGGTTCGCCGAGATCGGTTCGACCCGGATCTACTTCCAGATCCTGGACCTGGACGACCTGGACCACCTGGAGTTGATCGCTTCGGAGGTGATGACCCAGCTCGGCGGCTGACGGCGAGCCGAGGGCGAACGGGATGCCAGGGGAACCCGGGAGATCCGGGAGACCGGCAGGCCCGGGAACAGGAACGGGAAAGGGCCCTGTCGCAGCCCGTGCGCTGCGACAGAGCCCCTCTTCTCACCCCACCGCCCCCGGTGCCACAGCGGGCGGCCGTTCGGTGTGTTCCCTCGGTGTCAGGCGGTCGCGGGAGTGTCCTCGTCGCCGTCGCCGAAGGTGCCGCTGCCCGCGAGCAGCGCGCTGCGGGTGCCGCGTGCGCGGTACCACATGACGCCGCCGATCATCAGGAGCGTGCCGCCGGCGGTGCCGAGCAGGCGCGGGTCCAGCAGGCTTCCGGTGCGCGCGAGGCTACCGCCGCCGCCCCCGTTGCCGCTGCCGGCGGAGGTGCCGGAACTGGTGCCGGAGGCGGTCCCGGTGGTCGTGCCGGTCGTGGTGCCCGTCGTCGTTCCGGTCGTGGTGCCCGTGGTGGTACCCGTGGTGGTTCCGGTGGTGTCACCGGCCGTGGTGCCGGTGGTGGTCCCGGTGGTCGTGCCGGTCGTGGTGCCCGTCGTCGTTCCGGCCGTGGTGCCCGTGGTGGTCCCGGTGGTGGTGCCCGTCGTGGTGCCGGTCGTCGATCCGTTGGTGGCTCCGGCGTGCACGAGCGTGATCTTGAAGGGCCGTTCGACCTTGGGCCCGGTCTCGGACGCGGTGACCGTCAGGATGTAGTCGCCGTCGGTCCACGTGGCCCCGGTCCGCGGGAAGATGGAGCGGACCGCGGTGTAGAGACCTTGTGCGTCCGTCCGGTCCGAGGCCAGCTCGACCGAAGGGAAGGTCGTGTCGTTCTTCTTGGTGACCGTGGCCTTGAACGGGACGCTCGCGGGGAAGTTCGTCAACGAGAGCGAGTAGTTGACCTCGACGCCCGCCGCGTCGGGAATCTTGATCTCTTCGTCGAAGCCCACGGTCGGGACGACCGTGGCCACCACCTTCCAGGTGGTCCCCTCGAGCTTCAGGTTGACCCGCGCGAGGTCGTTCGCCACGACCGTGCCGGCGTCATCCAGGCACTGGGCCCGGACGCGGTAGTCACCGGCCGCCCCGTTCGGGTTGATCGGCTTCGGCGTAATCGCCGGCTTGCGGTCCGCCGGCAGCGGCTGTGGGGAGAATCCGCCGATGCGAATCTCGGAGCCGCCCCCGGGAGGAGTCATGATGAACAGGAACTTGGTCGCTGCCTGAGGACACGCCTTCGCGGCGGTGATGCTCGCCCGTGCCCCCAACTCACCACTCGTGGGATCGAGAACGAGCGTCTCGTCCTCACCGGTCGGTGGCGTCGTCGTCGGCGGCGCGGTGGTCGGCGGCTCGGAGGTGGGCGGAGCGGCCACGCTCCACGTCTTGCCGTCCGGTCCGTCCGCCGTGGTGATGTCGACCGACGCGGGTTCACTCAGCAACTCGCCGAGTTCGCTGACACACTGCGCGGTCATCTTGAAGGTGCCCGTGAGATCGGTCGCCGCCAGGAACAACCGGATCGGTGCGGTGCGGTCGGGGATGCGATCGGCGGGAAGCGGATCGCCCGTCTCGCCACCGATCAGACGCGGCGTCGTGAGCGTGCCCCCGGACACGGTCCACCGGAAGTTGACGGCCGGTTCCGCGCAGGGCACCGTCGCCTTCATCGTGACCTTGGTATCGATCTTGCCGGTGCCCGGAGCGACGATGATCGTCGGTGTCGGGGAGCCGGAGTCGGCTGCCGCCGCGAGCGTCGGCATGGCCGACATTACGAGCAGCCCGGCTCCGCACGATGCCAGCACGCGCGCGAGTCTTAGGCTCATCTGGTCAACTCCGTTGAGAAGAAAGGAAAACGGGGACGGATCGCAAGTGGGCCACCGGGAGAATCCCGGCGGCCCAAGGCGTTGTCACCGACGCCGCGTCACCACCACAGGCGGGACGAGTCGAGGGTGATCGCGACCGAAGTGGTCGCCTTCGAGTTCGTGCCGGAGAGCACGAGCGTGTAGGAACCGTCGGCCACGGTCGCCGGAAGCGTCAGCAGCGCGCCGCCCCAGGTGCCGTCGGGCGCGATCTGCGGCTGGAGCGAAACCGGGGTGGAGGTGCCGTCGGCCGCGCGCACCGCGCCGTCCACGTGCTCACCGGGCGCGAAGCCGCGAAACAGGACCAGACCGAAGCGCAGCGCGCCGATCTTGGTCGGCAGCGCCCGGGCCTCGGGCGAAAGCGCGCTCCACACACCGGAGTTGACGCGCAGGTCGACCGACGCGGGCTCGGTGATGGTCAACACACCGTCGACGCCGGTCGTGTAGCACTGGGCGACGAGCCTGTGCGCGACGCCTTCCTGCGTGGCGGAGCCGACCGGGAACAGCGCACGCCGGCCGACGACCGCGGTGTCCGCGACCTTGTCGGCCGGCAGCGGGGTGCCCAGGAACGAGCCACCGAAGACCCGCTCGTTGGCGCCCTCCGAACGCACCACGAACCGGAACGCGGTCGCGTCGGGGCCGCACGGCACACTCGCGCGAACGGTCGCCTTGCCGGTGGCGTCGGCCGGGCCGTACAGCGGGCTCACCTTGATCGTGCCCGGCGCGGTGGTCGCCGGCGACGTGGGAGCGGCGTCCGTGGCGATGGCCGGCACGGAGGCGATCGCGAGCGCGGCCGGAACCGCGACCGTGAGCGCGAGCAGACGACGGAGCTTCATGAAATGCCCTTCCGGGGTCAGTGGGTTCGAGCAAAACAGCACGCGGCGGCCGGTTGGGCATCCGCGAGGGAAACGTCAGGCGCTCGCGATGGCGAATGGATGAGCGATCCGCCACCGGAGGGTGAACAGTGCCGCGAGGACACTCGAGACATCGGATCGGGAAGGCCGCCGCGTCGGAGCATCACGTCGACCCGGCGACAATCAGGGCCTGAAACCGTGGAAGGCCCGGATCGGGAGCTGCGCCGGAGCCTCGGCCCCCTGGTGCACACGATCGTCGCGGTGTCGTCCAGGGCGAACCCACCGCTGCCGGCGTTCCTCGGCGGCCGCGTCGTGCGCGCGACACCGAGACCGTTCTCGCGCGGGGCCCCGCGCTCATCGAGAAGAGGTTGCGCCACGGGCCCGAAGGCCCGTGGGACGGGCCGTCCCTGATCCCTCGATTCGGGACGGCCCGCCACTGGTCACGTCTTGCGGTTCGGCTCGGGCAAGGACTAGGCGACGAAGCCGAAGGTCTGCCAGATCGGGACCTGAGCCGGGGCCTTGGCCCAGTTGATGAACGCGATCGTGTCGGTGTCGCTCTCGGTGTCCAGCGGGTCGTAAACGAAGTAGACCGAGCGGTTGCCGACGAAGCCGGTCGCGTTCGGCGCCTTGCCGTCGATCTGGCGCGGGGTGAAGCCGTTGGTGTGGTTGGTCACGCCCGACGCGGGGGTGGTCTGCTCGCCGTACGCGGCCTGCGAGTAGGGGATGATCGCGTCGGTCGTGGTGATCTGCGGCGCGTCGCCGCGGTTCTCCTGCGCGGTCTGGATCACGGTCGCGGCGCAGGCGCCGTTCGCGGCCGAGGTCGGGTCGAAGCCACCGAGCACCTTGTCGATGAACTCCTGGCGGGTGCCGGAACCGGCCTGCGGGATGTGCTTCTGGATCGCACCCGACAGGCTCGGGTTGATCTGGCTCCAGTTGGTGATCGAGCAGTCGTAGATGCCGTGCAGCTGCGCCGAGGTCAGGCTCGCGGGCGCGCCGGCCTTCTTGGTGGCCCAGGTGACCGCGTCGCCGCCGACGCGGACGAAGGTGAGCGTGGTCTCGGCGGTGCCGGCCTTCGGGCCACGCGAGGAACGCGCGAAGTTGAGGCAGTTGGCACTGGTACCGGCGCGCTCGGCCAGCAGCGCGTTGATGCCGGCGCTCGACCCGTTCGGCCACGGGTTGGCGCCGGTGCCGTACTGGGTGTTGCACGCCGCCTTGCCGGTGGCCTGGCCACCGGCCGGGACGCCGGCGTTCACGGTTATCCAGTTGTTGCCGCCCGGGTCCACGTTGGCGGCATAGTCCGACGCAAGCGCCGCGGTGACGTTCTGCAGCGTGTCCGAACCGGCGTTGACGTAAGTGGCCGCGTTCGCCGACGCGTTGGCGCCGACGACGAGCGCCATGGCGGCGGTCGCGGTGCCCAGTACGGTGGCGGTCTTGCGCATGCTGAAGACGCTGGACATTCGAAGTCCCAACTCTCTCTTGGCATTTGCTGGCCGTCGACCGCAGTGGCCGACGCCGACAACGCTGCCGGCGGCTTGATCGTCGTGGGATGTCCGGCAGGGAAACGGCACCGGGCCGCACGAGGCGCCGACACGAACGGACCGCGCCTGTAACGGAAACCGGATACTCCACAACCGGAGCGGCACGGATACGACAACTGCCGTACACCCTCGGCACCGGTTGTTTCCGTAGCGGACAGTTGCCGAGGGGCTGCGCTCTGGTTGTCTCCAGGCGAGGGGCATCCGGCTTGATCGCCGGGCGACATGACGAACGGTCAGGTCGGTTCGCCACCCGCTTCCAGGAGCCGACAGCCATGGCACATCCGCCCGTGTTCGCACCCGAGTCGCCGGAACTCATCGATCGGCCCCGGCGGATCGTGGTACGCCGGACCAGGGCCGACCACGCCTTCCGCTGGACCACGCGCGGCGTCGCGATCCTGGTCCTGGGGCTGCTCGTCGCGATCGGCGGCTACCTGCTCTACCAGGGCAGCAGCGCACTGGATCGGGCCGGTTGGGGATTCCTGACCGAGGACGTGTGGGAGCCCAAGTCCGGCACGTTCGGCGTACGCGGCCTGCTCACCGGCACGGTCCTGGTCGCGCTCGTCGCGCTCGTGGTCGCGGTGCCCATCGCGCTCACCGCGGCCCTGTACATCACCGAGTTCGCGCCCCGGCGCCTGCGCGGCGTGCTCACCTCGACCGTGGACCTGATGGCCGCGATGCCCAGCATCATCTACGGCATCTTCGGCTTCTTCGTGCTGCAACCCCAGTTGATCCCGGTCAGCCGATGGCTCGCCACGAACCTGGAATTCCTGCCGATCTTCGAGATCCGCACGATCGACGTGAAAGCCCGCTTCGTGGACAGCCAGTTCAGCTCGTCGCTGTTCATCTCCGGCGTGGTCGTGTCCACGATGGTCATCCCGATCTGCTGCTCGGTCAGCCGCGAGGTGTTCGGCCAGGCGCCGGTCGGGGAAAAGGAGGGCGCGCTCGCGCTCGGCGCCACCCGCTGGGGCGTGATCCGCGCGGTGGTCCTGCCGTTCGGTCGCGGCGGCATGATCGGCGGCATCATGCTCGGCCTGGGCCGGGCCCTGGGCGAGACCATCGCCGTCGCGATGATCATCTCGTTCAACACCGACTTCTCGTTCCGCATCCTCGACGGCCAGGGCTCGACGATCTCCTCGTTGATCGTCCTGAAGTACGGCGAGGCCGACAACGAGTCGATCTCCGCGCTGATGGCCGCCGGCCTCGCGCTCTTCGTCCTCACCCTCGCCGTCAACACCGTCGCCGGTGTGCTGGTCGCGCGCTCGCGCAGCGGCAAGTCCACCGAGATCTGAACACCGAACAGCGGCTCCACCAGACCCACCACCGAGGGGATCCACGACGATGACCGTCACCGAGCCGATCGTTCGGCCCGGGCCCGACGCGCCGCCGCCCGCGACCGCGCCGCGACCACCGGAGGAAGCCCGCGTGGCGCTGCGCCGCGTGGCCCCCGACGACGTCGGCGTCGCGCTCGGCGCGGGGGTCGCGGGCGCGAGCCTCGCCTGGGTGCTCTACGGGCGGATCCTGCCGGTCACCGGCTGGCAGGGATACCTGATCACCGCGTACGTGTGCTTCCTGGTGCTGTACGCCACAGCCACCCGCATGCGCTTGGACAGGGTGGCCGCGAGCGACCGGGTCGCGGGCGCGGTGATCTCCACCGGCGCGGCCCTGATGGTCGGCACGGTCGCGACCGTGATCGGGTACGTCTTCGTCAAGGGCTTCGGCCAGATTCTGCACGCCGACTTCTTCACCGCCACCCAGCGACACTTCAGCGCGCTGAGCACCGAAGGCGTCGCGGTCGGCGCCGCACACGCCATCGTCGGCACCTTCCAGCAGATGGGCATCGCCATCGTCCTGAGCGTCCCGCTCGGGATGACCGCCGCGATCTACATGAACGAGGTCGGCGGCCGGTTCGCGGCCGTGGTGCGGGTGGTCGTCGAGGCGATGACCGCGATCCCCTCGGTGGTCGCGGGCCTGTTCGTCTACGCCTTCTTCGTCATCTCGCTCGGCCAGGGCTTCTGCGGCCTGGCCGCGGGTCTCGCACTGTCCGTCGAGATGATGCCGGTCGTCACCCGCGCGACCGAGGTGGTGCTGCGCCTGGTGCCCAACGGGCTGCGCGAGGCCTCGTTGGCGCTGGGCGCCGGGGAGTTCCGCACCCTGTGGAACGTGGTCCTGCCCACCGCGCGCAGCGGCCTGGTGACCGCGGTCATCCTCGGCTGCGCCCGCGTGGTCGGCGAGACCGCGCCGGTACTGCTGGTCGCGGGCGGCAGCGCGGGCATGAACTGGAACCCCTTCAGCGGTGTGCAGAACTCGCTGCCGTACTTCATCTGGGAGAACTACAAGTCGCCCAGCGACGAGCTCAATTCCCTCGCGTGGGGCGCCGGCGTCACCCTGCTGCTGATCGTCCTCGTGCTGTTCACCCTCGCGCGCCTGATCGGCGGGCGCACCCCCGGCGAGTCCGGGCGTCGCAAGCGGCAGCGCTCCGCCGTCGCCAAGTCCCTCACCCCGGAGCCCACCTCATGACCAGGATCAGGCGCGTTCCCGCGCTCTTGCTACGACTGGCCACGGCGTCCGCGCTCGCCGTCCCGCTCACCCTGATGCCCGCCGGCAGCGCGTCCGCGGCCGCCGCGATCCACGGCAGCGGCTCCACGTGGAGCGCGCCCGCGACCAAGCAGTGGGCGGCCGACGTCGCCGCCCGCGGCCTCGCCGTCGACTACAACCAGAACGGCTCCACCGCCGGACGCACCGACTTCTCCCAACACCTCGTCGACTTCGCGGTGTCGGAGATCCCCTTCCAGGGCAACTACGTCGACCGCACCGGCAAGGCGACCAACGAACTCGCGGCGCTGGCGAGTACGAACACCAAGTTCAAGTACCTGCCGATCGTCGCCGGCGGTACCTCATTCATGTACAACCTCAAGATCCGCGGCCGGCAGGTACGCAACCTGCAACTGTCGCCGCGCACCATCGCCGGGATCTTCACCAACCAGATCAAGCTGTGGAACGACAAGGCGATCAAGGACGACAACCCGGCGCTCTCGCTGCCGTCGACGCCGATCACCCCGGTCGTGCGCTCCGACGGCTCGGGCACCAGCGCACAGTTCACCGCCTTCCTGACCAACCAGGTCAACGACATCTGGCGGCCGTTCTTCCCCGGCGGGATGACCTCCGAGTTCCCGGTCAAGGGCGCCGCCAAGGCGCAGGCGGGCTCCGAGGGTGTGGCCAACTACGTCGCGGCGGGCTACGGCGACGGTGCGATCACCTACGTGGAGACCGCCTACGCCCTCCAACGCCAGTTCCCGGTCGCCTCCGTCAAGAACGCCGGCGGGGTGTACGTCCAGCCCACCTCCGACGCGGTGGCCGTCGCGCTCACCAAGGCCCGGCTGAACCCGGACAGCACGCAGATCCTCGACGACGTCTACACCAACGCCGATCGGCGCGCGTATCCGATCTCCAGCTACAGCTACATGATCGTGCCGGCCGCCAAGCAGTTCTCGTTCAACGAGGCCAAGGGTGAGACGCTCGGCAAGTTCATCAAGTACTTCCTGTGCGCGGGGCAGGCGCAGGCCCCGAGGTTGGGGTACTCACCGCTGCCGCCCAAGCTGGTCAGCTTCGGCTACGAGGCGATCAAGTCGATCCCCGGCGCGCCGGACCCGGGAGTGATGCCGGCGAACCTGGACAAGCCGACGAAGGCCGACTTCGACGCCTGTCCGAACCCGACCTTCGACCCGTCCTGGGTCCCGCCGGAGCAGAAGTCGCAACAACAGCAGCAGCCGCAGCAGAACGGCGGCAACCAGAACAACAACACGAACGACAACAACAACGGGAACAGCAACAACTCGGCCAACCCGAGCGGAAGTTCCACTCCCACGCCGGGCGACCCCGGTGCCGGGGGCGTGCCCGGGGCGCAGGGTGGGGACGGGAGCAGCGGCGGCGGTACGCCCGACGCGGGCACCGGCGAGGTCGTGGCCGGCGGGGACAAGGGCAACGGCGGGCCCGTGAGCGCGGGATCCGTCGAGGCGGGCGACTCGCCACCGCTGCCACCGGTGTGGTTCTACGCGCTGACCCTGGTCTGCCTCGCGGCGGCCGTGTTCGGCGCCCCGTTCCTGTACAGCCGCCTCGGTCGAGGACGTGGGCCCGATGTCGGTTGAGTCGGTCGAGCCGGTCGAGCCGGTCGAGCCGGTCGGGTCGGGTGACCGGGAGATGTCCGGTCCGTGCGGCGCAGGCGAACTTTCGAACACCGTGTCGGTTTCCGCTCCCGCAGTGCCGCCGCGCCGCGCGAGGATCGGCGCGGGTCGTCCTCGCCGGGAGTCGATCCCGAACGCGGGCGAAAGAAGTGGAGTCGCCGTGACGGGCACCGAACGATCCGCCGCCTCGCCGGACGGACGAGCCCTGTCCGTCGCCGGCGTCCTCGCGTTGTGCGTGGCCCTGCTCGCCGGCTGGCTGAGCGTGGTCGCGGGGTCCGCCGGCGCGGCCGAGCCGGCCCGGCCCGCGGTGACCGTGTCGCAGAGCGCCAACCTGGTCAACCAGCGCATCCTGGTGAAGTGGACCGGCTTCACACTCGCCGCCGGCACCAACAGCATCGTGGTGATGCAGTGCAAGGGCACTACGCCCCGACCTCGGGACTGTTGGGCTCCCCGCTGGACGCAGAACGGCCAGGAGATCAGCCAACCGGACGGGCTGCCACCGGGGTTGGCGACCAAGCAGACCGGGCTGCCCACAGCCGCGGACGGATCGGGGCAGGTCTGGATCCAGGTGCGGCCCGCACTGCAACTGGCCGAACTCGGCTGCTCCGACCGGCAGGCGTGCTCGATCGCGGTGTTCGTGATGCCCGACGAGACAAGCACCGCGACGTCCTTCCGCCCCCTGTCCACCGTGCTCCTGGGCGACACCCTGGCGCCTCGAGACACCGACATGGAACTGGCCTTCGCCGCCGGGCAGGCCGCGTTCACGCCGCTGTCCTTCGTACCCACGCCCGACGCGTGCCCGGGCATGGAGCACCCGGACCTGTCGGTCAACGGCTCCGGCGAGTTCACCCAGGCGGGCGCCTCGTGGGTGTTCGGTCTGTGCTCCGCCCGGAACAACGCGGTCAATATGACGGTGAGCGCCGGCTCCGGACCCAGCGGTCGCGAGGTCTTCCTCAGCGACGGCGTCGACATCGGCGTCACCCAACAGCCGATCGGCGGCGCACTCGACCAGGCCCGTCCGGTACCGCTGCCGGGCATCCGCGACAAGGCCAAGACGGTGTACGCGCCGCTGACCAACGGGGCGCTGGCGTTCGCGTTCAACATCGACGACGTCCAGACCCACCTGCCCATTCCGTCGATGAAACTGACGCCCCGTCTGATCGCGAAGCTGATCACCGGCGCGTATCCGGCCGCGCCGCAGACGCCCGGTTCGATCAGGTCGTTGTGGACGGACCCGGAGTTCACCGCCATCAACGACACCCGCAACTGGCCCGGGAACATCCGGACCCCGATCCTGCGCGGCGTCCAGGACGACACCATCTGGGCGCTGACCACGTGGCTGGCCTCCGACCGGGAGACCCTGGCGTGGCTGTCGGGCACACCGGACCAGAACAACGTGGTGTGTCCCGCGGAGTGGCGCGTGGGCAACGTCGGCTATCCGCTCGCGGTGTACACCAACCGCCTGGAGATGCTCGTCGATGTGAACGTGCCGCAGACGGTGTACGAGGACATCGCCAACCGGCTGGGCAACTCGGTGCCGACCAACCGCTCGATGACCGATGTCGGTCCCAAGGACGACGGCCAGGACAAGTACGGCTTCCACAGCGTCATGGCGATCACCTCGGTCGAGGCGGCCACCCGGATGGGCACGCCGGTGGCCAGGATCCGCAACGCGGCGGGCAACTTCGTCGACCCGACCGACCCCGCGACCGTGCGCGCCGGCCTCGCCGCCGCCAAGCCGGGGCCGGACGGAGTCACGCTGACCAACGACTTCCAGAGCACGGTCGCGAACGCCTACCCGCTCACCGTCACCGACGTGGCGATGGTCTCCACGGACAAGCTCACCGCCGCCAAGGCGGCCAAGATCGACGCCTTCCTCGCCTACGCGGCCACCGCCGGCCAGGTGCAGACCGGGAGCTTCCAGCCCGGCAGCCTGCCGCCCGGCTACATCCCGCTCAGCGACGCCCAGAAGCAGCAGATCGCCGCCGCCCGGCAGAAGATCGCCGCCGCGCCCAAGTGGACCGGCGAGCCGCCGCCCACCACCCCGCCGCCGGTCGACCAGGGCGGCGACAACAACAACGCGGGCGCCTCGGCGGGCACGAGCGCCGGCAACACGGGCAACCCGAACACCCCGCCTGCGACCGACCCGACCCCGGCCCCGACCGCGGCGCCGTCGACCGCGCCCTCCACCGCCCCCGTCGGTGCGGCCACCCCGCCCGCCGACAACAACCCGTTCCCCTCGGTCGCCAACGTGATCAAGGACGCGCTCGCCGGCGACCCGTCCGCGGTCGTGCTGCTGATCCTGATGTGCGTGAGCGGGGCCGCCCTGCTCGCCTGCCCCGTGCTGCTCTCGCTCGGGCACAAGCGCCGCACCGGCGACTGGCCACCGCCGGTGGCCGCCGTCCTGCGCCTGATCGGTCGCCAGGGGGCAGCCGCATGACCGCCGACACCGTCTCCAAGGTGCCCGCGACCGCGCCGGCGACCGCCCCCGCGGCCGCATCGACGCCTGCGGGCGCACCCGCGAGCACCGGCGCGCGACCGCCCGCGAGCGCGAGCAAACCGCGTGCGGGGCGCCCCGACCCGTACACGATCGCCGGCGCGTCGGTCGCGCTGCTCGCGCTGCTCATCGCGGGCTTCGTCGGCTACCTGTACGTGGTCTCCGACATCCAACAGGCGCGCGACCAGAGCATCCTGGCCGACCGGCTCTCCGACGAGCTCTACCGCGACGTCGGCCCGCTCGGCGGCAGCATCGACAAGGGCAGCCCCGTGGCGATGTTGCGGATCCCCGCGATCGGCCTCGGACAGGTCGTGGTCGAGGGCACCACCGCGGACTCGCTCGCCAAGGGACCCGGACACCTGCGCACCAGCGGCCTGCCCGGCCAGGGCGGACACAGCGTGATCATGGGCCGCGCACACACCTTCGGCGGCCCGTTCCGGGACATCGGCAAGCTGCGCGTCGGCCAGCGCATCGAAGCCACCACCCAGCAGGGCGAGTTCACCTACAAGGTGATCGAGCGCCGGCACGTGAGAAACGGCAAGGACGACGTGCTCGCGCCCGGCCGGGAGAACCGGCTCGTGCTGATCACCGCCGACTCGTGGATCCGGCCCGGCGGTCGCACCGTGGTCATCGCCGAACTGCAGGGCGCCCCCAAGGCCCAGGAGGGCCGCCGTCCGCAAGGTCTACGCGCGGACGAGAAGGGCACCGGCGGCTACGCGGACGCCGGCGTGCGACTGCTGCTGTGGGCACAGGCGTTCACGCTCGTGCTCGTCGTCCTGGCCTGGGCGCTGCGCCGCCATCCCGATCGCCGAGTCACGCTCCTGCTCGGCACCCCGGTCGTGCTCGCCGTCGTGTGGGCACTGTACGAATCCGCCGCTCGCGTACTCCCGGCGACGCTCTGACGCCGGTTCTCGTCCGTCCCACTCCACACCCCGGAGGCTCCGCACGTGACCAGCCCGGACAGCGGTGCGACGACTCTCGCTCCCGCAGCCGAGACCCAGCCTTTACCGGCCCAATCCGCCGGCGGGCGTGGCTCGACGCTCACCGCGGAGGCCGTCAGCGCCTGGTTCGGCACCCACAAGGTGCTCGAACGCGTCGACCTCGTGATGGCGGCCAACTCCGTCACGGCCCTGATCGGGCCGTCCGGCTGCGGCAAGTCCACGTTCCTGCGCATCCTCAACCGGATGCACGAACTCGTGCCCAGCGCCCAACTCGCGGGCCGGGTCCTGCTCGACGGCGAGGACATCTACGACTCCACCCGCCGCCCGATCGAGACCCGGCGGCGGGTCGGGATGGTCTTCCAAAAGCCCAACCCGTTCCCGGCGATGTCCATCTACGACAACGTGGTCGCCGGCCTGAAGCTGACCGGCGTGCGCAACGCGGACAAGGACGCCGTCGTGGAGTCCTCGCTGGTTCGGGCCGGCCTGTGGATGGAGGTGAGAAATCGGCTCAGGCAACCCGGCGGCGCGCTCTCCGGTGGTCAGCAGCAGCGTCTCTGCATCGCCCGCTCCCTGGCGGTCGACCCGGACGTGCTGCTCATGGACGAGCCCTGCTCGGCGCTCGACCCGACCTCCACCCGGCGGATCGAGGACACCATCGGCGAGCTGCGCGACGACATCACCATCGTGATCGTCACGCACAACATGCAGCAGGCCCAACGTGTCTCCGACCACTGTGCGTTCTTCCTCGCGGCGGAGAACACCCCCGGCCACATCGTCGAGGCCGGACCCACCACCGCGATCTTCGGCACCCCCCGCGACCCCCGGACGGCCGACTATGTCGCCGGTCGCTTCGGATGAGTCGCGGGCCCCGGACGGTACGCCGGAACGGCACGCGCGCTACGACGTCCACCTGGACGCCGAGCAGCACGTGCGGTGGCGGCTCATCGCCCCGAACGGCCGCGTGCTCGCGCGGTCCGCTCGGGGCCATGTCACGGCGGGGGCCTGCCGTATCGAGTTGGACCGGCTGCGTCGCCGGGTGGTCGACCTCGTGCCTGTCATCGGACGGGCCACCGGAGCGCCGGGCTGGTTCTGGAGCGTGGCTCTGGAACCCAGCGCTCCCGTCGCGTTGTCGGCCCGCACCTACGAGCGCCTGGAGAGTTGCCAGGTGTCCTACGAGAGATTCGTCCGCCTGCTGACCGTCACCGAGCCCGACGACTGGTGACCCGGGCCGCGCGCCCGCCGCGATCACGACGATCGTGGCGGCGCGCCCCTGCGGCCGGGACCTCCCCGTGCTCCTGCGTCGAGCCTTCCGGTGCCCGCGCGGTGGAGCTTCCCGTGCTCCTGCGTCGGGCCTTCCGGTGCCCGCGCGGTGGAGCTTCCCGAGCGCCTGCGGTGGACCTCCCGGTGCCCTGGGGTGGACCCTCCCGTCACGGGAGAGGGCACTGTGGTCGATCGGGAGGTGATGGGGATGTTCCTCGGCATCGGAGACTTCGCACGCGCCACGGGCCTGACCGTCAAGGCGCTGCGATGGTATGACGAACAGGGCGTGCTGGTGCCCGCGGACGTGGATCCGCACACGCGCTACCGCCGGTACACGATCGGCCAACTCGAACAGGCGGGTCTGGTCCGCGCGCTCCGCGCGGCCGGCGTGCCGCTCGCGGCGATCCGCACCGCGATGGGCAACGGCGGTTCCGCACACGAGGCGCTGCGGGCGCGCCGGGAGGCGGTCCGAACCGAACGGGCACGCGAGGACCGGGCGATCGCGGCGGCGGAGCGGGTGCTCGCCGGCGCCGACGTGGACTACGACGTGCGACTGCGCCGGACCGGAGCCCAGGCGTGGGTCGGCGTCGTCGAGTACGTCGCGACGCCCGAGGACACCGAGCCCGTGATCGAGGGCCCCGACGGCGCGGTCGTGGACGCCGACGTCGCGATCGAGGGCGCACTGCTCGACCTGTACGCGAGCCTGCACGCGGACGGCATCGCACCCACCGGCGGCTTCTGGCTCGACCTGGGACGCCCCTCCGACGCCGCCGGGGCAGAGGTCGCCCTGTGCCTGCCACTCGCCGAACCGGTCCCCGAGGGTTGGTCCGTCCCGGGCCGGCGGACGATCGCCGGCGTACGGCCGGCCGGCCGCGAACTGTGCACCGACCACGTGGTCACCGACACCGACCCCGACGACGGCACCGCCGTACACCCCGCGTTCGCCGCGCTCGTCCGCGCCGCCGCCGGACGGGACCTGTCGATCGACCTGGGCAGCCTGCGCCAACACTGCCCGCGAGAGCTCGCGAGCGCGCCCGGGGCGGCGACTCGTATGGCGGTGGAACTGTCGGTCGACGTCGATGGCGACGGTGGCTTCGATGGTGGCGTCGAAGGCGGCGTTGACAGTGGCGTTGACAGTGGCGTCGACGGGTGAAGGCTCGGGGGGAGGGGATGTACGGCGGGGGCGCGCGGAGGGTGTGTCGAGCGAGGGTATGGAGTGAGGGCGCAGACCGGTGAAAAGCGATCGTCGGCGAGTGGGTATCTGACACATAATCGGCCTGGTGTTCCTGACCATCGCAACCACCCATCAGCCCGCCACCGACCTCGGCTTCCTGCTGCACAAGCATCCCGGGAAGGCGCAACGGTTCTCCACGACCTACGGCGAAGCACACGTCTTCTACCCCGAGGCCGACGACACGCGCTGCACCGCGGCGCTGCTGCTCGACGTCGACCCGATCGCGCTCACGCGCGGGGTCAAGCGGGGCAAGGGCGCCAAGGGCTCGCCCGACCTCGCGCTCGCGCAGTACGTCAACGACCGGCCCTACGCCGCCTCGTCGCTGCTCGCGGTCGCGCTCGGCACGGTCTTCCGTACCGCGATGCAGGGGCGCTGCGACGCGCGGCCCGAACTGCCCGCGACGGCGATGCCGTTGGAGATCGAGGTGCCCGCGCTGCCCGCGCGCGGCGGCGAGGAGATGGTCCGGCGGCTGTTCGAGCCGCTGGGATGGCAGGTCGCGATCGAGCCGATTCCGCTGGATCCGCGCTTCCCGGCGTGGGGCGACTCGCGCTATGTGCGGCTCGCGCTGACCGGCACGATGCCGCTCGCGGAGGCCCTGCGGCAGTTGTACGTGCTGCTGCCGGTGTTGGACAACGCGAAGCACTACTGGGTCGCACCCGACGAGGTGGACAAGCTGCTCCGCGCCGGCGAGGGCTGGCTGTCGGCGCACCCGGACCGGGACCTGATCGCGAGCCGATACCTCTCACGGCGACACACCCTCACCCGCAGCGCGATCGAGCGCCTCGCCGAGGTCGACGAGACCGCGCCGGAGAATCTGGACAACGCGGTACCGGACGAGGTCGAGGAGGACGCGGGGGCGGCGGAGGAGTCGGCCGCGGTCGCGGTTGCGAGCGCCGCTTGTGCCGCGGACGTGCCCGAGGGTGTGGGTGCGACGCCGGCGAGTGCGACTGCCGAGAGTGCGCCCGCGGGTGCCCCCGCGACCGGAGTGCCCGCGGGCGCGGGCGATGTCGCTGCGGGCGCAGGTGCCGTCGCCGCGGACGAGTCGCTCGCGACCGCGCCGGCGACCGCCGACGCCGTGGTCGCGGGCGCACCTGCGGGTGCGGGTGCGGACGAGCGGCCCATGACGCTCGCCAGGCAGCGGCGGGACGCGATCCTGGCGGCCCTGCGGGCGGCCGGGGCCGAGCGCGTGCTCGACCTGGGCTGTGGCGACGGCAAGCTGATCGGGTCGATGCTCCGGGAGCCGCGCTTCCGCGAGATCGTCGGGGTAGACGTGTCCACTCGCGCGCTCACCATCGCCGAGCGCAAGCTCAAGCTCGCCCGGATGTCGGAGCGGCAGCGCGACCGCGTGCGGCTGATCCAGGGTGCGCTGACCTACACCGACAAGCGGCTCGTCGGCTACGACGCGGCCGTGCTGTGCGAGGTGATCGAGCACCTGGACGAGCCGCGCCTGCCCGCCCTGGAGTACGCGGTGCTCGGCGCGGCCCGGCCGGCCACCGTCGTGGTGACCACGCCCAACGTCGAATACAACATCCGCTACGCCCCCGAGGAGCCGGGCGGCGAAGGCCTCGCGGCCGGCGCCATGCGGCACGGCGACCACCGCTTCGAATGGGACCGCGCCACGTTTCGCGCGTGGGCCGAACGGGCGGCCGCCAAGTACGGCTACGCGGCCCGCTTCGAACCGGTCGGCGAGGTCGACCCCGAGGTCGGCCCCTCCACCCAGATGGCCGTGTTCACCCGTACCGAGACCGAACCCGCCGGCACCACGCGAACCGCCGACGACCCCCGGCCCGGCGACACCGCCGTCTCCACGTCCGTACCCACCCCCACCGCGAACGACGAAGGCACCGGAGCAACGGCATGACCCACGACGCGAGCGCCCGCCGCGCATTGACCATGCCCGACCTGTGCCTGGTGGTCCTGATCGGCACCACGGGCGCGGGCAAGTCGACCTTCGCCCGCACCCACTTCAAGCCCACCCAGGTGCTCTCCTCCGACTACTTCCGCGGCCTGGTCGCCGACGACGAGAACGACCAGGCGGCCTCCGGTGACGCGTTCGACCTGCTGCACCACGTCGCCCGGATGCGGCTCGCGTCCGGCCGGCTGACCGTCGTGGACGCGACCAACGTGCAGCGCGAGGCCCGCGCGCACCTGGTCAAGGTCGCCCGCGACCACGACGTGTTCCCGGTCGCGATCGTGCTGGACATCCCCGAGGCCGAGTGCCAGGCACGCAACGCCGAGCGCCCGGACCGGATGCACCTGCCCCCGCACGTGGTCCAGCGCCAGCACCGGGACCTGCGCCGATCGCTGCGCGGCCTGCAACGCGAGGGCTTCCGCAAGGTGCACGTGCTCTCCGGCGTGGACGAGGTCGCCCGCGCCGAGATCGTGCACGAGCGCCGATACAACGACCTGCGGCACCTGACCGGGCCGTTCGACGTGATCGGCGACATCCACGGCTGCCGCGCCGAGTTGGAGACGCTGCTGATCGAGCTCGGCTATGGGATCACCCGCGACGACGCGGGGCGCCCGGTCGACGCCGTACACCCCCTGGGCCGCACCGCCGTGTTCGTCGGCGACCTGGTGGACCGCGGACCGGATACGCCGGGCGTGCTGCGCCTGGTGATGGGCATGGTCGGCGCCGGACACGCGCTGTGCGTACCGGGCAACCACGAGAACAAGTTGGTGCGCGCGCTCAAGGGACGGCAGGTCAAGACCACCCACGGCCTTGCCGAGTCGCTCGAACAACTGGCCGCGGAGAGCGAGGAGTTCCGCGCCGAGGTGGTCGACTTCTGCGAGGCCCTGGTGAGCCACTACCTGCTCGACGAGGGCAGGCTCGTGGTGTGCCACGCGGGTCTTCCGGAGAAGTACCACGGTCGGATGTCCGGTCGGGTGCGCAGCTTCGCGCTGTACGGCGACACCACGGGGGAGACCGACGAGTACGGTCTGCCGGTGCGCTACCCGTGGGCCGACGAGTACCGGGGCAAGGCGACCGTGGTCTACGGCCACACGCCCACGCCCCGTGCCGTGTGGGTGAACAACACGATCTGCCTGGACACCGGCGCGGTGTTCGGCGGCGAGCTGACCGCGCTGCGCTGGCCGGAGCGCGAGTTGGTCGCCGTGGCGGCCGAGCGGGTCTGGTACGAGCCGGTGCGACCGTTGGCCTCGGAGGCGCCCGGTGGTCGGGACGGGCGCACCCTCGACCTGGGCGACGTGCTCGACCTGAGCCCCGGCGGGGTCGGTCGCCGGCACGTCGAGACGGCCGGCGCGGGCAGGGTGACGGTACGTCAGGAGAACGCGGCGGCGGCCCTGGAGGTGATGAGCCGGTTCGCCATCGACCCGCGCTGGCTGGTGTACCTGCCGCCGACGATGGCCCCGTGCGCGACCAGCACGCTGCCGGGCCTGCTCGAACATCCGGCCGAGGCGTTCGCGCAGTTCCGCGCGGACGGGGTCGCCACGGCGATCTGCGAGGAGAAGCACATGGGCTCGCGCGCGGTCGCCCTGGTCTGCCGGGACGAGGCAGCCGCGCGCGAGGCGTTCGGGGTGGACGAGGGGATGGGTGTGGGCGCGGTGTGGACGCGCACCGGCCGCGGCTTCTTCCCCGACCGCGCCACCACCGACGGCTTCCTGGACCGGCTGCGCGCGGCGATCGACGCCGCCGGGCTGTGGGCGGAACTGGACACCGACTGGTTGCTGTTCGACGCCGAGCTGATGCCGTGGTCGGCGAAGGCGCAGGAGTTGTTGCGGCGGCAGTACGCGTCGGTGGGCGCGGCCGCGACCTCCGCGCTGCCGGTCGCCGGCGCCGCGCTGGCGCGTGCACTCGAACGCGGAATCGACGTCGGCGAGCTCGCCGACCGGATCCGGGGCCGCGAGGCGAACGCGCACGCCTTCGTGGACGCGTACGGCCGGTACTGCTGGGAGACCGACGGTCTCGCGGGTCTGCGCTTCGCGCCGTTCCAGGTGCTCGCCGGGCGCGGCGGGTCCTACCTGGGGCGGGACCACGCGTGGCATCTCGCACTCGCCGACCGCCTGGTGGCAGCCGACACCTCGGGGTTGCTCGCGCCCACCGGCCGACTGGTCGTGGACGTCACCGACGACGAACAGGTCGCGGCGGGCATCGAGTGGTGGACCGCGCTGACCGCGGCCGGCGGTGAGGGCATGGTCGTCAAACCGCTCGCGGGCGAGGCGGCGCGGGTGGCGAACCGACGTGTGCAGCCCGGGGTCAAGTGCCGTGGTCCGGAGTACCTGCGGATCATCTACGGCGCCGACTACACCGAACCGGTGAACCTGGAGCGGTTGCGCAATCGCGGCCTGGGCCACAAGCGTTCGATGGCGCTGCGCGAGCACGCGCTGGGCGCCGAGGCACTGGACCGACTGGCGGCCGGCGAGGCGCTGTGGCGCGTGCACGAGGCGGTCTTCGCCGTACTCGCGCTGGAATCGGAGCCGGTGGACCCCAGGCTCTGAGTCCGCGTCACCTGTTCGCAGCAAGGGCGGTATCCGTGGCGACACGGATACCGCCCTTGTGTGCGTGATTGCCGGAAAGTTTCGGGTATGTCGCTTCAGTGTCCTGTGCCGATCGAGGCGGATCGACGGTCCCGTGTCGAGAGGTCCCGGCGACACCGCAGGTCGTGACCTGTGTCGGAGGTGCGTGCCCGCTCCCGGGTGCAGGATCCGAACGTGGTGGAAAGCGGAGCCGAACCCGCGGCGCCGGATCGCCTCGACACACGGAGGAGCAGCGATGAGCCACGTGGTGGATCCCACGACCCCCACGTCCTCGCCGGCGGCCGCACCCGAGACCTCGTCGCAGGCGTCCGCACCCGCGGCCGGCGAGACCTCGCAGGGCACCCTCGGCCTCCCGCAGGCGACCGCACTCGTGGTCGGCGGCGTCCTGGGCACCGGGATCTTCCTGCTACCGGCCACGCTCGCCAAGTACGGCACGATCAGCATCCTCGCCCTCGGCCTGGTGACCATCGGCGCCCTGGCGATCGCGGCGATCCTCGGCGGACTCGGTGCGCGTGTCCCGGCGGCCGGCGGTCCGTACGCCTACGCCCGTGCGGCGTTCGGCGAGTTCCCCGGCTTCCTGACCGCGTGGTCGTTCTGGATCACCGCCTGGGTCGGCAACGCCGCCATCGCGGTGGCCTGGGTGGGCTACGTGAACTACTTCCTGCACTGGGACTCCATGCCCGGCAAGATCGCGATCGCCCTGGTCGGCCTGTGGATCCCGGCCCTGATCAACCTGTCCGGGGTCGGGAACACGGGCCTGTTCCAAGTCGTGACCACCGTGCTCAAGGTCGTTCCGCTGCTGTTCGTGGCCGTTGTCGGTCTGTTCTTCGTCGAGGGCGGCAACTTCGGCGAGTTCAACACGAGCGACGAGAACTTCCTCGGCGCTTTGCAGGTCTCCGCGGCGCTGGTGGTGTTCGCCTACTCGGGCATCGAGGCCGCGTCCGTGGCCGCCCGGAAGGTCGAGAACCCCGAACGCGACATCGGCAGGGCCTCGATCCACGGCACGCTCGCCTGCGCCGCCCTGTACATGCTGAGCACGATCGCGGTGATGGGGACCGTCCCGCACGCCGAACTCGTCGACTCGTCCGCACCGTTCTCCGACGCGCTGAACCACATGTTCGGCGGCGGCCCCTGGGGCGGGGTGATGGCCGCGGTTGCGATCGTCTCCGGCATCGGCGCGCTCAACGGCTGGACCCTGCTGTGCGCGGAGATGCCGTACGCGGCGGCGAAGGACGGCGTGTTCCCCCGGCGGTTCGCCGTTGTCGACCGGGCGGGTGTGCCGGTCTTCGGCGTGCTGGTCGCCGCCGTCCTGACCTCGGTCGTGGTCGCGGTGAACCACGTGTGGTCCGAGGACGCCTTCGAGACGATCCTGCTCCTGGCCACCGTCACCACCGTGATCCCCTACCTGTCCTCCGCTTCGGCGCAACTGCTCTGGCTGGTCACCCGCGAGCGTGCGGTCACTCGCGCGGCACTGGCCAAGGACCTCACCATCGCCGTCGCGGGCTTGCTGTTCGCCCTGTGGATGCTCCACGGCGCGGGCATGGACGCGGTGCTCAAGAGCCTGATCATGCTGGTGCTCGGCATCCCGGTCCATCTCCGGGTCAAGGCCGCGCGCGGCGCGTACCGCCCCGGCGACAAGGAGGCGAGCCGCGTCGAAGTCGAGGGCGCGACCCCCGCCATGCGCGAGTAGCGCGGCGCACGCGCCCAGCGTGCGTCGTACCTTTCGAAATCGGAAACATCATTCGCAGGCGCACACGGCACGAGAACGGGAAGCACCGTCGGAAGCAGAACCGGACCCGGTCCCGATGGCCGGAAGGCACACCGCAGTTCGCAACGGTCAGGAGGACCATCCATGGGGTTCCACGTCGAGTCGGAGACCGGTCGACTCAAGCAGGTGATCCTGCACCGCCCGGATCTGGAGATGAAGCGGCTGACCCCGACGAACAAGGACGAACTCCTGTTCGACGACGTCTTGTGGGTCAAGCGGGCCCGCGAGGAGCACGACGGTTTCGCGGACGCGCTGCGGGATCGGGGCATTCGTGTCCACCTGTTCACGGACCTGCTGCGCGAGACGCTCTCGGGCGAGCCGGCCGCCAAGAAGATGGTGCTGGACCGGGTCTTCGACGAACGCGAGTTCGGCCTGCTGGCGGTGGACGAGTTGCGCGGTCTGTTCGAGGGCTTCGACACCAACGAGCTGGTGCGCTACCTGGTGGGCGGGATCACCAAGCGCGAGATCCTGGAGTTGATGCAGGAACCGCACAGCGTCGCGTTCCACACGATGGACGTGGACGACTTCGTGCTCAAGCCGCTGCCCAACCACATCTTCACCCGGGACACCTCGTGCTGGGTCTACGACGGCGTCGCGGTGAACGCGATGATGATGCCCGCCCGGCGGCGCGAGACCGTGCACTTCGAGGCGATCTACAACTACCACCCGAACTTCGCCAAGGGCGACTTCAACGTGTGGAACCCGGGCCAGAGCAGCTTCCCCGCGTCGATGGAGGGCGGCGACGTGCTGGTGATCGGCAACGGCGCGGTCCTGGTCGGGATGAGCGAGCGGACCACCCCGCAGGGCGTCGAGGCGCTCGCGCGGGCGCTGTTCAAGCACGGTTCCGCGACGAAGGTGGTCGCCCTGAACATGCCGAAGAAACGCGCCTTCATGCACCTGGACACGGTGATGACGATGCTCGACGGCGAGACCTTCACCAAGTACGCGGGCATGGGCATGCTGCCGTCGTACACGATCGAGCCGGGCGAGCACGACAAGGAACTCAAGGTCACCGACCACCCGGCACACGACATGCACAAGGCGATCGCGAACGCCCTGGACCTGTCCGACATCCGGGTGCTGACCGCGACGCAGGACGTGCGCTCCGCCGAGCGCGAGCAATGGGACGACGGTTGCAACGTGCTCGCGGTCGAACCCGGGGTGGTCTTCGCCTACGAACGCAATGTCACCACGAACACCTACCTGCGCAAGAACGGCATCGAGGTGGTCACCATCCGGGGCAGCGAGCTCGGCCGCGGTCGCGGTGGGCCGCGCTGCATGAGCTGTCCGGTGGAGCGCGAGGCCGTCTAACCTGGCGGTTTGCCGATCCGACGACGCGTTGGCCGACCCGCCCGACGCGTCCACCGACCTTTCGATCCCGCACGAAGAGAAGCCTGGAGCCATGGCCTTCAACCTGCGTCACCGCAACTTCCTCAAGGAATTGGACTTCACTCCGAAGGAGTTCAACCACCTGCTCGACCTCGCCGCGGACCTGAAGGCCGCGAAGTACGCGGGCAACGAGCGCAAGCGTCTCGTCGGCAAGAACATCGCGCTGATCTTCGAGAAGACCTCCACCCGCACCCGGTGCGCGTTCGAGGTCGCCGCGTACGACCAGGGCGCGGGCGTGACCTACCTCGACCCGGGCGGCTCGCAGATCGGGCACAAGGAGTCGATGAAGGACACCGCGCGGGTGCTCGGGCGGATGTACGACGGCATCGAATACCGGGGCAGCAAGCAGGAGTACGTCGAGGAACTCGGCAAGTACGCGGGCGTGCCGGTGTGGAACGGTCTGACCGACGAATGGCACCCCACGCAGATGCTCGCGGACATGCTCACCATGCGCGAGCACTCGGACAAGCCGCTGCACCAGGTCTCGTTCGCCTACCTCGGCGACGCCCGCAACAACATGGGCAACTCGCTGATGATCACTGCCGCGATGCTGGGCATGGACGTACGCATGGTCGCGCCCGAGGAGTTGTGGAACGACGCGGAGATCGTCGCCAAGGCCAAGGAGATCGCGACCGCAACCGGTGCCCGGATCACCCACACCGCCGACGTCGCGGAAGGCGTCAAGGGTGTGGACTTCCTCTACACCGACGTGTGGGTGTCGATGGGTGAGCCCAAGGAGGTGTGGGACACCCGGATCGCACAACTGAAGGCATACCAGGTCAACATGGACGTGGTGAAGGCCACCGGCAACCCCAAGGTCAAGTTCATGCACTGTCTCCCGGCGTTCCACGACCGCAACACCAAGGTCGGCCAGGACATCTTCGAGAAGACCGGCATGGAGGCGCTGGAGGTCACCGACGAGGTCTTCGAGTCGGACTTCTCGATCGTCTTCGACGAGGCCGAGAACCGCCTGCACACGATCAAGGCGGTCATGGTCGCCACACTCGGCGACTAGAGCGCGGTACGAGGAACGGCGCGGCCCGGGCACCGGACCAACCGGTACCCGGGCCGCACGTGGTTGTGGAACGCCCCATTTGCCACGTTCATTCGCTTTGCTGCGACGAGGCGACCGGTCGACGACCGCTCGCGCTCGCCGCCCGAACCGAAGGGATCCACCATGCGCGTCGTCGTCGCCCTCGGCGGAAACGCGATGCTTCAGCGCGGGGACAAGCCCGACGCCGACATCCAGCTGCACAACATCCAAAAGGCGGTCAAATCGCTGGCCCCGCTGGCGCGCGAACACGAACTCGTGGTCACCCACGGCAACGGCCCCCAGGTCGGCGTGCTCGCCCTCCAGTCCGCCGCCGACCAATCGCTCACCCAGCCCTACCCGTTCGACGTCCTGGGCGCGATGACGCAGGGCATGATCGGCTACTGGCTGCTCCAGTCCCTCCAGAACGCGCTGCCGGGCAGGCAGGTGTGCTCGCTGATCAACCAGACCCTCGTCTCCACCGCCGACCCCGCGTTCCAGGATCCGACCAAGTTCGTCGGCCCGGTGTACGAGGAGGACGAGGCCAAGCGACTGGCCCACGAGCGCGGTTGGATCGTCAAGCCGGACGGCAAGTGGTGGCGCCGGGTGGTTCCCTCGCCCAAACCCGCACGGGTCGTGGAGACCCGACTGATCCGGCAACTGCTCGCCTCCGGGGCGGTCGCGGTGTGTGCGGGCGGCGGCGGCGTCCCGGTGGTCCGCAACGAACTCGGCCAACTCACCGGCGTCGAGGCCGTGGTGGACAAGGATCTCACCGCGGCCCTGCTGGCCGAGGCACTGGATGCGGACGCGCTGTTGCTGCTCACCGATGTCCCCCGAGTGGTCCGCGGATTCGGACAACCCGACGCGCAGGAGATCACCAACTCCACCCCCATGCAACTGCGCGCGGGGGACTTCCCGGCCGGTTCGATGGGCCCCAAGGTCGACGCGATCTGCCGCTTCGTCGAGATGACCGGCGACATGGCGGCGATCGGCGCGCTCGACCAGGCCGCGGAGATCCTCCGGGGCAACGCGGGGACGATTGTCACGCCCAGTGGCAAGTATCCGGAGACCAGTTTGTTGTGACGGCGGGTCGAGGGGTTGAGAGGGTCGAGGGGGCCGAGAGGGTTGCGAGGGCCAAATAGCCGAAGGTCAGAGGACCACAGGGTCAGAGGGGCGGAGGGTCGGAGGCGAGGGGTCGAGGGCTCGGTGTCGCGGGCCCGGTGTCGCGGGTGAGGCGGGGCCTTCGGGGGGCTGCGGGGGTGTGTCGGCGTGACGGGGGAGGCGATGCGGATCGCGGTGGACACGTGTGGGGCCCGGGTTCGCCGACGATCTTTTCGAGCGCGGATCGGTAAAGGGTCTGGTCCGATCGGCCCGTGTCCTGTGACCATGTCGAGCATGGCCGTCTCCGTGATGCCTGCCGCCGACACACTCGCTCGAACGCTGCTCGCCGCCCGAGGCGCCGAGTGGGGGGACTGGTCCGTCGAGGCCATGCAGGAGACCGCCGGACGGCTCGGCTGGGAGACTCGCCGCGTCGAGGACGGGCAGGTGGCGATCGAGACCGGCATACCCGGGCTGCAGTGCCGGGCGGACCCCGGCGAACTCGCCGAGGGCGCGCCGTGCGTGCGCTTCAGCGCCCCACTACCGGTCCGGGTGGACCCACCGCCGCCGGCGCCCGGGTTCCAAGGCCCGTCGGTGCCGGGTCAATACGCGTACGGCCCAGGTTCCGGCTCATGGGGCGCCGTGCCCTACGTCCGCGATCGAGGGCGGGAGTTGGACGCCGCGCACACCCGCCTGGGCGCGGCGCTGACCGCGACGCTGGGGCCCGCGCCGTGGCGAGGCGGGCCCGCCGCGTGGCTGCGCTGGCGATCGCGTCGGATCACGCTGCGCCTTTCTCGGGACGACGCGAACGAGGCGCTCGTCATGGAGTTGTTTCCGACGCGCGCCGGCGAGGCGTTCGAGCGGCGCGGCTTCGAGCGGGCGGGGTCCCTGGCCGAGCTGCCCTACATCTGGTGTGTCAGTCGGCCGGACATGAGCCTGGCGGAACTGTTCCTGCCGTTCGGGCCGGACCCGCGCGACTGGGCCGACTTTTGTGAGGCGTTGCCGCGCGTACTGTCCTCGCTGGTGGTGGACATGCCGCTGGTCGGGTGGGTGGAACCGGTCCTGTTGGTGCTGGGGGATGTAGCCGAACCCGCGCACACGGTCGAGATCCGGGTCGGGCAGGACCGCCTCGAACTGGGCAACGTGCCGGGCAACGGACGCCAGGTATGGCTGCGTCCCGGCACCGAACACGCGGTTGCGGCGGCCGAGTCGATCCTGGAGGCGTTCGCCTTCTGGGGCATCGACGGCGCTCGGCGGCTGCGCACTCGGGCATGGACGTCGGGCGGGTATGTCGACCTGCCCGGGATCGGAGTACGCCCGGAGGGGACACACCCGGACGACGCATGACCGGGACGAGCGGAGACCTGGGGCTCAAGGTCTGACACGCGGGCGAGGCGGGGCGGGACGGGTCCCGGGCAGGGAGCGCGGTCGCGGCGGCGGCGGAGGCGGCGTGACGGGGCGCGCACCTGCGCCTGCGACCGGTGTCCTCGTACCCGCGACCGCGGTCGCGAGCCTGCGCTCGCGACCGCGCCGGCGACCACCTGGCTGCGCGCCCGCGCCCGCTCGCGCTCGCGCTCGCGTGAGCGTTCGGCTGCGCGTGCGGCTGCCACCGCCACCGCCTGCGTCCTCACGGGCGATCGCGCACGCGTGGGCGCCGGCGGTCGCATGCGTACCCTCGCGACCGCCTGCGGGTACCCGCAAGCGCACCTACGGTCGCGACCACAAGGGCGCTGCGCTCGCGACCGCCAGCGCGTAGCCGCGCCCGCGCCCGCACCCGCGATCGGGGTCGCGGTCCCGTGTTCGGTTCCCTTGTCAGTCCTTGGTGCCCGCTCGCCATTGCAGGCCCCAGCCGTAGGTCTGGTCGACCTTCTCCTGGTTGCCCTTGATGTAGCGCACCTCGCGCTGGATCGTCAGGTCCCCGCCCTGGTTCTGGACGAGCGCGATCGCGCACGAGCGCGCCGCACCGCCGGTCTCGTCGAGCCGGATCTCCAACTCGGGGCCGGTCGCCGGCGTGAGCGTCACCACCGCCTGCGCGTCGTCGAACGTCACACCCTTGTAGATGAACGCGAAGATCAGCAGGCGCTTGAAGCTGTTCTTGTGGTCGAGGTTGATGTACAGGTTCTCGCCCGCGGTGTTCGCGCCGGTCCGGTCGTCTCCGTCCAGGTACACGTACGGCGGCGCGTCCGCCGAACCGAACATGTTGCCGAGCGCCTGCACGATGCCCTTCGTGCCGTCGTTGAGCTCCCACAGGCAACACAGGTCGAGGTCGGTCGGCCCCATCAGCCGCTTGAGCATGCCGCGCCCGGGAGCTGCCTGCACCCAGTTGAGGTTCACCCGCATGCGGCTGCCGGTGATGCCCTCCTTGCTCAGCGAGACCATCGGTGAGGCCTTGGTCAGCGTCACCTTGCTCAACCGCACCGGCGGCCGGTTCGGAGTGGTCGCGGGCGCCGGCGTCGGCGCGGGGGCGGGCGGTGCGGGCGGCTGCCGTACCGGCTCGGGCTTGCGGACGTTCAGCCGAGGCGCCGGCGGAGGTGTGGGTGCCGGCGGGGGCGGCGGAGGTGCCTGCACCCGAGGGGGCGGCGGAGGCGGGGCCGTCACCGAGATGCCGAAGTCGGTCGCGAGCCCCTCCAGACCGGTCGAGTAGCCCTGCCCGATCGCGCGGAACTTCCAGGCCCCGCCCCGGCGGTACAATTCGCCCGCGAGCATCGCGGTCTCCACGGTCGCATCCGCGATGTCGAACCGGACCAGGTCCACCTCGGCCCCCGGATCGCTCACCAACAGGTGCAGATCCCGGATGCCCGCGAAGGTGCCACTGTGCGCCGACGCCGCGAGCACCACCCGATCCACACTCGCCGGAAGCGACCCCAGGTCGATCTCCAGCGCGTCCCTCGACCACGTCCCCTCGCTCTTGCCCGCGTGGCGGACCGCGCCGGAGGGATGGGTCGGCTGGTTGTAGAACACGAAGTCCGCGTCGCCCGAGACGCGACCCGACGCACCCAACAACAGCGCCGACGCGTCCAGACCGGGCGTACTCGGCCCCGGTCGCCAGACGAAGACCGCGCTTACCTTCGCGGCGGCCACCGGCGTGTTCTGTCCCTTGCCCAACTGCTGCACCATGCGCACGATCGTCACACGAGTGGGCTGATCGGTTCATCCTTTGCGGCGAAAAAATCGGGTGCCCACTCGTACGGGTCAGTAAAACCGGGGTGAAACGTACCCGCTCGTCCGCTACTCTTGCTCGCCTTGCCCGGGGTGTTGCGGGCCGGGGCCGGCGTTCGTCACGCATCAGGCTCGGCGCAACGAAACCAAGAGTGAGCATCCCCACACCTCCGACCGAGGTCACTTCGGTATGCCCGGAGTCGCGTGTCCGCTCGGCCCCGCCGACGCCGCACGCTGCCCGGGGAAAGGGATTTCACCATGTCGTTCGCTTCCGCGCGCTCACTGCGGATCGACCAACCGCCGGACCGACGGGCCCGGCTGTACCGCTTCGGCGCGCTGTTCGGCGCGGGCTTCCGCCGCTGGTCCACCTACCGGCAGGCAACCCTCGCCGGACTGTTCACCAACATCGTCTTCGGTGTGATGATCTACTCGTTGCTGCGCGCCCTCGCCGACGACGGCCGCCGGCCCGGCGGCTACGACGCGGCGCAACTCGCCACCTACGTCTGGGTCGGTCAGGGCATCCTCAGCGTCGTCCACGTGTGGACCTGGAACGAACTCGCCGACCGGGTCCGCAGCGGCGACGTGACCGCCGACCTGCTGCGCCCCATCGACCCCTTCGAGGCGTTCCTGGCCGCCGACCTCGGCCGGGCCGCCTACGCGGTGCTCGCCCGGATGGTGGTACCCGTCCTCGCCGGCGCGCTGATGTTCACCCTGTACGTCCCGCAACGTCCCTACACGATCCCGCTGTTCGTGCTCTCGCTGACCCTGGGTACGGTGCTCAGCTTCGCGCTGCGCTACCTCGTCAACCTCGGCGCGTTCTGGCTGCTCGACGCGCGCGGTATCGGCGCGGTGTGGCTGCTCGCCTCGGGTGTACTCGCCGGCACCTTCTTCCCGCTGCGGTTCCTGCCCGACTGGGCCCAGGCCGTGTTGTGGTTGTGCACCCCGTTCCCCGGCCTGTTTCAGATCCCGCTCGACGTGGTGGTCGAACGTCCCGGCCCCGCACAGCAGATCGGCAGCGTCGTGCTCCAGTTGTTCTGGGTTGCGATCCTGGTGCCCGTCGTGCGGCGCGTGCAGCGGGCCGCGACCGACAAGCTGGTGATCCAGGGTGGCTGAGTCGAGCACGATCCAGGCGTACGCGCATCTGGTACGAGCCCAGATCCGCAGTCAGACCCAGTACCGCGCCTCGTTCACCATCGACGTCGCGTCCTGCGCGCTTACCACGCTCGTCGAGGCCGCCGTCGTCCTCGTGGTGTTCCGGGTGTCGCCGACGGTCGGCGGATTCGGGCTGCGTGAGGTGCTCGTGATGTCCGCGCTCGCGGTCTTCGCGTTCGACCTCGCCGACCTGCTCGTCGGCAACATCGAACGACTGTCCCTGTACGTGCGCAAGGGCATGCTCGACGCGATCCTGGTCCGTCCGTTGCGCGTACTGCCGCAACTGCTCGCCACCGACTTCGCGTTGCGCCGGATCGGTCGAGCCGCGCAGTCCTTGGTGTTGCTGGTGGTCGTACTCGTGTACGCGGACCTGCACTGGACTCCCACGCGCGTACTGGTGCTCGTGCTGACTCCGATCGCGGGCTGTGCGCTGTTCGCCGCGGTGTTCGTACTGGGGGCCTGTGTCGCGTTCTGGTTCGTCGAATCCGGCGAGATGGCCAACGCGTTCACCTACGGCGGCAAGGAGTTCGCCCGCTACCCGGCGACGATCTACCCGGGGTTGCTGCGCCGGGTGTTCGGCTACGGGGTCGGCCTCGCGCTGGTCGGCTATCACCCCGCGCTGTTCCTGACGGGACGCGCGGATCCACTCGGCGGGCCGGACTGGCTCGCATGGTTGTCCCCGGTCGTCGCGGCGTTCGCCTGGACGATCGCGCTGCTGGTGTGGCGGACCGGGATTCGGCACTACAGGAGTACGGGATCGTGACCGCGACCGAGACCATCACCCAGACCGCGACCGAGACGATGATCGAAGTGCGTGACCTGCGCAAGGAGTTCACCGTCAGGCGCAAGATCGGCCGGGTCCGCCGGGAATCGCTCACGGTGGCCGCCGTGGACGGCGTCGCGTTGAGCGTCGCGCGCGGCGAGACGGTCGGCTACATCGGACCCAACGGCGCCGGCAAGTCGACCACCCTCAAGATGATGACCGGGATCCTGACGCCGACCTCGGGGCATGTACGGGTCTGCGGCCTGGAACCGGTGCCCCGTCGACGCCGGCTCGCCCGTCGGATCGGGGTGGTCTTCGGACAGCGCTCGCAGCTGTGGTGGGACCTGCCGCTGCGCGAGTCGTTCAGGTTGCTGAGGTTCGTCTACGCGGTGCCCGCCGTCGAGCACGAGGCCAGGCTCCGACAGTGCCGGGCGATGCTCGAACTCGACGAGTTCATGGACACACCGGTGCGTCAACTCTCGCTCGGGCAGCGGATGCGCGGCGAGATCACGGCGGCCCTCCTGCACGGTCCCGATGTGCTGTTCCTGGACGAGCCGACGATCGGACTCGACGTGGTCAGCAAGCAGTCGCTGCGCGCCTTCCTGGCCGAGATCGGCACACGCGGGGACGTCACGACCGTGCTCACGACGCACGACCTCGCCGACATCGAGCACCTGTGCCGGCGGCTGATCGTGATCGACCGCGGCCAGGTCGTGCACGACGGGACGCTGGAGGCCCTGCACGCGCGCTACGGCTCGCGCCGGCGGGTGGTGGTGGATCTGGACGAGGCGCGTGCGCTGGACGTGCGGATGCCCGGGGTCGCGATCGAGGCGGTCGAGGCGGACGGCAGGCGAGTCACCTTCGCGCTGGACGGCGTGCCTGCGGGGGAGTTGATCGCCAGGATCGCGCGCGACGGGGGCCTGCGGGACGTGTCCGTGCGGGAGCCGACGATCGAGGAGGTGGTCGCGAGGCTGTATCGGGGGTGATGGGGCGGGCTCGCGGGCGGGGGACCTCTGCGGGCGACGCGCGACGCGCGACGCGCGATGGGCGATGGCGATGGCGATGGGCGTCCGGCTGCGGCCGCAAGCGGTTGCCGGTGATGCGTTGTGGTCGGCGCCGGTGTCCGTCGCCAGTGTCCGGGGCCGGTGGACGTGTTCGGCGGGCTCCCGGTTTTGAGGGATTGCCCCCTGCGGTCGTGTGCGGTCCCGGAGGAGAGTCTTCCTGAGGGGGACGGGACATGACGCACAGTCAGGACGAGGTCGTCGGTGCCGCTTTGCCGCGGTGGGCGAACGGGCGGTTTCCGTTGCCGACCGACTCGGGGCATCACTGGTACACCGCTCGCGGAGGCGTCGTCGCGGCCTTGGCCGGGGCCGCGGTGACGCTGCGGGCGGCTGAGCCCGACGCGGCGGTGGTCGGGTGGGTGGGCGACGCCGACCTGGACCAGATACGGGTACTCGCCGCCGCGTCTGCCCGTCCTCCCGCTTTGGTGGTCGTGGGGGTGGCCGGTACGGGCAAGACCAGGACCGCCGCGATGGTGATCCGCCGCGAACTCGACGCCGGCGGACGCGTGCTGGTTGTAACGCGCCTCGGCATGCGCGCTCGATGGTCGCGCCGTACGGGGCTTGGGGGTTGACCCTGGCCGGAGTTCAGGATCACCTCGTGGGGCGGCCGTTGTGGACCGGGCCCGTGCTCGATCCGGAGCTTGTGTCGGCGCTCGATCCGAACGAGGCCCATCGGCTCGGGCGCGACCTCGAACGATTGGCGCATGCGGGCGGGTTGCGTGATGCGGCTTGGCACGGCGTGCGGATCGACACGCTCGAGCAGGCCCGCTCCGTGGTCGGCGAAGTCGCCGAACTGCGCGCAAGGTGGCGCGAGATCCGGGCGGCCGCGTCCCGGGCCCGGCTCCACCCCGATCGGGCCGAGCCGCGTGATCTCGCCGAATGGACGGCGTGTCTCGCACTCGTCAAGCGAGTGCGGCAGCTCTCGATCGTGGTCGACCCGGAAGTCCTCACCGGTCCGTACTCCATTCCCCGACTGCCGGCGACCACACGCTGGTACGGACGACCCGCGGCGCGCCGATACCTGCGCGAACGTACGCGATTCCCGACCGACCGGGCCGCAATGCGGCTCACCATGACCGAGGCCCGAGCCTTGGTCCGTCTCTTCCAGGAACAGCCGGACGGGTTGCCCGAGACGGTGTTCCTGCGGGAAATGGTCCCGGCGTGGTCCGACTCGGAATGCGAACGGCAGGCGCTTGCGGGCTACGCGGAATCGCTGTTCCCGGTCCTGGGCCTGCCGGTGGACGCCGCGTTGCCCGATATCGGGGAGCGGCTCGATCGGCTCGCCGAGTCGATCTCGGCGGACGGCGTGTCCTGCGAGCGACTGGCGGACCGCTGTCGCTGGTACCGCGCCCTCGCGACCGCCGGCTTGGGACCGCTCATGGCCGACCTGACGGCGAGAGCGGTATCACCGGAGGGGGCCGCGGGCGGGTACGAGCACTTCCTGTACACCTCGCTCGCCCACACCATCACCGCCGGCGGGCCCGGCGGGGTGGTAGGCCTACAAGCGCACGCCCACCGGTATCGAACCCGAGCGTCGGCGACGGCGGTTGTCCGCCCGAGGCCGGTGTCGGGGGTGCGGGTCGGCCCGTCGGCTGCGCCGGCGGGCGCACCCGTGAGGGTGATGTCGCCGCGCGCGGTTCGGCGATTGCCCGATGACGTGCGCTTCGACCTGGTGGTGGTGGACGACGCCGGGACGGTGAGCGAACGCGACGTGATCCCCGCTCTGCTCCGTGCGGATCGTGCCGTGCTGTTCGGAGACCCGGCCGGGCCGGGACTCGGTGATCCGGACGGTCCGGTCGAGCCGGGCGATCCCGGTTCGGAAGGCGACCTGCGCTCCGCCCTCGCAGCCGTGAGCCGCTTCGTCGATCCGGTTCGGATCGGCCACCCACACCGCGCTCGACGAACGCCTCGCGTTGCCGGGCGGGTTGCATTCGGCAGATCGTGGCGTTGTACCGATCCGCGACGAACGACGCGCCGGTGGTTGCGACAAAGGAGTGACGCCGGAGGCTGTTCCGGCGCGTCCCGCCCTTCCCCATCCGTGAGACCGCACCATGTCGTGTGGCGCTTGAGCGGATGAAAAGGACGACCACGTGAGCGGATCCAGCCGGGACGACGCCGCCGCGCCCCGCGTGGACCCGGTCGTCGCGGCCATCGGCTTCGCCCTCGTGCTCGCGGTCGTCCTGTGGGGCGTCCTCGCCAAGGGTTCGCTCGACACCGCGGCGTCGACCGGACTCGATTGGACGATCCGCAACTTCGGCTGGCTGTTCGTCGTCGCCGCCGACACCTTTCTCGTGCTCGCGGTCTTCATCGCCGCGTCGAAGTACGGCCGAATTCGCTTGGGCGAGGACGACGACGAGCCGGAATTCAGTACCGGCGCCTGGGTCGCGATGATGTTCAGCGCGGGCATGGGTATCGGGCTGATGTTCTACGCCGTGGCCGAACCCATCCAACACTTCGCCGCGCCACCACCGGCCTCGGGCGCGGTCGCCCAGACTCCGAGGGCGGCCGGCGCGGCGCTCGAATGGACGCTCTTCCACTGGACGTTGCATCCGTGGGCGATCTACGCGATCGCCGGCCTCGCCCTCGCCTACGCCACGTTTCGGCGCGGTCGCGGAAATCGGGTCAGCGCCGCGTTCGTACCGCTCCTGGGTCGCCACGCGGACGGTGCCGCCGGGCAGGCGATCGACCTGCTCGCCATCTTCGCGACCGTGTTCGGCTCGGCCACCAGCCTGGGACTCGGCGCCCTCCAGGTGGCCAAGGGCCTGGACCTGACCACCGACATCAAGGACACCTCGACGCTGCACGTGGTGATCATCATCGCGCTCACGGCCGCCTTCGTGGTGTCCGCCTTCAGTGGGATCCATCGCGGCGTCAAGTGGCTCAGCACCGCCAACGTGCTGCTCGCGCTGGTGCTCATGGTGTTCGTGTTCGTGGTCGGCCCGACGGTGTACGTGCTCGGGGTGCTGCCCGCCTCCGTCGGCAGCTACCTCAACGATCTGCTGACCCTGGCGACCCGTACCGGAACCTTCGGCGGGGACGCCTGGATGGGCTCGTGGACGATCTTCTACTGGGCGTGGTGGCTGTCCTGGGCCCCATTCGTGGGCACGTTCATCGCACGCATCTCGCGCGGCCGGACGGTTCGCCAGTTCGTGATCGGCGTCCTGCTGGTACCCAGCGGGGCGAGCACGATCTGGTTCGCGGTGATGGGCGGGACCGCGCTGCGCCTGCAACAGACCGGCTCGGCCGATCTGGTGACCAAGGTCGCCGACGGGCCGGAGTCGGGCCTGTTCGCGATGCTCGACGCGCTACCCCTGTACGCCGTCACCGCGACCGTGGCGATGATCCTGGTCGCGCTGTACTTCGTCACCGGGGCCGACTCGGCCTCGCTCGTGCTCGGCTCGCTGACCAGCCGCGGCTCGCTCAAACCGGCGCGCTGGCTGGTGGTGGGGTGGGGCGCGCTGATCGGCGCGGTCGCGGCGGTGCTCCTGGTCGCGGGTGGTCTCACCGCGCTGCAACAGGCGACCATCCTGGTCGCGTTGCCGTTCGTGCTGGTGATGCTGGCGCTGTGCGTGGCTCTGCTGAAGGACCTGAACAGCGACCCGATGGTCGCACCGGGACCGAGACGCATGCGGGCGCGTGGTTTGTCCGCCGCGGTGCGCGCGACCGTGGGCGACGAGGGCGAGGGCGTCGACGCGGAGGCCTTCCACCGACACCACGGCGGCATCTGAGTACGCCGATCTGATTGGATCCGTTCGGGCCGAGTCGGCCTCGATCGGTCATGGTGGTGTCAGAGCGAATCCGGGCGTATCCCGGTCGGGAGGCCGCGGTGTTGTTGGAGGACGAGCGTCGCGAACTGTGCGAGTTCGGAGCACGGATCGTCGAGTGCGGACTTGTGGTCGGAGCCTCGGGCAACCTGAGCGTGCGCCGGGGCCCGCTGGTCGCGGTCACCCCCTCCGGTGTCCCGCTGGAGCGCATCACGCCGGCGGAGTGCGTGGTCGTGGACATGACGGGCACGGTCGTGGAGGGCACGCGGACGCCTTCCTCCGAGACGCCGATGCACCTCGCGCTGTACGAGAGCGACCCGAACGCCGGCGCCGTGGTGCACACGCACGCGGTGTTCGGGGCGGTGGTGGCGACAACGCTGCCGGTGTTGCCGGCGATCCACTACAACGTGCTGCTGCTCGGCGGGCACGATGTGCGGGTCGCGCCGTACGCGACCTACGGGACGCCGGAATTGGCTGCCTCGGTGCGAGCGGCGCTCGCGGGCGGCCGCAGCGCGGCGCTGATGGCCAACCACGGGGGCGTGACCCTGGGACGGGACCTGATCGAGGCGTACGACCGTACCCGGATCCTGGAGTGGTTGTGCGAGGTGTACGTGCGCTCGCTCGCGGTGGGCACGCCGAACGTGCTGACCGCCGCCGAGCTGGCGGCGGTCGAACGTCGGATGAACCGGTAGGAAGGCCCGGGCCGGCTGCGGCGGAGCGCGGCCCGGTCCCGGTCAGCGCTTGACGTCGATCACGATGCGGCTCGGGTTGTTCAGGACGAACGTGAGCACCTCGTGCACGTTGCTCTTGTAACCGATGCCGACCTTGAGCTTGCCCTCGAAGTCGCACGTGACCGCGTACCCGGTGAGCGAAGGCATGTTGGTCACCACGTGGCGCGGGCCGGTGTACGTGGCGTTGCCGTCGTCGTCGTGCGCGGCGCCGGCGATGTCCAGTTCGAGGTATTCGGCGCTGTTCGGGAAGCTGACGGGCTTGCCGCTCGCGCACTGCTCGAGACCGCTGCTCGTGGTGCTCCCGTACGCCGGGAGGCCGGCGGAGAAGTCGAGGACCACGCGGTCGAAGGTCGCGTGTTGTCCGGTGCGGATGTTGGTCAGGTACGTGGTGCCGGCGGCCTGCGCGGTCCCGGACAACACGGTGGTGGCGGTGATGCCGACGACGGCGGCGACGCCGAGGGCGGAGCGGACGAGATGGCGACGGGGGACGGATACAACAGCCATGACAGCCTCCGAATGAGCCGATATCTACAGCGACGAAACGTTTCGCACTCTGGTTCCGAGATGGCAGAAGTTGATCTTCAATGCACTCTTTCGAAGTAATCCGGCCACATTTGCCGGCGCTTCGCCGATACACGAGCGACCCTGGACACACGTCGGAACCGGGGCAACGGATTCGACGAACGGGGTATCACCGATGAACCGCATGCGACGTCGTTTTGTCTGCGCGCTGGCCCTGACCACGAGCCTGCTGACCGTGGCGGCGCCGGGGGCCTCCGCCGACCCGACCGGGGCTGCCACGTGTGAACCGGGGCAGGTGTGCTTCTGGACAGGGCCGGCCTTCGCCGGTGCGCCGGCGGCGGCATTCGAGTTGGCCGAAGTCAACGTCGAGCAGTGCATTTCCCTGCCCGACGGGGTCGACGCGCTCTCCTTCGCGAACCGCATGGATCGCTACGTGACGATGTACCAGAGCAGGGAGTGCGCCACGGAAGGCGACTTCAGCACGTATCCGGGCGACGGGGTCTTCGTGCCCGACGTGCCCTTCACGGTCCGGGCCTTCCAGATCTGGGAGAAGCCGTGACGGCGGGCGCGGGAGACGGCCGTCGTCCCCGGACTCCGGAGTAGCCCGAGAAGTCGAAGGACGCGGCAACTCGATCGACCGTCGCGTCCGGAATCGGTGGCATGGCGAAGGTCGCGCTGGACGGCTTCGTGGTCGGCAGCCACCACACCCGCGGGTGATAGGTCGATCCGTGGTCGCAACCGGCTGACCAGCGTCGGTAGTCGACGGCCTGGGGTCCGACCGGGCGGCACCCGTGTTCGACGAACGTCGAGGACGTGGTCAACATGGTGCCGCGGGGGGACCGCCCCGCGGCACCAGGCGTCGCCCTGCCGAACCCAGCCCGATCCGGATTCGAAGTGCAGCAGCCGGCCCGCTTCGTCGTCCGGCGGATCAGGGAGGCGGATTTCCACGCCGTCCACCGCGCACCCGTCGTTCGGGCGCCCCAGGAGCGCGGCGGGCGGCACACGCACAGCACGTTGGGCCCCTCACTGCCCTGCCGGACCGTCCAACCCGCCGGCACGGCGAACGTAGACGCCTTGAAATTTTGCGCCGCTGCGTGGGCCAGATGGTCCCGTGCGCGGTCGAGCGCCGGAGCCCGCTCCGGGTCGCCTTCGCCCGCCCGCTCGCGCTCGGGATCGCGCCCGCGCCCGCGCGGGCCCGGACTCGGCGGTGTCCCGCGCGGCGCTGAACACGGCCGCGATCGTGTCGCGTTCGAGGCAGCGCTCATCCCGCAACGACGCCCCGACGTCCCGGAAGGCGACGAGGAACGCGGGCGCCGAAGGCTCGCGATCCGCCGCCAGGACCTGGATCAGGTCCGCGGGGGCGGCCGGTGTCGGGCAGCTCGGGGTTCGTGGGCCCGCCACCCAGTACAGCTGCTCGTGCGGCGTCCGGACAATCGGCCGGCGATCGCGGCCACACGATTGGTATGGCCCCGGATCCGGAAACGCGCGCCATTGTCGTCCTGGCGCCACAGTTCCCACTCGTTCATGCGACACATTGTCCCTCTTTCGAGTGATCGCAGGGCGGGCCGACGAGACACTCCGCTCCAATACATCGCATGACGACGATGGCGATGACAGCCGCCGAACAGACCCGAACCCGCGTGTGCTCGGATCGGCCGCACCCCGACTTGGAGGTCGCGGTGGACGCGGCGCTGGAGCGGTTGATGCTCGCCGGATCCGCGCGGTCGGCGTCCTTCCCGCCGCGTCGTACCGCGATCGAGGCTCGCGCGACCACGGAGCCGCAAGCGTGGGTGTGCTGGTGGCGTCGGTTCGAACCGGCCCGGGAACGGCGCGACCTATCGGCCATACGCGGCATGATCCTGAGCTTGATGGCCGGCTACGGTCTCTCCCGGTTGATCGAAGGCATCCCCGAACGCAGCCTCACCCGGCGGGTATGCGACGTCGTGGGCGTGCTGCACCGGTTGAACGGAGAGGGCGAACACGACCTGGTCCTGGACCTCGCGGGGCTCGCACTGCGCCGACTGGAGACCGACGAGGCGCTCGCCGGCAACCCCAACCACTGGGCCTGGGACGCCGCAGAGGACCTGCGCGATCTGTCAGCCGGTCTCGAACAGCTTGCGCTCGGTGCTTGTTGAGACCGCCGCGACCTGCTTCGGGCCGCGACGCAAGGGGATCTCCCGCAACATGAGCGCGAGGACGAAGCCGAGCACCGCGATCGGGACGGCGGCCAGGAACACCGCGTCGAGCGCGTCCGCGAACCCGACCAGCGTCGCCTCCCGCTGCTCCGCCGGCAACGCGTCGATCGCCTGCCGAGTGATCCCCATGCCGGATTCACCCGCCCGGCCCGGCCCCGTCCCGTCGGCCACCCCGTGCGCGAACACCGCGCCGAGCACGGCCGCGCCCAGGGCCGAGCCGATCGAGCGCGCGAACGAGTTCAGGCCGGTGGCCACACCGATGTCCGCGTGGTCGACCGAGTTCTGCACCGCGAGCGTGGTGACCGGACCGATCGTGCCGAGCCCGAACCCCAGCACCATCAGCCCGATCAGCAGGTGCCAGTACGGGCTGTCGACGCCGAGCAGTGACAACACCACGACCCCTGCCGCGGCCAGCAGCGTGCCGACCAGAGGGAACCGCTTGTACTTGCCGATTCGCGAGATCAGCCGACCCGACAGCGTCGAACACACCATCATCGAGAGCATCATCGGCGCGAGCAGCAGCCCGGACCGGGTCGGCCCGTGGCCGCGCACGATCTGCTGGTAGATGGGCAGGAACGTGCTCATTCCCAGGGTCAGGCAACCGGTGACCATCGTCAGCGGACACGCGACCCGCACGATCGTGTTGCGCGAGAGCAACCGCAGCGGAATCAACGGGTCGGCCGCACGCCGCTCCACCAACACGAAGGCCGCGAGCGCGCCGACCGCCGTCAGGGCCAGCACCAGGCTCGACGCGGAGACCCAGGCGAACTGCGTACCGCCCCAACTGGTGAACAGGATCAAGGCACTGGTTCCGCAGGTGAGCAGGGCCAGGCCGAAACCGTCGAACGGACGCTTGGTGTAGGCCTTGCGCGGCAGCCTGAGCACCACGGACGTGACCATCAGCGCCACCGCGCCCAGTGGGATGTTCACATAGAACACCCATCGCCACGACAGCGCCTCGGTGAAGAAGCCGCCGATCAGCGGCCCGCACACGGTCGAGAACGCGACCGTGGACGCGATGAAGCCCTGGTATCGACCGCGTTCGGCGGGCGGTACGAGGTCGCCGATGATGGCCTGCGCGTTGCTCATCAGCCCGCCGGCGCCGAGTCCCTGGATCGCCCGGAAGGCGATCAGGGCGCCCATCGACTGTGCGGTACCGCACAGCATGGAGCCCACGAGGAACACCACGATGGCGAACTGGAAGAGCCGCTTGCGCCCGTATACGTCGCCGAGCTTTCCGTACAGCGGGATCGAAACCGCCGTGGCCAGGGTGTACGCGGTGGTCACCCATGCCAGGTGTTCGAGCCCGCCGAGGTCGGCAACGATCGTCGGCATCGCCGTCGAGACGATGGTCGCGTCGAGCGATGCCAGCATGACGCCGAGCATCAACCCGCAGAAGACCAACATGACCTGGCGATGCGTCAGAGTGGGTGGGGCGGCGGAACCCGCCCCCGAATCCTTCACATCGCTAAAAGCTAGGCTTGGTAATGAACCATGTCAATGATCATCCACCGGCCCGGCCCGCGATGTCCCCCGGCGCGGCCCGCCTACGCGGCGCCGCTGCGCAGTTGCGCCACCACGCCGTCCACGCCGTCGCTGCGCAGCCGCTCGACCACGCGCACGCCGTCCAGGCGAGTCTTCATGTCCTGCGGGGTCAGGCCCCGCTCCAGGCACGCCGCCGCCAGCTTGTACTCCGCGGGCAGGATGCCGGCGGTCAGCCAGGCCAACACCTGGGCCGCAGTCAGATCCAACTGGGTCCAGCTCGTCGCCATCGCGTGCCGTTGCTCGGGCGTGGTCCGGGGGTCGATCTGCTTGATCACGCGACCGATGTCGAGAACGCGCGTAGCGTCCCGGTTGGGTGCCGCCGCGGGCACCGGCGCCGGGATGACCGCACGCGGCACCGACTGCGCCTGACGGCGCTGCTGCTGCGGGGGCTGGTGTTGTCGATTGGACCGGGTCGGCGTCTCCGAGGTGCGCCGACGAGGCCGACGACCGTCGAGAAGGTTGGCCAACATGGCCTGTTCGACGGCATCGAGATCTTCCACCACAGGTAGTCACCCTTCTGGAATCCGCACCGTGCACAATCCGGTCATTCGCAGAGGAATGCCGCTGTTCGGCGCTCACAATCACACGTCGGGAGGGACGTGGACTGCGATGGTCTTGCCCATGTCGACCTTCACTCACACACGCGACCGATCATCGAATCGTAGCGATATGACGAATCGTCAACCGTGCGCCCGCAAGCGCGCCGGTCAGTACGCTGAGGCGCGGTGCCGAAAGGGGTGACATGGGAACGGGATACGAGCGATCCTGCTGGTTCACCCTGCCCGCCCAACCGGCCTCTGTCGCACAGGCCCGACGGGCCCTGGCGGACCATCTGACCTACTGGGGACTGCCCTACGGACACGATCTGGGCTACGCCCTCAAGCTGGTCGCCTCCGAGCTGATCACCAACTCCGTCGAACACGCGGCCGTCTTGTCGCCGGAGGTATCGGTCACCTGTACCGTGCACGACGGTTGGTTGTGGCTGGGTGTACGCGACCGCCATCCCTACCGTCCGGTCGCCCTGTTGGAAACGGTCGACGACACGTCGGGTCGAGGACTGTTGATCGTGCGCAACATCGTCACCGAACTCGGCGGTCAGATCCACATCGAGGCACACCCGGACGGCAAGACCCTGTGGGTGATCCTGCCGTGGCCGGTCGCCTGACCCGCTCACCCGGCTTCCCCCTCCCGGCCCCGTCACCCGTGCCTGCTACGGGCAGGCGAGGTTCAGGGCGCGTTGCTTGTCTTTCATCGGGCCCGTCTCGTTGACGAATCGGTCCGACGCGACCCGAAAGCCCGCCGAGTCGCCGCTGTTCAGCGTCGCGGCCGCCTCGCTCAGGGCGTCGACCCGGCTGTCGTAGGCGTTACGCCATTGCGTGAACGGCCCGGCCGCGGCCGGATCGGCCGGCAACGGTACGGCCCTGATGTGGGATCGGGTGTTCTTCAACTCGGCGCTCGTCGCTCAGCGCGGTGCGTTGCTGCGCGACGTCATTCGAGACGGTCGAGGCGGTCAGGTCGTTCAAGAGCCTGGTGACGTTGTCCGAACGAGCCGGACAGACCTCGTTGACCGCCCGGACGTAGCTTTCCGCCGTCTGCTTCGCGGGCCCCTGCGCCGAGGCCGCCGGGTCGGCCCCGTTCTTGTCGCCCTGCCCGACGCCGGCGAGTCGTCCGAGAGATCGAACGGGCCGATGCCCGCCGCGACGAGCACGCTCAGCACGGTCGCCACCGTCCCGATCAGCGTGAGAAGCAACATCAACCTCCCATTGCCGCCGCCGTCTCGGTCGCGGCGCGGGGGGTGGGTGCGGTGGCGGGTACGGGGGCGGGATCTGCGACGGATAGGGCTGGTGGGGCTGTTGCCCGTATGGCGGTTGGTGTGGGCCGTTCGGCTGATGCTGGTACGGCATGACCGGCTCCGGATTCCGTGTTTGCCCAAGGCTGAGGCCCGACGCGCGGAGGCGGCAGGTCGTTCTCCAGGCAGTGACGGAGCCTCGTCCAAGCGTCCGCGGAAACGTGCGCGCGGAAGTACGGACTGGACCGAGATTCCCCCCGTTCCGCCCCTCGGCACCTACGGCACAAGGGCGTTCGTATCGTAACCACAAGTGGACGGTCGGTGGCGATGATCGACGGATCGAGCAGATCGCGGCGGAGAAATTCCCCACCGGTGCCCCGATCCGTCGTAAATGGCGCAAACTCCTTATGGGTGCGAGGTGCGAGATGCACGTCGCGCTCATCCCCAATCGTTCGCATCGACGATCGTCACGGGCCGGCGGACCCCACGATCACCTTGCCAAGTCCGCGCGACCCCACCCGGGGGAGCACGAAACCGACCGGAGCTGCCGACTCCGGCCCCTGATGCCGCTCTTACGGGGCCGTTCGTACCGTGGCGAAGCGTCCTCGGGCATGCCCGGTGCCGACGCCGTGAGCGACGGGTCGCGCCCGCGATCGGTCCGCGACCGCCGACCTCGCCGGAGCATGACAAGGGGTTGCCATCACGCAAAGCCCGCACACGGGAGCCCGTCGCGGGACATGATTCTGATAACCGGCGGATTGCCGTACGGTGAACGTCCCTCGGAGCGGTGGCGAATGGACCGCGTCCACAATTCGAACCCGACCCACGGCCGTGCAGACCAGGGGAGGTACGTACCGCACATGTCGACATCCGCGGAGGCGCTTCCGGAGCCGGCGCGACCGGGCAGCCCTCGAAAGCCCGTTCCGGGCCCGGCAGGCGACGAGCCCTCGCCCGCGCGTGCCCACCCGGCCCATCTCGAACCCGAACACCCGCGCACCGGCGCGGTACTCGGCGCCGCCCGACACCTCGCCCCCGGCGACCGAGGGGCGAGTGATCCACTGCTCGACCCCGCGCCCGCACGTGCCGCCGATCACGCGGCCATAGAGAACCTGCTTCGCTGCCGCATCCGCGAGAGCGGAACCGCGGTTCCGGTGGACGGGCCGTTACGGCTTCCGCTGCCGGCGACCGCCAGCACGGTCGTCGCGCCGATCCTGTACCGCTCCGAGACCGGCATGCACCGCTTCGGCCCGGTCCGACTGAGCAGTGGTGTCGCACTCGACGCGACCACGCTGGCCGTACTCCTCGCAATCGAGGCGGCGCACGGCCGAGTCGGCTCGATCACCGCGATCGCCGACATGACCGACCGGGTGATCGACTCGACCCGGCGGATCGCCCACCACCTCGCCGAGCGCCGCAAGGTGCCCGAGGACATTCCGGGAACGACGCCGTTCCTGAGCACCGAACAGTCGATCGTTCTGGGCCACCCGATGCATCCCTCGCCGGCGTCCCGGCAAGGCATGTACGGACCCTCGTCGCCGCGCTACTCGCCGGAATTGCGCGGATCGTTCCCCCTGCACTGGTTCGCCGTGGACCCCTCGGTGGCGATCCACGACGGCGATCTGGGGCGACCCGTGCCGGTGGTGCTCGCAGGGCTCGCCGAAGGCGATGTGAACCTGCCGCCGGGCATGGTCGCCCTGCCGGCGCATCCCTGGCAGGCCCGCGACGTCCTCGGGCGACCCGGTGTCGCCGCGCTCTTGGAGCGCGGGCTGCTCCGCGACCTCGGCCCCGGCGGGCCCGCGTGGTCGGCCACCTCCTCGCTGCGCACCGTGTACCGCACCGGCGCGCCCGTCATGCTGAAGACCTCGCTCGGCGTCGAGATCACCAACTCCCGCCGGGAGAACCACCGCAGTGAACTGCGCCGAGGCCTCGCCGTGCACCGGATGCTCGACGCCGGTCTCAAGCGCGTCATGCACTCCGCCCACCCGGGGTTCGACGTGCTGCGTGATCTTGGCTGGATAGCGGTGGACGTCCCCGGCGGGCGCGGCGAATCCGGCCTCGAACTCGTGGTGCGGGACAACCCGTTCGGCCCGCGCGACCGCGTGTACTGCATCGCGGGACTGGCCGCGCCGCGCCCCGACCTGCCGCGGGGTCGGTCGATGCTCGCCGACGTGTTGTACACACTCGCCGCCCGTACCGCGACGCCGTTGCGCGAGACGGCCGAGTCGTGGTTCCGCCGCTACCTGGACGTGTTGGTCGCACCGATCCTGTGGCTGCACGGTGAGTACGGTCTCGGGCTGGAGGCACATCAACAGAACACGCTGGTCGTGCTGGACACCGACGGCCGCCCGATCGGCGGACGCTATCGCGGCAATCAGGGCTACTACTTCTCGGCCGAACGCGGCGCGCGCCTGGCCCGCTGGCTCCCGGGCGCGGGCCGGGACCTGGGGACCTGGTGTCCCGACCACGTGATCGACGAACGGCTCGGCTACTACCTCGCGATCAACAACGTGCTCGGCCTCGTCGGCGCGATGGGTGCGCAAGGGCTGGCCGACGAGCGGGCGTTGATCGCGATCTTCCGCGACCGGCTCGTGCGCACGCGCACGGATCACCCCGCCGGGCGCCCGCTCGTGGACCGCCTCCTCGACGGTGCCACACTGCGGTGCAAGGCCAACCTGCTCACCCGTGTCGCGGGTCTCGACGAACTCGAAGTCCCGTTGGAGACCCAGTCCGTCTACGTCGACATCCTCAACCCGATCGCGGACGTACGCGGCTGAGCGGTTCTCGTACCACCACAGAGGAGACGGCACGGTGCGCGCGAACGTCACGGTCCTGGCGCTGCACCGGCACGAAGGCGAACCCCTCGAATACGAGGACGCGGTCTGGATCGGCGACGGGGCCGGACGCGGGTTCCTGCCGCCGGCCGGACCCGCGTGCAGGCGCGCCCGCGTCGACCGCCCGGGCGCCTTGCGGGTCGCCCTCGCGGACGGCGCCGCGGAGAGTCTGCTCGCGCGGCGCTGGGCCGAACTCCTGGTGCGGGCGTGCGGTGCGGCGCCCACCCCGCTCCTGTGCGGCGGTACGGGATTCGCCGACGTGCTGGCGCGTGCGGCGGACCGATGGCCCGACCTGACCAAGCGCTACCTGGTCGAGCGGGACCGGCGCGGAATGCCGGTACAGCCCTACGAACTACGCAAATTGGAACGCGGAGCGCACGCGTCCGCGGTGCTCGCGGCGCACATCGCGCCGCATCCTTGGTTGTCCGGGCGGGGCCAGTGGGCGGCGGCGGTGCTCGGCGACGCCTATCTCTTCCAGGTGCGCGGCGACCGGCTCTGGCGGGTGTTTCCGACCTCACGACGGCCCGACGTCGCGACCAGCAACGGCGCGGACCCCGCCGCGGTGGCGCGGCGGGTTCGGTGTGCGCGAGGAACCTGGACCGACCGGGACCTGCTGTACGTGGCCAACGACACGGCCGGTGCGTGGTTCCTGCGCAGCGCTCTTGCCGGTGGGCGGCCGTGGGAGGAATTGCGCGAGCCGGCCGCGGGCAGTCCCCGTGAACTCGCCCGGTGGGTGGGCGCGCGACGGAGGGCGGGCGTACTCGAGCACGGGGACCTGACCATCGTGCGCATCGACCCCATGATCGGCCCGGCTCGGGCCCCGGTGGCCTCGGGCGCGGCGCCCGATCTCGCACGAGACCTTCCGCGTACGTCCCCGTCGTCGTCGGTCCGACGTCGAGCCGGGCCCCGGTAGTGCTCGACTCGGCGGGTGAGGGCATCGACAACCGGTTGCCTTGGTCGCCAACGGCCCGGCGAGCACCGTCGTGCGCGGGGCCGAAGCGGTGCCATATCGGTCGAGGCGATGCCTTCACCGGAGGCACCCTCATGCGGTGGTCGCCCCCGCGGCTCGCCCCGAATGCGGGCGCGGGTCGGCCGAAGGGGTGGGACCGGCCGCCGACGGTCCCACCCCTTCAGGTCTTGTCGCGGGCGATCAGCAGGCGCCCTGGTCCTCCCACACGCCCCATTGGCCGGTCGTGCCCGGCGTCTCGCCGCGCGTCCACCACTTGGCGCGCCACGTGTGGTTGTTCCACACGACGGTGTCGCCGTTCGTGTACGTCATCGACTCGGTCCACGGCTTGGCCGCGGCGCACTTGGTGTGCAGTGGGACGTTCAGCTCCTTGACCCACTGGTTGCGCCGGAAGTCGCGGGCCTTGATCGACACCCGGTCGTTGGTGACCTCGACCTGGAGCCCGCTGTTCTCCAACCCGCTCAGCGCGCTCTCACCACCCGAGCCGTCGTCGGTCCACTGGGTTTGGACGGCACCGGTGTTGACGACCGTGAAGCCTTCGAGGTTGCCGGTCCCCGGCACGACCTTGCGCACCGCCCAGTCGGACAGGTTCAGGTCCCAGTGCGTGTGCGAGGTGAACAGCACGGCGTCCTTGTGCGCGCCCAGGATGCTCATGATGCGGTCGGCTTGGAGGTAGTCCGACTTGTAGAGCTTGTTGCGCGTGCCCGAGACCGTGTCCGGCAGGACGTGGTGCGAGAACACGAACGTCGGCTTGCCCTGCGCCTCCCAGTAGTTCATTCGCTGCTCGAGCCAGGTCAGTTGCTCATCGCTGAACCACACCTCGTCCCACTTGGTGGGGTCGCTGTACTTCATGTACTTCTCGGTGCCGAGGAACAACATCGGGACACCGTCGACGACGCGCTCGTAGTAGACCTTGTCGAGCCCGGTGAAGTCGTAGAAGTTCTGGAAGAGCGACTGCTCGGTGGTGCCGTTGGGCCAGGTCTCCTGACACAGCTTGTCCGGATTGCAGTACTTGGGCACGTAGAACTCGTGGTTGCCGATCGTGAAGAACGTGTTCGCCGGGTGCGGACGCGTGTTCAGGACCTGCTTCACCTGGTCGTACTCGGCCTTGTAGCCGCGCGGGGTGATGTCGCCGTTGACGACGAGCGCGCCGCTTGCGGGGTTGATCACCTTCATCTGATCGAGTGCTCGACCGAAGTCCGCGAGGTCGCCCTGCACGTCGCTGATGACGTTGAAGGACACCTTGGCGGGCGCGGCGGGGGTGGCGCCGGCGGGAGTGGTCGCACGGGGAGCCGGCCGGCTCTCGGCGTAGGCGGAACCGGCGCCCACCGTGAGCGCGAGCGCGGCGCACACGGCCGCGACGCGTCGGTGTTTGCGGAAGTTGGGCATGGCGATCCTCGGGACGGTACGGGGCGTGGGGACCCGCCCATCACACCGGTTGGCGCCGGCCGCGCGGCGGCTCGCAATGATCATGAAGGTGTCCAATGGCTGAAGATCATCCACGAATCCGGCAAAGCACGCCCCTGGGTGTCCACAAGTGCCGGGTTGTCCACAGATTGCGACCGCTCACACCGCGCCGCGGGCCGCACGGACCAGGATCCGGGGATGGAAGAGGCCGTACGAGTCTTGCGGGGGTTGGCATGGCAGCACGACGGAGTGGTAACACGGGAACAGGCGGTATCCGCCGGGGTGTCCGGGCGGGTGTGGCGCAGACTCGTCAACGATGGGAAGGTGCGCGAACTCGCGCGAGGCGTGGGGCTCGTCGATGCCGATCGATGTGCGCTCTCCTCGCACGGGTTGTTGCGCGCCGGGCTCGCGGCCTATGGCGAACGAGCCGTGGCCGTATTGCACAGTGCGGCCCGCGTGCACGGGATGCGTGGCGTGCCGCCGGTGGAATGTGTGCACATCGCCACGCCCGACACGGCGTCGCGTCGTGGTGGGCCCGGCATCGTTGCGCATCGGCGCCGGTTGCGGGCCGACGAGATCGTGACGGTGGACGGATTTGCGGTGACGACACCGGTGCGAACACTGGCCGACCTGGTGCCGACGCTGCCGCCCGAGGAGGGTCTGGCGGTCCTCGATTCTGCGCTGCATCTGGGCCTGGTCGAGGCGGCGGAGCTGGAGGCGGTCGAGCGGGCGGCAGCGGGCCGGCCCGGGGCGGGACGGGCTCGGCCGTTGCTCGAAATCGCGGACGCGCGGGCCGAGAGCCCATTGGAGTCGCGGGTACGACTCGACTGCGTTCGGGGCGGGGTCGCACCGGACGAGTTGCAGCACGAGGTCGTGCTGCCCGGCGGCGGCCGGGCCCGCGTGGATCTCGCGTGGCTGACCGGCTTGCGACCGATCTTCGCGGAGGCGGACGGCGCGGACGTGCACTCGCGGCCCGACGCGCTCTTTCGCGACCGGTCCCGGGCCAACGAACTGGCCCTCGTAGGCGCGCTCGTGCTGCGCTTCACCTGGCGCGACACGCTCCGGCGGGGGCGGGTCGCGGGGGTCGTGCGGCGGGCGTTCCAGTCGTGAATCGCGCGGCCTCGCCGGCGCCGGTGCGGTTCGGAGTGGCCCGGCTACCTGGTGACGCGGACGTGCTCCAGCGCCAACAGGCGCTGCTTGCGCGGCAATCCGCCCGCGTAGCCGGTCAAGGTGCCGTCGGCGCCGATCACCCGGTGGCAGGGGATGATGATGCTGATCGGGTTGCGGCCGTTGGCGAGTCCGACCGCGCGGGACGCCGTCGGTTGGCCGAGAAACCTCGTCGCCAGGGCGCCGTAGGACATCGTGTGCCCGAACGGGATGGTGGTCAGGGCCGACCAGACCTTGAGCTGGAAGTCCGTGCCCGCCGGCGCCAACGGCAGGTCGAACTCGCGCAGTTCGCCGGCGAAGTAAGCGCTCAACTGCGCCTGCGCCTGGGTGAACGCACCGGGATCGTGTACCCAGTCCGCGCCCGGCGTGGCGGCCATGTAGAGGGCGGTGAGCGAGTCGCCGTCGCCGATCATGAGCAGCTCGCCGACCGGGGAGTCCATCACCGCGTATCGGCGGGGGCCGTCGAGCGGGGTGTGGAACACGGCCGGGGGCACGTGCGGGTCGGGCGCTTCGACGGCCTCGAACAGGGCGTCCTGGTTCATGCTGCTTCCTTCACCGAGACGGTGGGTGCTGCGGACAGGCTCGCCCACAGGTGGTGCAGTGCGTACGAGCGCCAGGGGGACCACGACTGCGCGGCCGAGACCGGGAGGTCCCATCGCGCGAGTGCGTGCTTGACGCCCAAGTCGGTGGGCAGGAACACGTCCGGATCGCCCAGTGCCCGCAGTCGAATGTACGACGCCGTCCAGGGGCCGATACCCGGAAGGGCCAAAAGGCCCGCCTCCGCCGCCCTGCGATCCACGCCCGGGTCGAGCCGGACCGTCCCCGACGCCAGCGCACCGGTGAGCGCGAACAGCGCCTTCTTGCGTGACACGGGCATCGGTAGATCCGCCGGATCCGCGTCCGCCAGCGCGGTCGCGGAGGGGAACGCGTGGGTGAGTCCGCCCAGGGGTGCCGCCAGCGGCTTGCCGTACAGGGCCGTCAGCCGGCCCGCGATCGTGCGCGCGCCCGCTACCGAGACCTGCTGGCCGAGCACGGCTCGCACGGCGAGTTCGTCGGGGTCCACGTGTCCCGGCGAGCGCAGCCCCGGGGTGGCCCGCACGAGCGCGCCCAAGCCACCCTCGCCCGCTTCGGCGCTCCCGAGCGCCTCGTCGACCGCGAGCGGGTCCGCGTCCAGGTCGAGCAGTCGTCGGCAGCGCTGCACGGCGGCGCCCAGGTCGCGCAGGTCGGCGAGGACCAGGCGGCACCACACCCAGGAGGGGCCGGGCGAGAGCTCGACCACGCCGGTGCCGTGCGGGAGCGACAGCACCCGGCGGTAGACCCCGTCGACGTACTCCTCGACGCCGGGGATCGCCCGCAACCCCAGAAAATCCAGCGCGTGCCCGAGCGCGATCGGCTCCCGGTAGGGCAGCCGCAGCCGGATCTCGCCCGGCTCGACGCCTCGGGCGCCGGCCCGCCCACGCACCTCCGTGGGGGTGCGGCCGAACACCTCGCGCACGGTGTCGTTGAACTGCCGCACGCTCGCGAACCCGGCTGCGAACGCGACCTGCGCGATCTGGAGGTCGGAGGTCTCCAGCAGGACCCTGGCCGTCTGCGCCCGTCGAGCCCGGGCGAGCGCGAGAGGGCCCGCGCCGACCTCGGCCATCAGCAGACGGTTCAACTGGCGGTCGCTGTACCCGAGCCGGCCCGCGAGGCCGCCGACGCCCTCACGGTCGACGACCCCGTCCGCGATCAGCCGCATCGCGCGCCCGACCACGTCGGCGCGGACGTCCCACTCCGGCGAACCCGGCGAGGTGTCCGGACGGCAGCGCTTGCACGCCCGGAAACCCGCCGCCTGTGCGGCCGCAGCCGACGGGTAGAACCGCGCGTTCTCACGCTTCGGCTTGACCGCGGGGCAACTCGGCCGACAGTAGATGTCGGTGCTCGTGACCGCCATGTAGAACCAGCCGTCGAACCGACTGTCCCGGCTGCTGCACGCTCGGTAGCACTGCTCGTCGTCCATCACGTCGACCAGTGTCACCCGTTCCCGCAGGAGTGGCCGGCGGGAATCGGACAGCACCGTGAGGGCGTCTTCGCGCCGCCGGTGGCGCCTACAACCGCCGAATCAGCCCGTTACGGAAGAGGTCGACGAAGATGGCGTGGTCGGCGCGAGCGCGCGCCCCGTACGCGTGCGCGAAGTCCACGAGCGAGGTCGTGAAGCCCTCCTCGTCGCGTTCGATCGCCTCGAGGATCGCGTGCTCGGTCGAGAACGGTACGAGCGTGTGACCGCTTTCCTCGTCGGCCACCGCGTGCATCGTCGCGGTGGCCCGGCCCAGGTATTCCACGACCTCCGCGATCGTGTCCACCTCGTTGAGGTCGGACCAGTCCAGGTCGTTCGCGTACGGCGACACCTCGGCGACCAGCTGGCCCACCCCGTCGATGTCGGTGTAGCCCAGCCACGGGTCCGCGTGCGCCTGCAGTGCGCGCTGCGAGATGACCGTGCGGTGTCCTTCGTGCTCGAAGTAGGACCGCACCTCGGGGTCGGTGACGTGGTGGCTCACCGACGGCGTCTGGCCCTGCTTCATGTACAGGATCACGTCGTTCTCCAACGCCTCCGTGTTGCCTTCGATCAGCAAGTTGTACGAGGGCAGGCCGGCGCTGCCGATGCCGACCCCGCGCCGCCCTACGACGTCCTTGACGTCGTAGGTGTCCGGCCGCTGCCGGGTCGCGGGAGGCAACGTGTCCAGGTAGCGCCCGAAGGCCTCCAGCACCGTCGCCTTGACGTCGTCGGACAACTCGAACGCGCCGCCGGACAGGGCGAATCGCCGTTCGTGGTCTTGCACCACCGTCTGCGAGCGGAGCAACTCGATTCGGGTCTGCAGCCGGGCCTGCCGCAGCACCTCCAGGAGCGGCCCCTCGGTCGTAGCCAGGGTCAGCGCGGCCTCCTGTGGCGTGGTCTTGTCGGTCAGCAGTCGAAGCTGGTCGAGGTAGGCGGCGCCGTAGCCCGCGACGAGGGTCGTGATCGTGTCGTCGCTGAGGGCCTTGCCGTGTCCGATCAGCGCGAGGCTCGCCGCGAAGCGCTTGACGTCCCAGGTCCACGGGCCGACGTACGCCTCGTCGAAGTCGTTGACGTTGAACACGAGCTTGCCGTCCGCGTTCATGTACGTGCCGAAGTTCTCCGCGTGCAGGTCGCCGTGGATCCACACCCGCGAGTTGCGTTCGTCCAGGAAGGGGTCCACACGACCGTCCAGGTCGGCGTAGAACAGGCAGGCCGTGCCCCGATAGAACGCGAACGCCGAAGCCGCCATTTTGCGGAACTTCACCCGGAACGCGGCGGAGTCGCCATCGATCAGCGCGCCGAAGGCCCGTTCGAAGACCTCCAGGATGTGCCGGGCGCGGTCCTCGGCGTCCGCCGGGCCGTATTCCGCGTAGCCACCTTCGAACCCCACGCCGCCCAGACCGATCCCTATGCCCTCGGTCATCGCGACCGCCTCCCTCGAAGTCTCCTCGGGGCCGGCAGGACCCCGCGTCAGGATCCCAGACGGGAGGACCGGGACGGCATCGAGCCCCCGGAGCGTGAGGGGGGAGTCAGAGGCGCCCGGGGGCTCGATATCCGGCGCATGCCCGGCCGACGGCGAGTCATGCCCGGCAGGCGTCGAAGATGTTCAGGACCGCGAGGTCCCGACGGTTCCGGAGGGGACACCGGACCCCGACGAGACGGCTTCGGTCCCGTTCTCCGACCGCGCTGCCCCCGTGTTCGACGGGGATGGCGAGGTGGACGGCGGGGTTTGGTAATTCTCGCCGAACGGGGATCGGTTGCCGATCTTGGGCGAGGCGTCGGCCGCCGCCTTGTTGGCGTCCGAGGCCACCCACAGCTGCCAGGTCGGGTCGGTGGCGATCGCACGCAGCCGGTCCATCGACAGGATCGGCGTGTTCCGGCCGATGTCGCCCTTCTCCTCCCGCGAGGCGATCTCCTCGATGGTGATCACGACGCCGTCACGACGCAGGACTCGCACGGACCAGACCTTGGGCCCGTTGCCCCACGGTCCGGCCTTGCCGTCCGCGCGGTTCTCCGGGGTGTCCGGCGCCGCGGGGTAGACCCAGTCCTGCCGCTCCACCACCCGGCCTGCCGGAGCCTCGTAGTTCACGCATTTGGCGTAGACCTCGCCGCCCGGGTGCGGACATTCAACGGTTCCCGGGGTGTCGGCGTTCTGCTCCACCGACACCGAGAGCAGGCTGGGCCCCGCCGAGTCCTCGAGAACGAACGACGCCGAAGCGCCTGCGTTGTGAATTCCCGCAGACGTCCGGTTCGTGTTGTCCGAGCCGGTGAGCCGGGAGGTCAGGAGGTTCTCCGGCACAAGTGCCAAGAGCTTGTGCAGCAGCAGCGGTGGCAGCACGGGCACCGTCCCGGCCGGCACCGTGAGCGTCGGCCGGGGCTTGGGCCCGGCCTCGGTGGCGGGCGCGGAGACCTCGGCGGTCGTGCTCGCGGGACCCGCCACCCGCCCGCGGTGGTCGTCGTTTCCGTTCGCCACGACGAGCAGGGTCGTACTCGCGACGGCCAGTACCGCCGCGGTCGACGCGCCGACCTGGATACGTCGTACCAGCTTCATGCGTCTGCCTCGGGCGATGCCGCCCGCGACCAATCCCGTCGGGGGGACCAGCCCCGACGCCGACGTCCGCATCGCGGCCGCCAGCTCATTCTCGTCGGACCCCATAGACCTACCGTCTCCTCGCCATCGGTGACATCCGTGCGAACACAGGTCGTTGCTGCTCACCAGCCGTACGGCCGTACCGGCGGTGTACGCGGCAACTCCCTCATGCGGCGGAGAGCCATCCCGACTCGGCCCCGAGCACGCTGCGCAACTTCTCCAACGCCCGCATCGATCTGCTGCGCACAGCCCCCTCGGACACGCCCATCTGCCGCGCCGTCTGCTCCACGCTCAGGTCCTCCCAGTACCGCAGGACCAGTACCGCCCGGTCCTTGGGCGGCAGTTCGGCCAGGCTCTTCAAGAGCGTCAACCGCAACGCCTGGTCCTCCTCGGGGCCGGAGCCCTCCGGCAGGTCGGCGTAGGGCTGCTCGGTGCTGCTCAGCCTGCGTCGGTGGGACAGATAGGTGCGTGTCAGCACGGTGCGCGCGTACGCCTCCGGGCTGTCGGCCCGGCTGACCCGCTTCCAGGCCCGATACAACTTGCCCAGCGTCGTTTGCACGAGGTCCTCGGCGAGATGCCAATCGCCACACAGGAGCCAGGCCGTCCGGAACAGCCGTCCGCTGCACGCGTTGGCGAACTCCAGGAAATCGGCCGGCTCAGCGTCGAAGCCCGCCATAGACCCTCCTCGTCCCTACGCGCCCTCGCGCGTACCCACCCCATAGACGCGGCGGACCCCCCGGCACGTCACAACTTCCGGCCGAGAATACGTATGCGCAGCTCATGGGCCATTCGAGGGGTTGGCCCAGGGGCCCGCGCGTCGGCCCGTAGCCTGGGCCACGATCGATCACCATCGATCCCGCAGCCCTCGCCGCCCGAACCCGGCGCGGGGTACGAACCAGCCAGGGGAGTGGACGTGACGTCGGTGGACCACGATGTGGATCGTTTCAGCGCCAAGACCCGCGACTGGGTGGACGAGGCCATCCGCAAGGTCGCCGCCGACGCGAACCGTTCCGCCGACACCCACCTGCTGGCCTACCCGCTGCCCACGGAGTGGGGCATCGACCTCTACCTCAAGGACGAGTCGACCCACCCGACCGGCTCGCTCAAGCACCGGCTCGCGCGTTCGCTCTTCCTCTACGCCCTGTGCAACGGGTGGATCGAGGAGGGCACCACCGTGATCGAGGCGTCCTCGGGTTCCACGGCCGTCTCGGAGGCGTACTTCGCCAACCAGATCGGCCTGCCGTTCGTAGCGGTCATGCCCGCCACCACCAGCCCCGAGAAGATCGAGCTGATCGAGTTCCACGGCGGCCGATGTCACCTGGTCGAGGACGCCGCCACCGTGTACGACGTCTCGCGCGCGCTGGCGGCGGAGACCGGCGGGCACTTCATGGACCAGTTCACCTACGCCGAGCGCGCGACCGACTGGCGGGGCAACAACAACATCGCCGAGTCGGTGTTCGAGCAGATGTCCGAGGAGCGGCATCCCATCCCCGAGTGGATCGTGGTCGGCGCCGGCACCGGCGGCACGAGCGCGACCATGGGCCGCTACGTCCGCTACCGCCGGCACCACTCCAAGATCTGCGTCGTGGATCCCGAGAACTCGGCCTTCTTCGACGGATGGCGCACGCACGATCCGGCGTACACCGACGCGTGTTCGTCGCGGATCGAGGGCATCGGTCGACCCCGGGTGGAGGCCAGCTTCATGCCGAACATCGTCGATCGCATGATCAAGGTCCCCGACGCCGCGTCGGTGGCGGCGATGCGCGACCTGCACCGGCGTACCGGACACAAGGCGGGCGGCTCGACCGGCACCAACCTGTGGGGTGCGCTGCGTCTGGTGGCCGAGATGCGCGCCGCGGGTCGGACGGGCTCGGTGGTGACGCTGCTGTGCGACGGTGGCGAGCGCTACGCGCACTCGTATTACTCCGACGAGTGGCTCGCGCGACAGGAGCTGGATCTGACCGCGTACGAGGACACGTTGCGACACTTCCACGCGACGAGTGAATGGCGCTGATCGAGCGGCCTTAGGCTGGGTGTCGCAGGTCGACGAGGAGGAGCAAAGGATGAGCGGAGCGGGAAACGTCGTCTTCGACAAGCGTGAGCAATTGGAGAAGATCCAGAGCGGGTTGCTGCCGGGTGAGCAGATCATCGCGGTCTACGACGCGAAGGGCGTCGGCACCGGGTTCATCGGCCTGACCGACCGGCGCGCGATCATCCAGGACAACAGCTTCGTGGGCAAGAAGGTCGCGATCACCTCCTTGCCCTATTCGAAGATCAGCAGCGTGAGCATGGTCTCCAACAAGAGCTTCACCGGCTCGTACCTGAGCTCCAGCGAAATAGCGATCCACGTCGGCACGCAGACCTACAGCGTGGAGTTTCGCAGCGACGACAAGGGCCGACACGTCCACGACGTGATCCTGCACTACATCATGCTTTGAGCCGGCGCGTCGTATCTCGAAGGCGTGATGGGCCGGCCTCGGTTACGGCGGGGCTCTTTCGCGCTCACCTGGTGGCCGGGGTCTGTCCGCGCAGGGGCAGGCCCGCCGCGCGGTAGATCGCGTCCATGACGCGCAGCGTCGGCACCGCGTCCGCAGCGGGCGTCAGCGGCGGCTCGCCGAGGCGGATCGCGTCCGCGAACGCCTGGAGTTGCAGGCGGTACGTCGGGGTCCTCGCGGCCTCGCCCAGGTGCTCGCGGCGCTTGCGCTTGCCCGTGTGCACGGTGAAGCGGTGCGGCAGGTGCGGCATCAGGTAGTTCAGTACGCGCATCTCGCCGCGGGTGCCGACGACGTGCGCGTGCATGTCCAGGACGCGCCGGGACAACATCGACGCGTGCACGGTGCCGGTCACGCCGCCGGGCAGGCGCAGTCGGGCCGACATCGCGCGGTCCACCCGCCGGTCCTTGCGGACCGTCAGGGCGTGCGCGTCCACCACCTCGATCGGGTCGCTTCCGTCGTCGCCCGCCAGCAGTCGCATCAGGTGCACCGCGTAGCACCCGCCGTCCATCAGCGCCCCGCCCGCCAGGTCGTAGCGGTAGCGGATGTCGCCGAGCAGCGGCAGCGGGAAGCACATCGACGTGGTGATTCGGCGGATCTCGCCCAACTCGCCGTCGTCCAGGATCTCGCGCATCCGGCCCGCGAGCGGGTGATACCGATAGTGGAAGGCCTCCATCGCCACCAGGCCGGCACTCGCGGCGGTGTCCGCGATCTCGCGTGCCTCGGCCTCGTTGGCGGCCATCGGCTTCTCGCACAGCACATGTTTGCCGGCTTCCAGCGCGCGGATCGTCCAGTGCGCGTGCAACCCGTTGGGCAGCGGGATGTACACCGCGTCCAACTCCGGGTCCGCGATCAAGGCGGCGTAGTCCGTATGCACTCGCGGGATGCCCTGCCGTCGCGCGAAGGTATCCGCGCGGGCAGCGTCGCGGGCGGCGATCGCGGCGACCTGCACCTCCGGGATCAGCCGCGCGGGCTTGACCAGTGCGGCCGGCGCGATGCGAGCCGCGCCCAATACGCCGATCCGGATCCGCTTCATGGCGTCATCCCCCTCGTCGCCATCCCGCCCGACGCGCTCGTGCTCCGAACGCTTACCCGGCCCACTCGCCGGACCCACGCGTGGGTCGTGCCGGACTCGCTGTCCGCATGTTAGGGGCGCACGCGCGCGTGTGGGGGAGATCGCCCACAGGAATCCGCGAGCGACGGGTCGGCGCGGGTGTGGCGGGTACCCGCACGGAGGAGTCGGGGCCTAGACTAGACTTGTCTTGACATCAAGATATCTGCGGGGCGCAGACCCCGGCATCCCCTACTTAGGGTCACCTTGCTTGGCGTGAGTCGAGTGGGTGTCGGCAGGATGCGGGAGAAACGCACAAGATCAAGGGAGACCGTCGTGTCCGCGAACAGCTTCGACGCTCGCTCCACCCTGAACGTGGGTGACGAGTCGTACGAAATCTTCCGGCTGGACAAGGTGGAGGGCAGCAAGCGCCTCCCCTACAGCCTGAAGGTCCTGCTGGAGAACCTGCTCCGCACGGAGGACGGCGCGAACATCACCGCCGATCACATCCGTGCCCTGGGCGGCTGGGACGCGAAGGCCGAGCCGAGCGAAGAGATCCAGTTCACGCCGGCGCGCGTGATCATGCAGGACTTCACCGGCGTGCCGTGTGTCGTGGACCTCGCCACGATGCGCGAGGCCGTGAAGGCCCTCGGCGGCGACGCCTCCCGGATCAACCCGCTCGCGCCCGCCGAGATGGTCATCGACCACTCGGTCATCGCCGACGTGTTCAACCGGCCGGACGCGTTCGAGATCAACACCGACATCGAATACGGCCGCAACAAGGAGCGCTACCAGTTCCTGCGTTGGGGCCAGACCGCGTTCGACGAGTTCAAGGTCGTACCGCCCGGCACCGGCATCGTGCACCAGGTCAACATCGAGCACCTGGCTCGCACCATCATGGTGCGCAACGGCCAGGCATACCCCGACACCTGCGTCGGCACCGACTCGCACACCACGATGGTCAACGGCCTGGGCGTGCTCGGCTGGGGCGTCGGCGGCATCGAGGCCGAGGCCGCGATGCTCGGCCAGCCGGTCAGCATGTTGATCCCGCGCGTGGTCGGCTTCAAGCTCTCCGGCAAGGCGCAGCCCGGCGTCACCGCCACCGACGTCGTGCTGACCATCACCGACATGCTGCGCAAGCACGGTGTCGTGGGCAAGTTCGTCGAGTTCTACGGCGACGGCGTCGGCGCGGTGCCGCTGGCCAACCGCGCCACCATCGGCAACATGTCGCCGGAGTTCGGCTCGACCTGCGCGATCTTCCCGATCGACGCCGAGACGATCACCTACCTGCGACTGACCGGCCGGGACGACAAGCAGCTCGCGCTGGTCGAGGCGTACGCGAAGGCCCAGGGCCTGTGGCACGACCCGAGCCACGAGCCGGAGTACTCGGAGTACATCGAGCTCGACCTCTCCACCGTGGTGCCCTCGATCTCCGGCCCCAAGCGCCCGCAGGACCGGGTCGTGCTGGCCGAGGCCAAGGCCCGCTTCCGTAGCGCGCTGGCGGACTACGTCACCAACGGCGACGAGTCCGGCAAGGAGTCCTTCCCGGCCTCGGACGCGCCCACCGGCTCCAACGGTCGCGTGCACAACCCGACCACGGTGGTCGGCGAGGACGGCGTCGAGTACGAGATCGACCACGGCGCTGTCGTGATCGCCTCGATCACCTCGTGCACCAACACCTCGAACCCCTCGGTCATGCTCGGCGCCGCGCTGCTCGCGAAGAAGGCCGTCGAGAAGGGTCTGACCCGCAAGCCGTGGGTCAAGACCACGCTTGCGCCCGGGTCCAAGGTCGTCATGGACTACTACGAGAAGGCGGGCCTGATCCCGTACCTGGAGAAGGTCGGCTTCTCGCTGGTCGGCTACGGGTGCGTGACCTGCATCGGCAACTCCGGCCCGCTGCCGGAGGAGGTCTCCAAGGCGGTCAACGACGCCGACCTCGCGGTCGTCTCGGTGCTTTCGGGCAACCGCAACTTCGAGGGTCGGATCAACCCCGACGTCAAGATGAACTACCTGGCCTCGCCGCCGCTGGTGATCGCGTACGCGCTCGTGGGGTCGATGGACATCGACATCACCACCGAGCCGCTGGGCGTGGACTCCGAGGGCAAGCCGGTCTACCTCGCGGACATCTGGCCGAGCGACGAGGAGATCGCCGAGGTCGTGGCCTCCTCGATCGACCAGGACATGTTCATCGACCGCTACGCCGACGTCTTCGCGGGCGACTCGCGCTGGCAGTCGCTGGAGATCCCGACGGGCGCCACCTTCGAGTGGGACCCGCAGTCCACCTACGTGCGCAAGCCTCCGTACTTCGAGGGCATGCAGATGCAGCCGGCGCCGGTCGTGGACATCGCGGGCGCGCGCGTGCTGGCCAAGCTGGGCGACTCGGTCACCACCGACCACATCTCGCCGGCGGGCTCGATCAAGGGCGACAGTCCGGCGGGCAAGTACCTGGCCGAGAACGGTGTCGAGCGCAAGGACTTCAACTCGTACGGCTCGCGTCGGGGCAACCACGAGGTGATGATCCGCGGCACGTTCGCGAACATCCGTCTGCGCAACCAGATCGCGCCGGGCACCGAGGGCGGCTTCACGCGTGACTTCACGCAGGCCGACGCCCCGGTGTCGACGATCTACGACGCGTCGGTGAACTACCAGGCCGCGGGCATTCCGCTGGTGGTGCTGGCGGGCAAGGAGTACGGCTCGGGCTCGTCCCGCGACTGGGCCGCCAAGGGCACCTCGCTGCTGGGCGTGCGCGCGGTGATCGCCGAGTCGTACGAGCGCATCCACCGCTCGAACCTGATCGGCATGGGCGTCATCCCGCTGCAGTTCCCGGCCGGCCACAGCGCCGCCTCCCTCGGCCTCACCGGCGAGGAGACCTTCGCGTTCGAGGGCATCACCGCGCTGAACGAGGGTCGCACCCCCAAGACCGTCAAGGTCACCACGGACACCGGCGTCGAGTTCGACGCGGTCGTGCGCATCGACACCCCCGGCGAGGCGGACTACTACCGCAACGGCGGGATCATGCAGTACGTGCTGCGGTCGCTGGTGAACAAGGGCTGACGATCGCCGCGGCGACGGTAGGTCGCGCGCCATCGAGGCACCGGGTCGGGCTCCTTCGGGGGCTCGGCCCGGTGCCTTTCGGGTTCGGCCCGAGCGAGTCGCCGATCCGGGACGGAATGTGGCGGGTGCGGTCGGTGCGGCTGCGCTCGCGGGCGCGGCCCTTGCGCTCGCACCCGCGGGCGCATTCGCCGGCACGTGCGAGGGCACCGGGATCGGGCGGCACTGGCGCGGCCGGTTGGTTTCCCAACCGGCCGCAGGGTCAGTTTTGTGCCCGGCTCGTGTGGGCGACAGGGCTAGGGCGTCGGTTCACCCAAAAGGGGGAACGCGCGGACGGCGCCGACCACCTCGCCGGCGCCGTAGACGGGTGCCTGCGCGAACGGGGCGAGGGTCTGCTCGTCCACGCCCATGCGCCACAGCAGCGCCGCGATGGCGACGATGTGTGCCCGCGTCGCCCCGTCCGCGATCTTGACCGCGGCGCCCCGACCGTCCGGCAGGCCCACCGCGTACACCGCCTCCGCGCCGTCCTTGGCGAGCAGGCCCGGGATCGCCCGCATCAGGTTCGTCACGTCGCGACCGGTGCCCGCGACCCACTCCGGGTGGGCGCGCATCGCGTCCGCGATCCGTCGTTCGGGCGTGCCCTCGGAGGCCCCCGCGAAGCGGCCGTAGGACCGGGCCAGGCCCGCGAGCGAGATGGCGAACAGCGGTGCCCCGCACCCGTCCACACCCACCGCCGCGACCGGCTCGCCGGCGACGTCCTCGACTGCCCGGCGCACGGCCCGCTGCAGCGGGTGCTCCGGATCCAGGTAGGCCTCGGTCGACCAGCCGTTGCGCACGCAGGTGAGCAGCATCGCGGCGTGCTTGCCCGAGCAGTTCATCGCGATCCGCTCCGGCCCCTTGCCGGCCGCCAGCCACGCGTCGCGCTGCGCCGCGCCCAGGGGCAGGTCCGCCACGCACCGCAGCGCGCTCTCCGGCAGGCCCGCCCGGGCCAGGATCCGTCGGGCCCCCTCCAGGTGGAACGTCTCGCCGGAGTGGCTGGCGCAGGCGAGCGCGAGCAGCTCGCCGTCCAGGTCGAGCCCGTTGCGCGCCATCGCCAGGCCCTGGAACGGCTTGTTGGTCGAGCGCGGGAACATCGGCGCGTCCACCGCGCCGTGTCCCTCGACCACCGAGCCGTCGGTGCCGGTGAGTACGGCCGTGCCGTGGTGGATCGATTCCAGGAAGCCGTTCCGCCACACGCCGACCAGCGGTATGTGGGCGAACGCGGCCTCGTCGCCGGAGCGGTCGGCCTGGATCACGGGTCCTCCTGGAAGGTCGTACGAGAGTCGAACGGGGGCGGAGCGGGGCCGATCCCGCCGACCCGGAGGTCGAACGCGGGTGCGGGATGTCCCCCTCCATGATCCACGCGTGCATTCTCGGCCAACCACCGCGCATAATCGAACATATGTACGGCAATGGCGATCGCGACACCCCGGCCTGGGAGCAGCCGGGTCGCTTCAGGCGTGCCGAGGCTGGGAACGGGGCGGAATCCAAGCCCCGCGGGAGGGACGGGATCGCGCCGGCGGGTTGGCCGCGAGGCGTTCGGCCACCCGGTGTACCGGGTTGGGAGCACACGGCGGTCGCCTGGCTGTACGACCTGTGCCCACCCGGCTATCGAAGCCACGACGTGCTGCGCAAATACCCGCTGATCCTGGCCCGGATGGCCCGTCAGCACGTCGCCGCCGCGCTCGCCGCCGCCCGGCACGGCTACGGCACGGCGCGCGTCGAACTCGCGGGCCGGGTGCCCGTGGCCGCTTTGGAGGCGGTGCTGCGCATGTACGAGTACGAGGGCTCGCGGGCGGCGGCCACCGAGCGGGCGGTTCGGCTGGTCGAGGAGGCCCTCGCGGGCGAACGTTGGGAGCCTCGGCTGTGACCGTGACACGTTCCGCGTCGCGGAGCGGGTGATCGGGGCGCGGCGACGCTAGACGTGCACAAGGCACAGGGCACAGGGCACGGGGTACAAGGCGCGGGGCACAAGGCACGGGCACGGGGTCGCCGGGCGCCGGCGCGAAAGGGGTGTTTGTAACGTTCCATGCGTTCACCGCGCGCCGAGCGGTGAATAGAGGCCCGATCGTGACGCCTGCGTTCAGGTTTGACTCTTCTGCCCGCACGAAGGGCGCAATAGAGTTCAGGACTTGCACACAAGAAGTGCGTCAGATGCACCGGGGTGAGGGGATCGCAGATGTCCGACGGCATGACGGGGGCCCGCTTCCGGGAGGCCCAGCCGCCGGGGTCGCACTCCTCCGGGTCCCAGTCCTCGCTGCACCGGGCCAACCTCGATCGGGTCCTGCACGCGGTGCGCATGGCGGGTGCGCTCACCCAGGCCGAGATCGCCAGGAGTACCGGGCTGTCCGCCGCGACGGTGTCGAACATCGTACGGGAGTTGAAGGCCCTCGACATGGTCGAGGTGACCCCCACGTCCTCCGGCGGCCGGCGGGCCCGCAACGTCTCGCTCAGTCGCGCGTCGGGCGTCGTCGTCGGCATCGATTTCGGCCACCGTCACCTGCGCGTGGCGATCGGTGACTTCGCGCACCGCGTGCTCGCCGAGGAGCACGTGCCGATCGACGTCGACTCCTCCGCCGACGAGGGCTTCGCGCTCGCGGACCGCCTGCTCGGCGTGCTGCTCGAGCGCGCCGGCGCGGTTCGGGGCGAGGTCACCGGCGTCGGGCTCGGCGTGCCCGGCCCGATCGACATCGACACCGGCGCGCTCGGCTCGACCACGATCCTGCCGGGCTGGGTGGGCTGCCACCCGCGCGAGGCGATGCAGGCACGGCTGGGCCTGCCGGTCCTGGTCGACAACGACGCCAACCTCGGCGCGCTGGGCGAACTCGTGTGGGGCGCGGGCGTGGGTTGTACCGAGATGGCCTACCTCAAGGTGTCCGGCGGCGTCGGCGCGGGCCTGGTGATCGGCGGCCGGCTGTACCGGGGCCCGGGCGGTACCGCGGGCGAGATCGGTCACATAACGCTGGACGAGTCCGGACCGGTGTGCCGGTGCGGCAACCGCGGCTGCCTGGAGACCTTCACCAACGCCTCCTACCTGCTCGACCTGCTCCGCGGCAGTCACGGCACCGACCTGACCATCCAGCGCATGATCGAGCTCGCCAAGGACGGCGACGCGGGCTGCCGGCGGGTGGTCGCGGACGCCGGCAGGCACGTGGGAGTGGGTGTGGCGAGCCTGACGAACCTGCTCAATCCGCAACGGATCATCCTCGGCGGCGACCTCGCCGGCGCCGGCGACCTGTTGATCGCGCCGATCGTCGAGTCGGTCGGGCGGTACGCCATTCCCAGCGCCTCGCGCCGACTGTCCGTGGTCACCGGGTCGCTCGGCGAGCGGGCCGAGGTGCTCGGCGCGATGGCGATGGTGATGAGCGAGATGTCTCCCTTCGCCGTCGAACGCACACCAGAGGCGCAGATCGCCGGCGTCTCGATGTGAGCCGTTCCGCACGGATGGCCCATCGCGGTACCTCGATGCGAACCATCCGGGTGCACCGCCGCGTCTAGACTCGGTGGACGCCTCTCCTGCACGCAGACCCGTGGGGGCGGTGACGGATCTGACGAAGGAGGAACGGGTGGCCCTGCTGGACAGCATTCGAGGACCCCGTGATCTCAAGGCCCTCTCGCCCGAGCAGCTCGCGCAGCTCGCGGACGAGATCCGCACCTTCCTGGTGGAGTCCGTCTCCAAGACCGGTGGTCACCTGGGTCCCAACCTCGGTGTGGTCGAGCTGACGATCGCGATGCACCGGGTGTTCGAGTCGCCGCGCGACAAGATCCTGTTCGACACCGGTCACCAGAGCTACGTGCACAAGATCGTGACCGGCCGCAAGGGCGGCTTCGATCGGCTCCGCCAGGCCGGCGGCCTGTCCGGCTACCCCAGTCGTGCCGAGTCCGAGCACGACGTGATCGAGAACTCGCACGCCTCGACGGTGCTGTCCTGGGCCGACGGCCTCGCCAAGGCGTACCAGGTGCGTGGGCAGCACGATCGGCACGTGGTCGCGGTGATCGGCGACGGCGCGCTGACCGGCGGCATGGCCTGGGAGGCACTGAACAACATCGCGGCGGCCAAGGACCGCCCGGTGATCATCGTGGTCAACGACAACGAGCGCTCGTACGGTCCGACCCAGGGCGGCCTCGCCGACCACCTCGCGACGCTGCGCACCACGCGCGGTTACGAGCGTTTCCTGGAGTGGGGCAAGGGCGTCCTCGGCCGCACGCCGGTGGTCGGCGGCCCCGTCTACGACATGCTGCACGGCGCCAAGAAGGGCCTCAAGGACGCGGTCGCGCCGCAGGGCCTGTTCGAGGACCTGGGCCTGAAGTACGTGGGTCCGATCGACGGGCACGACGTCGAGGCCGTGGAGAACGCGCTGCGCCGGGCCCGGGGCTTCGGCGGGCCGGTGATCGTGCACGCGATCACCCAGAAGGGCAAGGGCTACGCGCACGCGGTCAACGACGCGGCCGACCAGTTCCACGCGGTCGGGGTGATCAACCCCGAGACCGGCCTGCCGGTGAAGAAGTCGGGCGCTTCGTGGACGTCGGTGTTCGCCGACGAGATGGTCGCCATCGCCGACGAGCGCGAGGACGTCGTCGGCATCACCGCCGCGATGCTGATCCCGGTCGGGCTGCACAAGTTCGCCGCCAAGCACCCGGACCGGGTGTTCGACGTCGGGATCGCCGAGCAGCACGCGGTGACCTCGGCGGCGGGCCTGGCCACCGGCGGCCTGCACCCGGTCGTCGCGGTGTACGCCACCTTCCTCAACCGCGCATTCGACCAGGTGCTGATGGACGTCGCGCTGCACAAGTGCGGTGTGACCTTCGTGCTCGACCGGGCCGGTGTGACCGGGCCGGACGGGGCCAGCCACAACGGCATGTGGGACATGTCGATCCTCCAGGTCGTGCCGGGCCTGCGGCTCGCCGCTCCCCGGGACGCGACACAGGTGCGTGCCCAACTGCGCGAGGCGATGGAGGTCGGCGACGCGCCGACCGTGGTGCGGTTCGGCAAGGGCGCGGTGGGTCCCGACATCGAGGCGATCGGCCGGATCGACGGGATGGACGTGCTGCGCCGTACCGGCCCCGAGCGCAACGGTGGCGGTGAGCGCGGCGACGTGCTGATCGTGACCGTCGGGCAGATGGCCGAGATCGGGGTCGAGGTCGCCGACCGGCTCGCCGACCAGGGCATTGCCGCGACCGTGGTCGACCCGCGCTGGATCAAGCCGGTCCCGGCCGGGCTCGCGCCGCTGGCGGCCCGGCACCGGCTCGTGGTCACGATCGAGGACAACGGCCGTGCCGGTGGCGTGGGTTCGATGATCGCGCAGTCGCTGCGGGACGCGCGGGTGGACGTACCGTTGCGCGACTTCGGCATCCCGCAGGAGTTCCTGGACCACGCGGAGCGTCCGGAGGTGCTGGCCCGGATCGGGCTGAACGCCCAGGACATCTCGCGCCAGGTGGTCGAGGAGATCGCGTCCAAGACGGCGGACGCCGACGCCGAGCAGCACGAGACGACCGCCTGACCCGAGAGCGGCGCGCGCGATGTGACGGCCTCGGGGTCGGGGTGGGAGCCATGGCTTCCGCTCCCGGCCCCGGGGCCGTTTCGCTTTTCCGGGCTTCCCGTTTCCCGGCTTCCCAGCCTGCGGGGTGGGCGGCCTTCCCGGGCCGTCCAATCCTTCGGTTCGCGGGCCGAACCGTGCCCGTCGGTGCCCGGATTCGGGGGCTCTCGCGCTTCGAGGAGCGCCGGTCTCGGGCCGGTCGCCGCTTCGGCGCCTCGGGGTCGAGTTCGAAGATCACCCTGACGCGCCGAGGATCGGTCACCCGAAAACAGGAGTGAAACCCTCGATCATGGCAACGGTCTCCGCCACCAGGAGGTGTTGCCATGGCCAACGCGCTGTTTCGCACCAAGAACATCGAGCAGTCCATCCAGGACACCGATGTCTCCGAAGGGCACGGTCTACGCCGGGAGTTGTCCGCGCTCGACCTGATGGTCTTCGGCGTCGGCGTGGTGGTCGGCACGGGTATCTTCGTGCTGACCGGTACCGCCGCGAGGGACTACGCCGGTCCGGCCGTCGCGTTGTCGTTCGTGCTGGCGGGGGTCGTCTGTGGGCTCGCCGCGCTGTGCTACGCCGAATTCGCGTCCACGGTCCCGGTGGCGGGTTCGGCGTACACGTTCTCGTACACCACGCTCGGCGAATTGCCCGCGTGGATCATCGGGTGGGACCTGATCCTCGAACTCGCGCTCGGCGTCGGGGTGGTTTCGATCGGCTGGTCGGGTTATCTGACCTCGCTGCTCTCGCAGGCGGACATCGAACTGCCGCAGGCGATCACGGCCGCGCCCGGTGACGGCGGGACGGTCAACCTGCCGGCGCTGGTGCTGGTACTGGGAGTCGCGACGATCCTGGTGTTCGGCGTCAAGCTCTCGGCGCGGTTCAACCTCGTCATGGTCACCATCAAGATCGCGATCGTGTTGTTGGTGATCTTCGCCGGTCTGTTCTTCATCAAGACCGGCAACTACAACCCCTTCGTGCCCGACTCGCAGCCGTCGGGCTCGGGCAAGGACGGGCTCAAGGCGCCGCTCGTGCAGACCCTGTTCGGGTTCGACCCGCAGATCTACGGGGCGATGGGGATCTTCTCCGGCGCGGCCCTGGTGTTCTTCGCGTACATCGGATTCGACGTGGTCGCCACCGCCGCCGAGGAGACCCGCAAGCCGCAGCGCGACATGCCGATCGGGATCCTCGGCTCGCTGCTGATCTGCACGATCCTGTACGTCTCGGTCTCGCTGGTCGTGGTCGGGATGCAACGCTACGACATGCTCTCGTCGTCCGCGCCGTTGGCGGAGGCGTTCCGGGCGGTCGGCAAGGGCTGGATCGCGACCATCATCAGCATCGGCGCGGTGGCCGGTCTGACCACCGTGTGCATGATTCTGATGATGGGTCAGAGCCGGGTCTTCTTCGCGATGAGCCGGGACGGGCTGCTGCCGCCGCTGTTCGCGAAGGTGCATCCCAAGTACGGCACGCCGCACGTGAGTACGATGCTGATCGCGGTTGTGGTCGCGGCGATCGCCGGATTCACCCCGATCCACGAGATCGACGTCATGGTCAACATCGGCACGCTGTTCGCGTTCATGGTGGTCGCGGCGAGTGTGCTGATCCTGCGCCGGACCAGGCCCGAGTTGCCGCGCGCGTTCCGGGTGCCGTTCGTGCCGTGGCTGCCGATCCTGTCGATGATGGCCACGCTGTGGTTGATGATCAACCTCAGCAGCGAGACGTGGCTTCGGTTCGTGGTGTGGATGGTGGCCGGTTTCGCCGTCTACTTCTTCTACGGGAAGCAGCACAGCCGACTGCGGTGATCGCGACGGCTTGTGGTCGCGGCTGTTCATCGACGGATGTTCGTTGCGGCTGTTCCGGTGACGGCTGTTGCGGTGACGTACGCGGCCCCGGGTCGACTGGACCCGGGGCCGCGTACGTGTCGATCAACGGTCGGGATCAGCCCCAGAGTTCGTCCGTGTACTTGTCGGTGCCGACCACGGTGGGGATCCACGGGGCGCAGTAGGTGACCCGGCCGATGCCCGAGGCGTCGATCCGCTCGGCCCACTCCTTGAAGGCGTCCCAGCTCTCGCGCGGGTCGCCCTCGAGGAAGTACAGCTGCATGCTGCGGGTCGCCGCGTTCGGGTCGCGCGGTACGAACGCGGGGGCGTCGTCCTTGAGCGGGACGGCGGTCCACGCGGCCACCGACGCGATCGGCGAGCCCTTGAGGAAGTCCGGCAACTGCGCGGTGAACCACGCCTCCAGGTCCTCCTGCGTGGTGCCCTCGGCGCGCTGTACGGCGAGCGAGACCAGACCCTGGTAGTTGCGGTCCAGGGCGAGCTCCAGCGGAACCGGGTCCTGGTCGCGGTACCAGCGACTGTCGTGCAGATACATGCCGGTGTGCGCGTGGATCCGGTGCTGGAAGCCGCGGTCGTTGCCGTAGAGCCAGTTGACCTGGTCGACCGCCCACGCGTTCCACTCGTCGAACTGGCCGTCGTTGATCCAGTAGATCGCGACGTAGGAGCCCGCCTCGATGGCCGGGACGACGTCGGTGTCGGCCGGGAAGCGCAGCGCCTTGAGGTCGGCGGTGGCCACCCAGCGGCTGCCCGCGAGCATGCCGGGGCCGATCATGCAGCCCGCGTAGTAGTGGTCGCGCTCGTACCAGCGGTTGTAGCTCACCTCGTGGCCGCGCTCGGGGTCCACGGCGGTGAACAGCATGCTGCCCACCCGGATCGGGTATTCCTTGAAGCTCATGGCTGCCTTTCGGGTCGTGCGGTGACACGTGTCGGGCGGGACGGACCCGGCCGGGGGCGCCGACCGGGTGGGGGTGGTCAGGCCTGCCGGCGGAACCGGGTGGTGCGGTGTTCCGGCTCGGTGTCGAGCTTGGGGATGATGTGCTTCCCGAACAGCTCGATGGTCTTGAGTGTGTTCTCGCGGTTGTCGCAGCCCAGGCCGAGCACGAGTTGGTCCACGCCGACCGCCTCGTAGGCCTTGACCGCGTCGAGTACGCCGTCCGGCGCACCGCAGATCAGCGCGCCGGCGTCGGCGGCGAACTCGACCAGCTCGGGGGTCAGGTCGGGCATCAACTCGGGCCAGTACGGGATGCCCTCCGGGTGCGGGAATGTGTCGTGGTAGCGGAAGACGTTGCTGGTCAGGTACATCGGCCGGGCCGCGACCGCGTTGGCGACCGCCTGTTCCCGGGTTTCGGCGACGAAGCCGGTGCTGACCGCGAGTACGTTGTCGTTGACGAAGTCGGCGATCGGTTCGGCGTTGCCGATCTCGCGCTTGTAGCCGGCCACGAGCTTCTCGGCGCTCGCCGGGTCGCCGATCGAGAAGCCCAGTACGCCCAGGCCCATTCGGGCGGCCATCGCGTACGAGGGCGGGCTGCCGGCGGCGTACCACATGGCCGGGTGCGACTTACCGTACGGCTTGGGCAGGATCTTGCGCGGCGGGAGTTGCCAGTAGGCGCCGTCGTAGCCCTCGTAGGTGTCCTGGAGGAACATCTTCGGGAACTCGCGGATCACGTCCTCCCAGATGGCCTTCGTCTCGGACATGTCCTCGATGCCGGGCAGGAAGCCGAGAATCTCGTGGCTGCCGGCGCCGCGGCCGGTGCCGAACTCGAAGCGGCCCTTGGTGAGGTGGTCGAGCATCGTGACCCGTTCGGCGACCTTGGCCGGGTGGTTGACCTGGGGGAGCGGGTTGAAGATGCCGGAGCCGATGTGGATCCGCTCGGTGGCGTGTGCGAGGTAGCCGCACATGACGTCGTTGGCGGACAGGTGGGAGTACTCGTCGAGGAAGTGGTGCTCGCTCAGCCAGACGTACTTGAAGCCGGCCCGGTCGGCGGCGATCGCGAAGTCCATGTCGTTCATCAGCGCTTCGTGTTCGGCGTTGGGGTTTCCCTCGCGCCGGAACGACGGGTTGTAGCCCTGAAGAAAGATGCCGAATTCCATTGCACTCCCAATTCCGCGGTCGGTCGGGTCGGGCGGGATGGTCGGTCGGGTCCGGTGGGCGGTGGGTTTGACGGGCGGTGTGTACGTTCCGGCGGTGGGTATGTTCGGGCGCTTCGGGTGGTCGCGAGCGCTGGGGCCGGCGGGTGCGGGTGCGGGGCCTGGCCGGCGGGTGCGGGGGGCAGTCAGGGGGTGAAGGTGCCGTCCGGGCGGCGGACCCAGCCGGAGGCGGCCATGGTGCCGCCGTCGACGTGCAGGGTGGTGCCGGTGACGAAGCGGGCCAGGTCGCCGGCGAGGAAGACGATCGGGGCGGCGCAGTCGTCGGGGGTGCCGAGGCCGAGGGGGACCTTGGCGGCATAGTCGTAGGCGCCCTCGTCGGTCTCGAAAGTCTCCGCGAGGCCGGCGTCGCCGGGGGTGGGGATCGCGTCGGGGGCGACGCAGTTGACCCGGATGCGGCGGTGCGAGAGTTCGAGGGCGAGCGATTTGGTGAGTTGCTCGACCGCGGCTTTCATCGCGGCGTACACCGCGAACCCGGGCGCCGCGCGGAATGCCTCGATGCTGGTGACGTTGACGATCGAGCCGCCCTCGCGCATGAGGGGGGTGCCGTGCCGGATCACGTGTGTGACGGAGGTGAAGTTCTCGTCGACGAGGGCGGTCTGGCCCTTGGGGCGGACCTCCAGGAACGGCGACCAGAAGCCGCCGCCGGCGTTGTTGACGAGGATGTCCAGCGGGCCGAGCGTGGTGTGCGCCTCGCGGAGGAAGTGCTCGACGCCGTCGCCGTCGCGGACGTCGAGTTCGGCCGCGAACGCGCGGCGCCCGGTGGCCTCGATCGCCTTCGCGGTCTCCTGGAGGCCGAGCGGCTCGCGGTCGCAGATGGCGACGTCGGCGCCGAACCTGGCCAGCGCGACGGCCGTCGCCGCGCCGATTCCCCGGGCGGCACCGGTGACCACGGCGACGCGATCGGTGAGCAGGGCGGCGGAAGGGTCGAGCAGCACGGGGCACCTCACTGTGGATCGCGTACGTTGTCGCCTCGGCGCGGGGCCGCCGTTGCGGGCGTGCTCTGCGCTGGGGTCACCATGCCACCTGACGACCCGTCACCTGAAGGGAGACGGCTGTCTTTTTCCGTCCCGACGCGCCGGTGTTCACGCAGGTCCGCTGGAGATCTGACGCTCTGTCAGTAAAAGTGGCGGACATCACCGTTGGGGATGGGCGCGGAATGGCATGGCGCACGGGGTGGGGGAGCCTGCGAGTGTGAGCGCGGCCGCGGGCGCGGGCGCAGGTGGTTGTGGGGGCGGGTGCGGGTGTCGTTATGCGTGGGCACCGGTGGCTGCGAGTGGCGACGCCTGCGGGCACAGGTGCAGGCGCGGGGGTTGATGGGCGCAGGCGCAGGCGCAGGTGGGGGCGTGGTCGCGGGTGTGGGGCAGACGCGAGGGGGCGCAGGCGCAGGCGCTGGTGGGTCGAGGGCGCGGCTGGGAGGGTCGCGGGTGCGGTCGCAGGCGGGAATGGGCGCAGGCGCGGGCGCGAGTGGTCGCGGGTGCGAGGGCCGGCGGTTGTGGGTGGCGAACCGTCGCCGCGTGCGCGGACGCCGGTCGGCGCAGGTACGGATGATTTCGGGGCTGATCGCGGGCGTCGCCCGGGAATTGCGGTAGGTGGAGGCGCGGATGGTGGTGTGCTCGGTGGCCCCATGAGGGGTGGTGGTTTCGGGTCTTGGGGGTTCGCATGGATTGTCCGAAATCCATGCGAAGGGGCTGCGGCGCTCACTACGCTCTGCGACGTGGCGCTATCTCCCGATTCCTGCGGCATCGTGGCCGACTTCGGCACGTGGCTCGCGCGAGCGGGCCGACCGGCCCGGGACGCGGAGCGGATGATCGACGTCCTGGGCACGCTGCTCGATCTGCGGGTGGCCTGTCTGCGGCTCGACGACCACACCCGCTGGCGCGCCGGCGACCTGAACGCGCTGCTGGAGACGCTGGTGCCCGCGCACGTTGCGCTGCCCCGTGACGACACGGTCGGACTGGTCGTGCCCGCGTTGCGGCTGTTTCTGGAGTTCCTGCGCGAGCGCGGGCCCCTGCATCCGGACAGCGACCGGCTCGACCCGATGTTGGCGGTGTTGGATCGGCACGAGGGAGAACTCCCGGCTCGGATGGCCGATTCGACCTGCTGGGGATCGGCGAAGAAGTTGTTCGTGGCGGGCTACGCGACCGGTCCCGGCCGAGGCAGGGCGTTGCCGGCGGTGCGGTTGCCGGACGAGCGCGAGCTGGCCCGGGCCGCGTCGACGGCGCCGTCGTTCGCCGCCGCGCTCACCCTTGCCCGCTGGGTCGGTCGCGGCCGGCCGGTCACCGCGACCGGGGTCCTGCGTTTGGCGCCCGCGGCCGAGGCCGCGCTGCTGCTGGGCATCGAACCGATCGCGGGCGTCCGCAGCGCGCGTGACGTGGAGCCGTTGCACCACGTCTGGTCGATCGCGTGCGCTGCGGGCCTGATCGAGGTCGGCCGCACCGTCGCGACCGCCGGCGCGCTCGCCCGGGCGCTGGCGGTCGGCCGACCCCGCGACGTGCTGGGCGTGTGGTCGAGCCTGTGGGAGGGCGTCGCGGTGGGCGAGGCCACCGGGCGACCGGCGGTGCGTCGCGCCGGGCACGTGCTGCGCGGGGGCGACGTGATCCGCGAGTTGTTGCGGGAGCTGTACGACCACGCGGGTCGATGGGTGCCGATGGGCGGGTTGTTCGAACTGCTCTCGTATACGCCCGACGGCCGCCCGCGGTCGCCATCGGTCGCCGATCCGGCGCTGTTCACCGGCCTGACGCTGGCTCATCAGATGGACGACCTGCGCGCGTTCGGCGTCCTGGAGATCCGTGAGCTCGTCGGTGGTGGGGCGCCGTTCATGGCGGTGCGGCTGACCCCGCTGGGGCTGTACGGGTTGCGCACTCGCTTCCTGGAGCTGGGTGTGCCCGCGCCGCTCACCGGCCCGGGTGGCGGTCCGACCGATCCCGCGCTGCCGCCGCTGTACGTGCCGCCCACCTCCGAGTGCGCGCTGGCCGCGCGGATGTCACCGCTGCTCGCGCAGGCCGCCGCGCTCGCGGAGTACGTGGCGGAGCACGGGCCGTTGCCGGTCACCCACGAGGAGGTACTCGCGGGCGGGGTCGCGCGCCGGGTCATGGCCGAACTCGGCATTCGCGCGCAGCCGCCCCGTCCCGCCACCGCCCCGCCCCGTACCGCCCGGGGCGAGCACGCCCTGCACCGGCGTTGGACGCTCGCACTGGGCACCGGCCTGCTGGTCCTGGCCGACGACGCGGTGCACGTCGCGGACGGTCTGCGGGTGTGGCGCGAGGGTGGCGACCGCGAGCTGATCGCGCTCGCCGCGCGCGCGATGGTGGTGGTGGCCGAGGACAACGCGACGTTCGGCGAGGCCCACGAGCAGCGATGGGATGTTCCTGAGGGGCTCGCCGCGTCGCTGTTCACCGGCTTGGTCCAGCTCGGTGGTCCGCTCCCGGTGTCGCTGTTCGTCGGTCTGGCGGTGCGCCGCGACCTCGACCACGTGGTGCGCACGTTGCCCGCCGAGCCGCCGGCCGACGACGAGGCGTTCGCGCTCGGCCGGATCCTGGACGCGCCCGACTTGGTCCGGGAACTGGGCCGGCTGTGCGGCGCGGGCGCGGATGCGATCGACTCGAGTTCGTCTGCGTCTGCGTGTGCGTCTGCGATCGACGGGTACCTGCACGCGACCGACTTGCGCATGTCTGCGCCTGCGGCCGACGAATGCCCGCCTTCGCCCGCACCCGCGACCGAGCCGAGTTCGCCTGCGCCCGCGCCTGCGGGCGACGGGTATCCGCCCGCGACCGACCCGCGCATGCCCGCGACCCCGCCCGCGACCGACCCGCGCACGCCCGTGAGCGCCTCGTCCTCGTCTGCGGCCGACCCGCCTGCGGCCGCGCCTGCGACCGACCTGCCCGCGACTGACGCGCTTGTGCCCGACCCGCACCTGCCCGGGGCCGCGCCCGCGACCCCGCCCGCGATCGCGGATCGCACGCCCGCCGAGTTGCTCGGCCGGGTTCGGGCCGGTGTGATCCTGCTTGCCGATCGGCTGGCGGCGCTCGGCATCGTTCGGCGCACCGCCGAGGGCATCACGTTGACCGGCCTCGGTGGCACGCTCGTGCACCGGATGTTCCGCGAGCAGGGGCTGCCGGTCGCCACCGTCGACGACTACACCGCGGCGTCGGGCGCCCGGCTGCTCGGTGCGATGGGGGCGTGGCCGCGACCGGTGGCCACGCGTACGTTCGCGAGCTGGATCGCGTGCCGTCCGGTCGATGCCGCGCTGTCCGAACTGTTTGCGGTCGCGGGCGCGGCCGGCCCCACGGAGCGGCTCATGCTCTTCGCCCACGTGGGTGACGCGGACCTCCCCGAGGCCGCCGTCGAACGCGCCCTCGCCGAGGCCGCCGCCGATCCCACCCTCGCCCCGCACGTGTGGAACTGGCGCCTGACCCACGACCGCGACGTGCCCCCCGCGACGCTGCGCACCCTGGCCTGGCTCACCGCGGACAATGCCGCCGCGGCGCTGCTCGGCCGGCACGAGGCCGCCGTACTGGGCCTGCTCACCGAGGTGACCGGCAGTCAGGGCCCGGGCGCCGACGTGGTCTTCGGCGAACTCGCGACGATGGGCCACCCGTGCGCCGAGGACGTGCTGCGCTTCGCCGAGGCCACCCACCCCGATCCCGACGTGGCCAAGGCCGCCCGCCGGGCCCTGCACCGACTGCGCTGAGCGCTCACGGCCGCCACAGTTCGCCGGGGGCCGGCTCCGGCCACGGGATGTCGGCGCGGACCGCGGCGAACAGCTCCTTGCAACGTTTGTCGTCGAGCAGGACCACGCTCTGGCCGCCGGCGCGTTCGCCGAATCCGGCGACCGGCGCGGTACGGAACGCCAGGTCGGACTCGCTGATGCCCTTGAGGTCGGTGGCCAGGTCGAGCAGCGCCTTGAAGTTCAGGTCGTCGTCGACGGTCAGCGACCTGGTCAGCGACTGCAGCAGGTTCTCGGTCCGCAGCGGGCTGGCGAGTACGCCCTCCGCGGTGACCTTCTCCGCGATCGCGCCCAGGAGCTGCTGCTGGCGCGCGACGCGGTCGAGGTCGCCCCGTTCGAGCCCGTACCGCTGCCGCACGAACTTGAGCGCCTCGTTGCCGTCCAGCTTGGCCTCGCCCTTGTCGGCGTCCACCGTCACCCCGCCGAGCGCGTCGACCATGCCCTTGAAGCCGCCGAAGTCCACCGCCGCGTAGTGGTCGATCCGGACCCCGGTCAGGTTCTCGACGGTGGCCACGAGCAGCGCCGGCCCGCCCCACGAGAACGCCGCGTTCAGCTTGGCCTCGCCGCGCCCGGGGATCGACACCCACGAGTCGCGCGGCAGCGAGATCGCCGAGATCGACGCCCGACCGGCGGGCAGGTGCAGAAGCATCATGGTGTCGCTGCGTCGGCCCTCCAGCGCCTCGGGATCGGCACCGGCCGCCGCCGCGTCCATCCCGACGAGCAGGATGTTCAGCGCCCGGCCGGCGGCGGGATCGGCCGCCGGACGCGGCCCCGCGGCGGGGATGCCCGAGCGATCGAAGACCCCGTCGATCCGCTTGATGTTGGAGTTCAGCGAGTAGAGCAGCCAGGCCGTACATCCGCCGATCACGAACAGTGACAGCGTGAGCAGCGTGACCAGTCCCACGACCGCCTTGCGGCGTCGCGACCAGGGCTTGCGCTCGGGTGTCGGTTCCGGCTCGACTTCCTCGTCCGTCCCGCTGACCTCGGCCGACTCGTCCGTCGCACCCAGCGCATCCGTCATGCGCAGAAGCTAGTCGACCGGCTGTCGGCAACGGCAGGGAAATCCGAAAATCAGTGCGAAGAAGAGATCGACTTCGGTGCGTGCTCTCGCTTCGCCCGGGAGCCGCGGTTCCGGGGCGTCGCTCAGTGCCGTGGTTTCGGGGCGGCACCCCCGCGCCGTGCTTCCGGGGCCTCGCCCTACAGTCGCAGGTCGGCGAACGGCCGTCGCATGCACACCCGCGGCCACTGGTCCAGCCCGATGGCCGCCTCGTGGGCCCGGATCGCGGCCAGGCCCGGAGTCACCTCGCCCGGGTCGAGCACCCGGAATCCGATCCGTGCGTAGTACGGCGCGTTCCACGCCACGTCCCGAAATGTGGTCAGGGTCGACGCGAGCCCGCTGTCCGCCTGCACCCGATCGATCAACGCCCGCCCCAGTCCACGCCGCGCCCCGTCGGGATGCACCGACACCTGTTCGATGTGCGCGGCGCCGTCCACGAGATCCCAGATCACGTAGGCCAGCGCCGGTTCGCCGACCACCAGGCACCGTCCGCCGACCCGATACGCATCCAACTCCTCGACGGACAGCGGCTCGTCCGCCGCGATCTCCGGCATCCCCACCGCCGCGAAGCCCACCCCGGCCGCCACCTCGATCTCCCGAAGCCGCTCCAACTCGCCCGCCGAGACGGCCCGCACCACATCGTTCATGTCCGCCATTGTGGCGTTCGCCGCATGGATGGCCCCGTCGGCACATCGTTCATGTCCGCCACTGTGGCGTTCGCCGCATGGATGGCCCCGTCGGTTCCGACGGGGGAACTCCCCGGATCGCCGCAGAGCCGATCTCCGAGGCCGTGGCTTTTGGCGGCTTCGCGGGGAGGGGCCGGCCGAGGTCGCCTAGGCTGAGCGGATGACGCACGGCGACCAGGAGAATCGGGCTCGGCTGGTTGCGTACAGCTATCTGAGTGTGCCGGAGCGGGACGACTATCTCGCCATCGTCCGACTGTTCGGGACCTCGTTGATGGCCGATCTGTCGGCACACGAGGTCGCAGAGCGGCTGGGCCGGGGTGACCTGGATACCGTGACCGCTCGGTTGGACGCGCTGGTCGGCTGGGGGAACCTGATCCGCAGTACACATCGTGTGCGGGCCGCCAGCATCGCCGAGTTCCAGCGGGCCCGGGCGCGCTATCAGATCTCCAAGCTCGGCGAGCGCATCCAGCGGGACGTGGACGACGTGCTCTCCTGGGCGGATGCGGCGCGTGAGGTGGCCGCCGAGTTGCTCGCGCTGGTGGACCGGGAACTGGCGGGGCTGGCTCTGGGGGTGGTGGCGCCCGGTGGCGTGGACACCGAGCAGGGCAGGGACGCGGTCGCCACGTTGTTCGTTCAGTTCGGTGAGTTCGCCGAGTCGGTGCGGGACTTCTATGCCTACCTGGGGCAGGTGTTGGCGCGCTACGACCTCGACGGTGACGAGTACCACGGGTTCAAGGCACTGCTGCTCGACTACGTCGAGGCCATCCGTGCGGACGTGGCGTTTCATACGCCGCGCATCCGGGCCTCCCTCGACGCGCTGTGGCCGCATCTGGGTGACCTTCTGCGCCGGATCGACGATCTCGGGGGCGGCCTGACCGGCATCGAAGAGGTCACCGGCGCACGGGTACAGCGCAGTCGTGGCCGCGAACTCGCCGATTGGGACGCGCTGCGCGCGTGGTTCGTCGACACGGATGGGCGCGGCAGTCAGGTCGATCAGCTCCGGGCCGCGACGATGCGTGCGCTCGGCTCGCTGCTCGCCAACGCCAAGCGGATGATCCGCTCGACCACTTCGGGGCAGTCCCGGCGCGGCGATCTGATCCGACTCGCCGCCTGGTTCGACGCGTGCGACGAGGCCGGCGCTCATGACCTGTACGCGGCGGCGTTCGGGCTCTACGGGGCACGTCGGCTGGGCGTGGCCGGGGACCTCGACCAAACGGTTCCCGCCGGAACGAGCTGGTGGGAGGGACCGGTGGCGGAGGTGCCGCTCGCCCTGCGCGAGCGCGGTGAGCGGTCGCAACGCGGACGGGCGGCGTCGGTCGAGGACCACACCGCGCAAAAGGCCCACCTGATGGCACGCGCCCACGCCGAGGCGACCGCTCGAACCGAGGCTGCCGCCGAACTGCGGGCAGTGGCCGGCCAGTTCGAGCGGGCCAGGCTCTCCACGGCGGCCAAGGGGCTGTTCGAGGAGTTGTTCACCGGCGCGCTGGGCAGCGTGAGTGGTGATCTCGCCGCCCTCGACGGCGCCCGCTGCGACCTCGAAGAGCTCGATATCGCGCTCGGGCTGCGCGTCGAACCCGCGGCTCGCACGGTGGTACGCAGCGCCGAAGGTGACTTCGAGATCGAGGGACTACGCCTCCTGCTCGGCCGGGCCGGCGCCGATTGGGGCCTTTCCACGGTCCGGGAGAGTCGATGAGCGACCTCGACCACGACGCCGCGATCGCGGACGAGCGACGTATCGCGGCCCGACGACTGCTCGCCGACGCGCTGGTGCTCGCGGACGGACCGCATCGCGACGAGTTCGCCGCGATCCGCCGGCACGCCGAGTGGCTCACCACCGCTTTTCGTCGGTTCCTCGGCTACGAGGTCGTTGTCGAGGCGCGTTTCGCCCGGCTGCTGAAGGCCGGGCCCGGAGCGGGCGCGGGGCGTGGGCTCACCCGCTCCACCGGGACGCCGTTCAATCCGCGGACCTACGCCTACCTCACTCTCGGCCTCGCGGCGCTGGTCACCGCGTCCGATCAGGTGTTGTTGTCCCAACTCGTCACCGACATCCGCGGCGCGGCGGTCGACGCCCGGATCGAACTCGAGGACGCGGGCCGGCAGGTCGAGCGTCGCACGCTCACCGCCGCTCTGCGCCAACTCGTGCTGTGGGGAGTACTGGTCGAGGTCGACGGCAACCTCGGCGACTACGTCGAGAAGGAGGACGCGGAGGCACTGCTGAGCGTCGACCGCGACCTCGCCCGGGCATTGATCGCCGGCCCGCTCGGACAGGCGAACGACGCCGCGCACCTGGTCGCGCTCGCCCGGGAACCGGGCCATCACGGCGTGCGCGTGGCGGTCCGTCGACGCTTGGCGGAGACCCCCGTCGTCCTTCGCGACGAACTCGATGCGGACGAGGACGACTGGCTGCGCAGGAATCAGCGGCGGGAGGCCCGCACGTTCGAGGAATTCCTCGGCCTGCACGCGGAGATCCGCGCCGAGGGCGTCGCCTTGTTCGACCCCGCCGACGAGTTGTCCGATCTGGCTTTCCCCGGCCGAGGAACGGTCGCCCAGGCGGCGCTGCTGCTGATCGAACGTCTGGTCGCCCGGCTGCGTCCCCACGAGCCGACCGCCGCGGTCTTCGCGGCCGAGCCGGTGATCGACGAGACACTCGCGGCGCTCGTGGCGCAGTATGGGCGTAAGGCCGGGTGGCAGCGCGATCTGATCGAGAACCCCACCCGCCTTCGTGACGAGGTCACCCGACTCCTGGCACACATGAGGCTCTTGCGGAGACCCGTGGCCGGGGAGGAGGGGGTCGTGTGGGAGGTCCCCGCGATCGCCGCCCGCTATGCCGCCCGCGTCCGCGAGCGGCAGCCCCGCGCGGTTCAGGAAGGTATCCCTTTGTGACAGTGCCGATTCCCCTCGCCCTCCCGCGACACCCGCACCGATTCCGCCTCTCCCGCGCGGGCATCCGCAACGTCTGGCAGTACGACGACGCGCGCTTCGACTTCGCCGACGGCCGGATGCTGCTGCGCGGCAAGAACGGTGCGGGCAAGTCCAAGGCGCTCGAGATGTTGCTGCCCTACCTGCTCGACGGCGAACAGCGCTCGATCGACGCGATGGGCACCGGGCGGACCACGCTCAAGTGGCTGATGCTCGACGGCTATACCGCGACCAATCGGCTCGGCTACCTGTGGGTCGAGTTCGAACGCGTCGACGGCGATGGCGCCCTCCGGCACATCACCCTCGGCGCGGCCGTGCGCGCGTCCAACTCGACGAAGGAGGCCAAACCCTTCTTCTTCGTCACGAGCCGGCGCGTGGACCACGACTTGACGCTCGTCGAGAACGGACAACCGCTCGGGATCGACCGCCTCAAGGAGGCAGTCGGCGCGGCCAACGTCACCGATCGCGCGGCCGAGCATCGCACCCGGGTCGCCCGGGACCTGTTCGGCCTCACGGACGTCGCCCGCTACCGCAGCCTGACCCATCTCCTGCACCGCCTGCGCCGGCCCACTGTGGGGGACCGGATCGAGGCCGGTGGCCTGACCGCCGTCCTCACCGAGGCGCTGCCGCCGCTGGACGAGGACATCCTGGCGATGGTCGCCAAGCATCTCGACGACCTGGCGGCCATCCGGCACGACCTCCACGATCTCGAAGAGCTGGACCGGGCTCTGGCTCGTTTCCTGACCGGCTATCAGGGATATCTGCACGGAGTGCTCCGAGGCCGGGTCGACAGGGTGGCCGATCGGTTGACCGGTCTGGCCGCCGGTCGGCGGGCCGCGGGGGACAGTGAGCGCAAGGCCGCCGACCTGCGCGCCGAAGAGGACCGGCGCACCGAAGTACTCACCCACTGGGGGGACTTGTTCCGCGCCGCCACGGCGGAGTTGAGGGCCCTCCAGGAGAGTGCCGCCTACCGGAGTCTGACCGAGATCCAGGACCGTACGCTGCGGGTCCAGGCGATCGAGGACGCCTCCCGGTCCGCCGGCCGCGCCGCCGACACCGCCCGTCGGGCGGAGGAGGCCGCCGCTGCCCGGCTCGCGGCCGACCTCGAACGGATCGCGGGCACGGTCAAGGATCTCGGAGCCGAACACCGCGCGCTCGTTCGAACGGTCGTACCCGCCGGGCTCGACGCCACCACGACCGGCGTCGCACCGACCACCCCCGTCGAGACCTTCGCCCCCGGGGTGATCGCAGTGGATGTCGAACCGCTGCGTGCGGCCATCGAGGAGTGGGCGAGCCGACTGGAAGCGGCCGGCCCCGTGGTCCGGGCCCGACTGCGTGCCGTCGGCGAACTCGATCGGCACTTGGTGGCGGCGCTCGACGCCGGTCAGGCGGCGCGGACCGCCGCCTCGGACGTCGAGCGCCTGGACACCCAGGTGGAGCACGCGCGGCTGCGCATCGACCGGCACACGGCCGAGGTGGAGCAGGTCGGCGCCGTGTTCGCCGAGCGGGTCCGCGCGTGGGCGCACCCGCTTGCTGACCTGGCGGCGCCGATCGTGACGCTGGTGACCGCGGCGCAGGACGATTCGCTGCCCCTGGCGGAGCGCGCGCTGCCGGCCGACACGTACGACGACGTCGAGCGCGCCGCGCGGATGGTGGTGGATCCGCTGGTCGTCGCGCTCGACGCGGATCGCGACGAGGCTCGCGAACAGGTCCGGACCGCGGCCGGCGAACTCGCCGCGCTTCGCGCCGAGCACGACGAGTGGACCCGCCGAGTCGACTCGATGCCTGCCGCCGGACGGTTCCGATCGGCGCTCCGGGCACCGGGTACCGGTGCGCCGCTGTACCGCCTCGTCGATTTCGCCGTCCACCTGAGCGATGCCGAACGGGCGGGCTTGGAGGCCGCGCTGGAGGCATCGGGGCTGCTCGATGGCTGGGTCACCGCCGAGGGCCGAGTGTTGGCCGCGGACACCCGCGACGTGCTCCTGGTGCCGGTGGGTGCCATCGGCGGGCAGAGCCTGGACGACCTGCTCGTCCCGGTGTCCGTGCCGGAGAGCGGCGTGACCGGTGGTCAGGTTCGGGCGCTGCTGCGCTCGATCGGTGTGCACGAGGGCACGAGCCGGATCGCTCCCGACGGCACCTGGAAACTCGGCGTGGCCGCCGGAACGTACACCAAGGCACAGGCCGAGTACGTCGGAGCCGAGGTTCGCGCCGCGACCCGGCGCCGGCGGCTCGCCGAGCTCGTCATCCGGATCGAGAACGCCCGAGTCGAACACGAGAGCCGGCAGGCCGCGCTCGCCGGCCTCGATCGCCGGCGTGAGGAACTGCGTGCCCTGCTTCGCGCCCTGCCCTCGGGCCGCGATCTGCACGCGGCCTGGGTCAGGCTCGGCGAGGCCCGCGAACAGTCGCGTGACCTGGCGACCGGGTTGGCCGTCGCCCGCCGGGACGCGGACGCGAAGCGGGTCGTCGAAGTCACGTGTCGAGAGCGCGCCCACGCCTACGCGACCGCACACGCGCTGCCCGCCGAACAGGCCGAACTGGCCAGGTTGCGCGGGCTCGTGGATCGGGTCCGACACGACGTCGAGGGACTGCGTCGGCGCGTCCTCGCGGCGCGCGACGCACTCGCGCCGCATCGGGACGCGCGCGATGGATGGCGAACGGCCCACGAGGAGCACGATCGCCTGGTTGCCGCGCATGAGGACAGCCTGCTGCACCTCGCCGAGGAACGGGCCGGGCTGGCCGTACTGGAGGCCGCGCTCGGTGAGGACCCGCAGGCCATTTTGGCCCGCGAGCGGGAGGTGTCCCGGCGCCTGGAGGAGGCCCGCGGCGAGATCCGCCCCGCGGAGCGCGCCGTGGCGAGGATCCACGACGAGGCCATCCGAGCCGAAACCGAACGCGACGCCCGCAAGGCGGATCTGAGTGCCCTGGAGGAGGCCGTGGTCGACGCCGGCGCGGACCTGCGCCGTGCGCTCGCGCTGCCCGAGGTCCAGCGCGGCGCCGGTCTCGACGGCGTCGAGGCGCTGATCGCGCCCGAGCCGCCCGGCACCGATGTCCGCGCCCGGATCCGCGCCCTCGACGGCCTCCTGCGGGAGATTCGCGAGCGGCTCGGCGCGCCGACGAAGGACGTCTCCGATACGACCCTGCTCAACCGGTACACCGAACTCCGGGCCGGCCTGCGCGGCGGTTACGACGCCGCGTTGACCGAGACCGACGGGGTCAAGTTGTGCCACATAGCCGACGACCACGGGCGGCACGACGTGGCCCTGATCGCACTGCGACTGGCCGGGCAGGCCCAGGACGCCCGCAACCGCCTCTCCGAGCGCGAGCGCGAGGTCTTCGAGAAGTACCTGCTGGGCGAGCTGGGTGACAACCTCACCGGTCAGGTGTTCGCGGCGAAGGCGCTGATCGCGTTGATGAACGAGACCTTGGACGGCGTCCGCACCTCGCACGGCCTCGGCGCGCGCTTGGTGTGGAAGATCCGGGAGGACGCCGACGCCGATACCCGCGCCGCGGTCGACCTGCTGGACGGACCCGCCGCGCTGCGCTCGCGCGAACACGCGGAAAGCCTGCGGACCGTGCTCCAGCGGCTGATCGAGGCCGAACGTCTCAAGGACCCCACCGCCGGCTACGCCCTGCACCTGCGTCGGGCCCTGGACTACCGCGAATGGCACGCCTTCGGTGTCCAGGTTCTCGACGACGCGCGCCCCGGCAGCGCACGCGCCCTCAACGCTCGGACCGGCCTCAGCCAGGGCGAACAGCGGGTGATCTCCTACCTCGTCCTGTTCGCCACCGCCGCCGCGCACTTCGAGTCGGTCGCGGCCGGTGCCGTCCAGGCGCCGCGGATGATCCTGCTCGACGACGCGTTCGCCAAGGTCGACGAACCCACGCACGGGCGCCTGTTGGGCCTCCTGGTCCGGCTCGATCTCGACTTCGTACTGACCAGCGAACGCCTGTGGGGCACCTTCCGCGAGGTGCCGTCGCTGCACATCTACGAATGCCTGCGCGACCCGCACCATCGCGGGGTGGCAACCCTCCACTTCACCTGGGACGGCTCCCGCAAGCGCCTGGTGGCGACGTGAGTTCGAACCCGCCCGGTGGCACGGCGAGCGTCGATCCGCCGCAGATCCCGACATCGCCGGAGCTCTCCCCGGCCACCGTGGCCTGGCTCGCCCGCCCCGAACTCGCCGGCTTGTGGCAACGCCTGCGTGCCCGTCTGGAGGGCAACGGCCGCACCGTGCAAGGCCACATCCGCGGCGGGCACTGGGACCAGGCCGAACGCCGTGAACTGTCGATGCTGCTCGGTAGGTCCGTGTCGCCGACCGGAAACGTCACGGTGGCGCTCGCCGACGTCGACGCCCGACTGCGCGCCACCGCAGGCGGTTTGATCCCCGCGCTCGAAGCGCTCGGCGGCCCCATCCGCGACCGCCGGGGCGAACGCCTCAGCGCCCGCGACGCCACGACGCGACTGTGGGACGAGGCCGCCACGATCGCCGACCGAGACTGGGTCGAGTCCGTACGCCGCTCCGGTACCCTCGCCCGCCTGGACACGGCCGCCGCCCTGCGGCTGATCGAACAGGGCGCCCGAGTCCTGACCACCATCGACCCCGATCGCCCCGTCGGTCGCGGCGACCTGGCCGCCCTGGTCACCGGTACCGCGCACGGGCTCGACGATGGCACGCTCCTGGCCCGGATCGTGCTGCGCGGGCTGGCGCTTCGACACGCGCGGGGTGAGATCCCCGCCCACGCGCCGGGCCGGCGTGACCTGTGGCGAACGGCCGGCGCGGTCACCGACGAGGTCTCGGCGACCGTGCTGACCCTCGGTCTGCGGCCCCCGGGTTCGAGTCCGGCCTCTCGACTGCTGCGCGAGCGCGCGGACGCGGGATACGAGACGCATCTGAGCATGCGGGAGATCCGTCGGCTGGCCGGTCCGCCCGTTCCGCCGGGGACGCGGGTCTACGTCTGCGAGAACCCACGGGTGGTCGAGGTCGCCGCCGATCGCGGCGTGCGAGCCGCGCTCGTGTGTACCGCCGGCAACCCGGCGACCGTGGTGATCACCCTGCTCGAAGCCCTCGCCGGGGCCGGCGCCCGATTGCGCTACCACGGCGACTTCGACTGGCCGGGCCTGGCGATGGCCGACCGGGTGCTGCGCCGTTTCGGCGCCTCGCCGTGGCGGATGGCAACCGCGGACTACGAAGCAGGCGTCGGTCTGGCCCGAAGGCACGCCACCCCACTGGAGCCCCTCGCGGGCGGCCCCCACAACGCCACATGGGACCCCGAACTCACCCCGACCATGCTCGCGTCGGGCGTCAAGCTCGAAGAGGAGACGGTTCTCGACTTCCTGGTCGCGGAGCTGCTGCGGGCGGCGTGATCGAGCAGGCGCGCACGGCGCGCACCGACACCGCGATGCCGGCGCGTCCGACCGCGTCCGACACGCGCGCCAAGGGCGGCCCGATGGAGCAGGGCCGCCCTTCGCACGTTGTCGACTAGCGCGGCACCGAAGCCGCGCCCGCCGGGAGGAAGCGCTTGCCGAGGGTCTTCTCGCTGACCCCGGCGCGGTCCAGGTACGGCGTGATGCCGCCCAGGTGGAAGGGCCAGCCGGCGCCGGTGATCATGCACAGGTCGATGTCCTGCGGGGCGGCGACGACGCCCTCTTCGAGCATGCGGTTGATCTCGTCGGCCAGGGCCGCCAACGCCCGGTCGCGGACCTGCTCCTCCGTGGAGGGGGAGTCGCCCACCTGCAGCAGCGCGGCGACCTCGGGGTCGACCTCCTGGGCGCCCGAGGCCCAGGTCAGGAAGGAGCGCTTCCCGGCCTTGACCACACGCTCGAGGTTGGGCGAGACGCCGAAGCGGTCCGGGAAGGCCGTGTGCAGGGTTTCGCCGACGTGCGCGGCGATCGCCGGCCCGACGAGTTCGAGCAGGACCATCGGGGACATCGGCAGGCCCAGCGGGGCCAGCGCGTTGTCGGCGATCTCGATCGGGGTGCCCTCGTCCACCGCGGCCAGCACCTCGCCCAGGAAGCGGGTGAGGACGCGGTTGACCACGAACGCCGGGGCGTCCTTGACCAGGACCGAGGTCTTCTTGAGCTGCTTGGAGACCGCGAAGGCGGTGGCGAGCGCACCGTCGTCGGTCTGCTCCGCGCGCACGATCTCCAGGAGCGGCAGGACCGCGACCGGGTTGAAGAAGTGGAAGCCCACGACCCGCTCGGGGTGCGCCAACTTCGAGGCCATCTCGGTGATCGACAGGGACGAGGTGTTGGTGGCCAGGATGCAGGTCGGCGAGACCACGGCCTCGACCTCGGCGAACACCTGCTGCTTGACCGACATCTCCTCGAACACGGCCTCGATCACGAAGTCGGCGTCCGCGAACGCGTCCTTGGTCAGCGAGCCGGTCACCAGCGCCTTGAGCCGGTTCGCGGCGTCCGCCGAGATCCGCTTCTTGAGCAGCAGCTTGTCGACCTCGGCGTGCACGTAGCCGACGCCCTTGTCCACCCGCTCCTGGTCGATGTCGGTCAGCACGACCGGCACCCGCAGGCGACGCGCGAACAGCAGCGCGAGCTGCGAGGCCATCAGCCCGGCGCCGACCACGCCGACCTTGGTGACCGGGCGGGCGAGCTGCCGGTCGGGGGCGCCGGCCGGGCGCTTGGCGCGCTTTTGGATCAGGTTGAACGAGTACAGCCCCGCGCGCAGTTCGTCGCCCATGATCAGATCGGCGAGCGCGTCGTCCTCGGCGTCGAAGCCGGCCTGGAGGGAGGCGACATCGCCGAACCGGGCCGTGCGCGCGGCGTCGATGATCTCCAGCGCGCGATACGGCGCGGGGGAGGCCCCGTGCACCTTCGAGTCGGCGATCTCGCGACCTCGGGCGATCGCCGCGTCCCAACCGGCGCCGCGGTCGATCTCCGGCCGCTCGACCACGATCTCGCCGGAGACGACCTTGCCCGCCCACACCAGCGACTGGGCCAGGAAGTCGGCCGAGTCCACCAGCGCGTCCGCGATCCCGAGCTTGAAGGCCTTGGGACCGTTGAGCTGCCGGTTCTGGTTCAGCGCGTTCTCGATGATCACGGTGACCGCGTTGTCCGGGCCGATCAGGTTCGGCAGCAGCACGCAGCCGCCCCAGCCGGGGACCAGACCCAGGAAGCACTCGGGCAGCGAGAAGGCCGGCACCGCGGTGGAGATGGTGCGGTACGTGCAGGCCAGTCCGATCTCGACGCCGCCGCCCATCGCCGCGCCGTTGTAGAACGCGAACGTGGGCACCGGCAGCGTGGTCAGCCGCTTGAACACGTCGTGGCCGGCCTTGCCGATGGCGTGCGCGTGCTCGCGCAGGCCGACCTTCTCGACGCCCTTGAGGTCGGCGCCGACCGCGAAGATGAACGGCTTGCCGGTCACGCCCGCCGCGACGATGTCGCCCGCCGCGGCCAGCGCCTCGACCTTGTCGATCGCAGCGTTCAGCTCGCCCAGACCGGCCGGGCCGAACGTGTTCGGCTTGGTGTGGTCGAAGCCGTTGTCGATCGTGATCAGCGCGAACCTGCCCGCGCCGCCCGGGAGATCGAGCACGCGTACGGGGAAGTGCGAGACCAGCTCGTCCGGGAAGACCTCGGCGGCCAGTCGGGTCAGGTCGCTCACTTGTCGTTCCCCTCGGAGTTCGCGGTGTTCGCGGTCCAGTTCGGGTTCTCCCAGATGACGGTGCCGCCCATGCCGAGCCCGATGCACATCGAGGTCAGGCCGTAGCGAACCTCGGGGTGCTCCTCGAACTGGCGCGCGAGCTGCGTCATCAGGCGCACGCCGGACGAGGCGAGAGGATGGCCGAAGGCGATCGCGCCGCCGTACTTGTTCACGCGCGGGTCGTCGTCGGCGATCTTGTAGTGGTCCAGGAAGGACAACACCTGGACCGCGAACGCCTCGTTCAGCTCGAACAGGCCGATGTCCTCGATGGTGAGGCCGGCCCGCTCCAGCGCCTTCTCGGTGGCCGGGACCGGGCCGATGCCCATCACCTCGGGCTCGACGCCGGCGAAGGCGAACTGCACGAGCCGCATCTTGATCGGCAGGCCCAGCTCGCGCGCGGCGTCCTCGGAGGCGAGCAGACACGCGGTCGCGCCGTCGTTGAGGCCGGCCGCGTTGCCCGCGGTGACCCGGCCGTGCGGACGGAACGGGGTCTTCAGCGCGCCGAGGCCCTCGAGCGTGGTGCCCGGGCGCATCGGCTCGTCCACGCTCGACAGGCCCCAGCCCTGCTCGATCGAGCGGGCCGCGACCGGCACCAGGTCGGGCTGGATCTTGTTGTCGGCGTACGCCTTGGCGGCCTTGTCCTGGCTGCCGACGGCGAACTTGTCCGCGCGCTCCTTGGTGAGCTGCGGGAAGCGGTCGTGGATGTTCTCCGCGGTGTTGCCCATGACCAGCGCGGACGGGTCCACGAGCTGCTCGGAGATGATCCGCGGGTTCGGGTCGGCGCCCTCGCCCATGGGGTGGCGGCCCATGTGCTCGACACCGCCCGCGACCACGACGTCGTAGGCGCCGAACGCGATGCCGCCGGCGGCCGTGGTGACCGCGGTCATCGCGCCCGCGCACATGCGGTCGATCGAGTAGCCGGGCACCTCGCGCGGCAGCCCCGCGAGCAGCGCCGCGGTGCGGCCGATGGTCAGGCCCTGGTCGCCGATCTGCGTGGTGGCCGCGATGGCGACCTCGTCCACGCGGCCCGGCGGCAGCGACGGGTTGCGGCGCATCAGCTCACGGATACACGCGATGACGAGGTCGTCGGCTCGCGTCTCGTGGTAGATGCCCTTGGGGCCGGCCTTGCCGAAGGGGGTACGGACGCCGTCTACGAAGACGACGTCCCGGACGTTACGAGGCACGAGCGCACACTCCTCCTGCGATGGGTTCGGGCCCCATGCTACTCATGAGTAACCAATGGTCCTAGCCCTCGGCTCCATTCCGGTCACCGACGTGTCCCGCCGGTCGTCTCGTCCGGGTCGTCGCGGGCCGTCGTGGGCCGCGCCGCGGGCGGGATCCCACCCCTCGGCACGTGATGGGGGCGGGGTCGGGTGGCAGTCGCGGGCGACGTGACGTGATCCACTTTCGCCGGCGCGGGCCTTTACCCCGGCTTGACCGTATGGGGGCATTCGGCTGACAAAATAAGCCAAGCCTAGGCTTGGTTAGCCTTGCCTAATAACTGCCTTTCGTCGCATTTGAACACCCGCTTTGTGTATGCGTGTTCGACCCGGTGTGTCCCGCCGTGTCGGGCGCGACGCATCCCCACGCCATCCGTCTGCCGGGCCTCGACCCGTCTTCGCGCTGTCTCGTCCCCGGGAGAGTCCATGTCTGTCGTCCGTCGCCGCCCCGCCGCCCGTGTGCTGGGTACCGGACTGTTGCTCGCGCTCCCGCTCGCCCTCAGCGCGTGCGGCGGTGACGACTCCTCCTCCGGCGACGCGGTCAAGGTCACCGCGAAGGACAAGTCGTGCGACGTCGCGAAGAAGGACTGGTCGGCCGGCAAGAACAGCATCAAGGTGACCAACAAGGGCAGCCAGGTCACCGAGCTCTACGTCTACGCGCAGGGCGACCGGATCGTCACCGAGCGGGAGAACATCGGCCCCGGCACGTCGGCGACGCTGACCTTCGAGATCAAGGCCGGCAAGTACGAGGTCGCCTGCAAGCCGGGCATGAAGGGGGACGGCATCCGGCAGACGATCACGGTCGCCGGTACGCCCGCCGAGAAGCCGGTCGACCCGCGCCTGGCCACGGCCGTCGCGCACTACCGCGCGTTCACCACCGAGACGGTGGACCGGATGTTGCCGATCGCCACCGAGTTCGTGAACGCGGTCAAGGCCGGCGACGTGGCCAAGGCCAAGGACCTCTACCCGAAGTCGCGCCTGGGCTGGGAGACCATCGAGCCGGTGGCGGAGAGCTTCGGCGACCTCGACCCGCAGATGGACGCCCGCGAGGCGGACCTGGAGCCGGGGCAGGAGTGGTCCGGCTGGCACCGGATCGAGAAGACGTTGTGGACGACCGGGCAGATCACCGACGAGGACAAGCGCTACGCCGACCGGCTGCTGGCCGACCTCAAGACACTGCAGTCGAAGGTCGGAACGGCCGAGATCACCCCGACCTCGATCGCCAACGGCGCCAAGGAACTGCTCGACGAGGTGGCGACCGGCAAGGTCACCGGCGAGGAAGAGGCGTTCAGCCACACCGACCTGTGGGATTTCGTGGGCAACGTGGACGGCGCGAAGAAGGCGTTCGACCTGCTCAAGCCGTACGTGGCGGAGAAGGACGCGGCGCTGGCCGGCACCCTCGACGGCGAGTTCGCCAAGATCCAGGGCCTGCTGACCAAGTACAGGCAGGGCGAGGGCTACGTCTCCTACGACACCGTCGACGAGGCCAAGCGCAAGGAACTGTCGGACGCGGTCAACGCGCTCGGCGAGCCGCTGTCGAAGCTGGCCGGCGTCGTCGCCTAGCCCGGTACGGCCGGCCGCGCCGAAGCGGCCGGCCGTATCGAAACGTGCGGTCGCAATACGTCCGGTCGCGGCACGACGTCCGGTCGCAACAAACGCCATAGGGAGGGCCCATGACCGAGATCGAGCACGACACCGAGACGGTCGAGCCGTCGGGTGACGGTTTCAGTCGACGGGCCCTGCTGGGTTGGACCGGCGGCGCGCTCGTGGTCGGCGCCGCGACAGCCGGCGGGGTGGCCACCGCGGTCACCGGCATCGACGACACGTCGGCCGACGAACCGACGGGCGCGGTGGACTTTTACGGCGTCAACCAGGCGGGCATCGCCACCCCGGTCCAGGACCGGCTGCACTTCTGCGTGTTCGACGTGATCACCGACGACCGCGCCAAGCTGGTCAGGATGCTCCGGCAGTGGACCGCGGCCGCGGCCGCGATGACCACCGGGAAGGCGATCGGGACCGGCGCGGACAGCGGCGTCCCACAGTCGCCGCCGGACGACACCGGCGAGGCGGTGGGGTTGCCGCCGAACAACCTCACGCTCACCGTCGGGTTCGGGCCCTCGCTGTTCGACAAGGACGGCAAGGACCGGTTCGGGATCGCCGCGAGGAAGCCCGAGGCGCTCGCCGAACTGCCCCTGTTCCCCGGCGACAAGCTCGACCCGCAGCGTTCCGGCGGCGACATCGCCGTGCAGGCCTGCGCGGACGACCCGCAGGTGGCGGTGCACGCGATCCGCAACCTGGCCCGGATCGGCTTCGGCGTGGTGTCGGTGCGCTGGTCCCAGTTGGGTTTCGGCAAGACCTCCTCGACCACGCCCGAGGCGATGACGCCGCGCAATCTGTTCGGCTTCAAGGACGGCACCCGCAACATCGCCGGCACCGAGACCGAGCGACTGCGCGAGCACGTGTGGGTGCCGGCCGGCGAGGGTCCGGACTGGATGACCGGCGGGTCCTACCTGGTCGCCCGCCGGATCCGGATGCACATCGAGACCTGGGACCGGACCTCGCTCGCGGAGCAACAGGACATCATCGGCCGCTCCAAGGGCGTCGGCGCGCCGCACGGCGCGACCGGCGAACACGACGTGGTCCCGCTCAAGGCGCTGCCGGAGAACTCGCACGTACGGCTGTCGCATCCCGACTCGAACAACGGCGCGACCATCCTGCGCCGCGGCTACTCGTTCGTGGACGGCTCGGACGGGCTCGGCCGGCTCGAGGCGGGTCTGTTCTTCCTGGCCTACCAGCGCGACCCGCGCAAGGGCTTCATCCCGCTCCAGCAGCACCTCGCGGCCAACGACACGATGAACGAGTACATCCAGCACGTGGGTTCGGCCCTGTTCGCGTGTCCCGGCGGGGTGCGCGGCGCGGACGACCACTGGGGGAAGGCGCTGTTCGGCTGACCCGCGGCGACCGTGCCACGCCACCGCGCGCGGTACGTCTCCCGGCCTGCCCCACCGTCCTGCGGGCGTTGCCGCGAAGGGCCCGATCCGAGGTACGGATCGGGCCCTTCGCCGTGGTGTGGTCCTTGCTCAGGCGGTGGCCGGGGTTTCCAGGCCGGCCGCCGGTGTCCTGCTCTTACCGTCGCCCTTGGGGAGGAAGAGGAACAGGGCCATCACGGGGACCAGATACGCGAGCCAGACGGCGACCTGGAGGACGGTGGGGTCGGGCTGGAAGTTGAGGATGCCCTTGAAGAGGGTGCCGTACCAGCTGTCCGGGGGGATGGTGTCGGTGATGTCGAAGGCGCGGTTGTTGAGGCCGGGGACGAAGTCGGCCTCCTGGAGGTCGTGGACGCCGTAGGCCAGGACGCCGGCGGCGACGACGACGAGGCCGGCGCCGGTCCACAGGAAGAACTTCGCGAGGTTGATCCGGACGGCGCCGGCGTAGAAGAGGTAGCCCAGGACGACGGCGGTGGCCAGGCCGAGGGCGACGCCGATCATCGGGTCGGTGTTCTCGCCGGTGGAGCGGGCGGTGCCCCACACGATCACCGCGGTTTCCAGGCCCTCGCGGCCCACGGACAGGAACGCGGTGGTCACCAGCGCGCCGGTACCCATCGCGAGCGCCTGGTCGAGCCGACCCTGCAATTGCGCCCTGAGCGCGTGCGAGGTGCGCCGCATCCAGAAGATCATCCAGGTCACCAGCAGCACCGCGAGGATCGACAACGACCCGCCGAACAACTCCTGCTGCTTGAACGTCATCTCGGCCGAGGTCAGTTCGAGGGTCGCCTCGAGCGCGACGCTCAGCGCCACCGCGGCGCCGACCCCGAGCCAGACCGCGGGCAGCGCGTCCCGGCGCTCGCTCTTGACGAGATAGGCGATCAGGATGCTGACCACGAGGGCCGCCTCCAGGCCCTCGCGCAGGCCAATCAGATAGTTGGCGAACACAGGCCACCCCACGACTCGAACAAATGTTGAAATTTAGGCGAGGCTAACCAAACCACCCGGCGGTTCCGGCGTCAATGCGGGCAAAGCAAAGCCCCGGTAAGGGTGTCCGGGCACGCACAGGCGGCGAAGCGCGGGCGGCGGGCCGACGCCGGGCGCTGCTCGACACCGGGGTGCGTGCACCGGGCGGGGCGCGCCCGGTGCACGGCCGTACGGCCGTAGCCGTCAGGCGCTCGTGCCGTTGGCGGCGTGCGCGGCCAGTCGCAGGAACGCGCCGGACAGCGCGTGCGCGGTCAGGCCGATCTGCCAGGACCGGGCACCGAACGCGCGCAGTACGTCGGCGACCGCGTCGGCGGTGGGGGCCGCGGGCGGGGCCCAGGCGAGCCGGCGCACGTAGTCCGGCGCGAGCAGGTTCTCGGTGGGCAGCGTGTGCTCGTCCGCGATGGCCGCCACGGCCGTCTTGGCGGCGGTCAGGCGCTCCGCGGCGGCCGGGTCCTTGTCCGTCCATGCCCGGGCCGGCGGCGGGCCCTCGTGCGGCAACGTGGACATCGGCAGTTCGACCTCGGGCAGCGCCCGGGCCTGCTCGATCGCGGCCAGCCACACCCCGGCCTGACGCCGACTGTCGCGACCGGTGAAGCCGGGCAGCGCGAGCAGCGCGGCCACCGAGGCGGGCCCGGCGAGCGCGGCCTCGACGATCGCGCCGTCCGGGATGACCCGGCCCGGCGAGACGTCCTTCTGCCGCGCGATGGCGTCCCGGGCCAGCCACAGCGAGCGCACGATCGCGAGCTGGCGGCGCCGCCGCACGCGGTGCAGCCCGGACGTGCGTCGCCACGGGTCCACCCGAGGCGCCGGCGGCGGCGCGGCGGCGATCGCGGCGAACTCCTGCAGGGCCCAGTCCAGCTTGCCCTGCTCGATCAGGACGGCTTCGAGCTCGTCGCGCAGCTCGATCAGCACCTCGACGTCCAGCGCCGCGTAGCGCAGCCACGGCTCGGGCAGCGGCCGGGTGGACCAGTCCACCGCCGAGTGCCCCTTCTCCAACGAGAAGCCGAGCACGGTCTCGACCATCGCGCCCAGTCCCACCCGGGGGAAGGCGGCCAACCGGCCGGCCAGCTCGGTGTCGAAGATCCGTCGCGGCACCATACCGACCTCGGCCAGGCACGGCAGGTCCTGGGAGGCCGCGTGCAGGACCCATTCGGCGTCGACGATGGCCGCGCCCAATTCGGACAGGTCCGGGCACGCGGCGGGGTCGACCAGGGCGCTGCCCGCGCCGGCCCGACGCAGTTGGATCAGATACGCGCGTTGTCCGTAGCGATAGCCCGACGCCCGTTCGGCGTCGACGGCGACCGGTCCCGCTCCGGCGGCGAAGGCGGCGACGGTCTCGGCGAGCGCCCGCGGATCCGCCACGACCGGCGGTACGCCCTCACGAGGTGCCAGTAGAGGGACCGGCGCCGGGGGGACCGGCGCCGGAAGTTCGGATGAGGTTTCGAAGGAGGCGTCGGTCACCCCACCAAAATAACCCGCCCGTCCACCCGATCGGGCAGGTCCCCGCCAAGGTGGGCGCGCCACGGGGGGTGTACGGCGGGTGGAAACCGCACAAAATCAGCCGGCGCGAAACATCCGGGACGTGCCGGGGAGTCGGAATCGGCCCGCCGGCTCGGCGGCGGGACCACCTGTCTCGGGCGCGGCGCCACATGCCGAATCCCGGCGGGTGGGTCCACCCGCCGGGATTGGGCCGTACCTGATGAGGTGTCCTGATGCTCGGCCGACCTGCGTCAGCTGATGATGCCCGCCCGCAACGCGAGGGCCACCATGCCGGCACGGTCGCCCGTGCCCATCTTGCGGGCGATGCGGGCGAGATGGCTCTTGACCGTCAGCGCCGACAGGCCCATCGCCTGGCCGATCGCCTTGTTGGACCGGCCCTCCGCGACGAGGCGCAGGACCTCGATCTCGCGCGCCGAAAGCTCCCGGACGCCGGAGCCGGGCTCCGTCCCGCGCTGTTCCGACGGACGCATGCGGTTTGCCTGGGGCATCCCGTGGTGCATTCCCGCTTGCCGTGCGTGTCCAGGGTTCAGTCCCGCTCGCGCGCCGGTCACGACATAGCCCCGAACGCCCGCGGCAAGCGCGGAACGGACGGCACCGATGTCGTCGGCTGCGGAGAGTGCCAAGCCGTTCGGCCAACCGGACGCGCGCATCTCGGTGAGAAGCGTGAGTCCGGAGCCGTCCGGCAGGTGCACGTCGGCGACACACAGGTCGCGCGGCGTGCCGGCACGGGATCGAGCCTCGGCGATGGTCGACGCCCCGACGACGTCGCGTACACCGAGGGCCCACAGGTGGCGGATGACCGCGTCACGAACCCGAGGGTCCGCGACGACAACCATTGCCGTGGGCTTGGAAGGACGGTAGGCAAGCAGGTTTGCAGGGTGATCGAGAAGTACCGACACCGGGCCTCCTGCGCAGTGATCGCGATTCCCGAAGAAGCGGCCCGACCAGCTACTCCTTCGGGGTGGTCACCCTGTCCTTCGGCACATATGGCGCTCGGCTTTAGAGGAAGATCCAAATCCGTTATGCGACGTTGACCCGGGTGTGTGACCGTGAGGTCTCGTGGTGCGGACCCGGCGTGTCAGGAACCGGGTCGCGAGGGCCGGCGCGGTATGGCCACCACCCCCTCGCCGGAAACCACCGGCGGCAAACCCGCGCACGTGCACATGAGTTCGGTCCACGCCAACAGGTGCGGCAACAACTCGTCGTCGGCCGGCGTCCAGGATGCCCGCACCTCGATCTCGGTGCGGGCGATCTGCCCGGAAAGCCCGCCGAAGCCCTGCGACGTACTGCGACTGACGGTGCCGCTGGGGGCCCGATAGGCGGCGCCGACGGCGTGCAGGGACTCGGTCAGCCAGGTCCAGCCGACCTCGGGCAGCAGCGGGTCCATGGCCAGCTCGGGTTCGAGTTCGGCGCGCGTCATGGTGACCACGCGGAACGTTCCCTCCCAGGCCTCGTGGCCCGCCGGGTCGTGCAGCAGCACGATCCGGCCGCCGGCCAGTTCGTCCTCGTCCTCGCCCAGGGCCACCTCGGCCGCGAACGCCGCGGAGAAGGGGGCCAGGCCGCGCGGCCGGGACATCTCCTCCAGGACGATCTCCGGGCGCAGGATCGCGGTCCGCCATCCGGCCAGCGCCTGCCGGAACTCCTCGGGCTCCTCGGTCTCGCCGACTGCTGCCATGCCTGGCAGCCTAGGCCGCGCCGGGGTCGCCAGGCCCGGGCGACGCGCCGGGCGGGGGTGCTCGGTCTGGGCCGTCCGGGTGCGTCTGGGACGATGGCGGATGTGACCGAAACGAGCCTTCCGCACGCCACCGTCCGAGACTCGGCCTTCCTGCGGGCCTGCCGACGTGAACCCGTCCCGCACACCCCGGTGTGGTTCATGCGCCAGGCGGGTCGTTCGCTGCCCGAGTACCGCAAGCTGCGCGAGGGCACCGCGATGCTCGAATCGTGCACGCTGCCGGACATGGTCACCGAGATCACCCTGCAACCGGTGCGCCGGCACGGCGTGGACGCGGCGATCTTCTTCAGCGACATCGTCGTCCCGCTCAAGGCGATCGGCGTCGACCTCGACATCAAGCCCGGCGTCGGCCCCGTGGTCGCGAACCCGATCCGCTCGCGCGCCGACCTCGCGCAGTTGCGCGACCTGACGCCGGAGGACGTCCCCTACATCACCGAGGCGGTCGGCCAACTCGTCGGCGAACTCGGCGGCACACCGCTGATCGGCTTCGCCGGTGCGCCGTTCACGCTGGCGAGCTACCTCGTCGAGGGCGGTCCGTCGAAGAACCACGAGCGCACCAAGGCGCTGATGTACGGCGACCCGCAGCTTTGGGCCGACCTGGTGGACCGGCTCGCACAGATCACCTCGGCGTTCCTGAAGGTGCAGATCGAGGCGGGCGCGTCGGCGATCCAACTGTTCGACTCGTGGGCCGGCGCGCTGTCCGCCGCCGACTACCGGGCGTCGGTGCTGCCGGCCAGCACGAAGGTGTTGGCCTCGGTCGAGCACTACGGCGTGCCGCGGATCCACTTCGGCGTCGGTACCGGGGAACTGCTGCGCATGTTCGGCGAGGCCGGGGCCGACGTGGTCGGCGTCGACTGGCGCATTCCGCTGGACGAGGCGGTGACCCGGGTGGGGCCGGGCAAGGCGCTGCAGGGCAACCTGGATTCGGCGGTGGTGTTCGCGCCGTGGGACGCGGTGCGGACCAAGACCGACGAGGTGCTCGCCGCCGGCCGCGCGGCCGAGGGGCACATCTTCAACCTCGGGCACGGCGTCCTGCCGAACACCGACCCCGAGGTGCTCACGCGCATCGTGGCGCACGTGCACGAGGTCAGCGCGCGGTAGGGCGCTCTCGCGTCGAGCGCCGGAGGGGTCGAGGCGACCTCGGCCGGCGCTCGCGGGAGCGGCTACGGTCGCGGCTCGGGCGGCTCCTCCCGGGTGGCGGGGGTCGACGGCTCGGGTCGGGCGGACACGATCGGCGGAGTCGGTGGCGTCGGCGCGGTCGAGCCGAGCCAGGCCGGTGCCGGGGGTCGGGTGCGGCGCAGGGGGCGCAGTCGGCGCAGTCGGCGGCCCGTGAAGCGGTCGAGCAGCCAGACCGCGATCAGGATCAGCGCGAACGGGAAGACCGCCGCCAGCACGATCGCGATCACCCGGCCGGTGCCGGCCAGACCGTGCCAGCCCGCCGACCACGCGTCGCCGACCGCGCCGGTGAAGCCGTCGTCGTCGTCCTTCGGTTCGGCCGCCGCCTGTTTCGGGTCGCTGCCGATCGTGATCGTGATCGTCGACAGGTCGGTCTGCGCGGTGAGCGCCTGCTGCCGCTTGAGCAGCGACTCCAGGTCCGCCTCGCGGCGGGTCAACTCGCTCTCCAGGGTGACGATGTCGGCGATCGTGTCGGCCCTGTCCATCAGTTGTCTGGTGCGCTCCAAGCTGCGGCGCTGCGAGTCGATCCGGCTGTTCACGTCCACGACCTCGTCGGTGACGTCCTTGGCGGTGCGTTGCCGGTTGACCACCTTGCCGATCCGGCTCAGTTCGTCCAACGCCCGATCGAACTCGGTCGGCGGGACCTTGAGGGTGAGCGTGGTGGTCGCGGTGTCCGTCCTGCTCGCGTCCCGATCGCTCGAGCGGGTGGTGCGTTCGTCGGTGACCAGGCCGCCGCGTGCCCGGGCGACGGCCTGTGCGTCGGCGGTGGCGCGATCGAGGTCGGGCACCCGTATCCGCAGGTCGCCGGTCAGCACCACCTTGCGCTGCCCGGCGGCCGGGTCGACGGCCGGGTTCGGGGCGGCCTTGCCGCCGGGCGCGCCGGGCGCCGCGGGCGCCGCCGCCTCCGCCGCGCCCGCCGCCGGCTTGGATCCGGATCCGGAGCGGTCCTTGCCGCCCGAACCGTCGCCGCTGCACCCGCCCACCACCAGCACCGCGGCCACGGCGGTCGCGAGCACCGGGCCCGTGCGTCTCGCGTGTCGTGCGGTCATCTCGGTCCCCCCTCGAAGTCGGTGATGGGACGGTGCCGAGCCGTGACCGGTTCCGTGCCCGGGACGATGCTCGTGAGAAGGTGCGGTGTGGACAGTTCGCCGGTGGAAAACGGTCGTCATGTCGTCGTCGTGGGTGGCGGAATCGCCGGTCTCACGGCCGCCTGGGTTCTGCTCCGGGACGGCGATCCGGGGCTGACCGTCACGGTGCTCGAGGGCTCCGCCCGGGTCGGCGGCAAGCTGCACGCCGGCACCATCGCCGGCGTCGCGGTGGACGAGGGCGCCGAGTCGATGCTGGCCCGGCGCACCGAGTCGATCGACCTCGCGCGCGAGGTCGGTCTGGCCGCGGACCTGCGCCCGCCGAGCACCGCGACCGCGTCGTTGTGGACGCGCGGCGCGTTGCGGCCGATGCCGCGCGGGCACGTGATGGGTGTGCCCGGCGACCTGGAACCACTGGCCGCGAGCGGGGTGTTGTCGCCCGCGGGCCTGGCCCGGATCCCGCTGGACCACGCGCTGGCGCCGCACCGCTACGAGGACGACGTCTCGGTGGGCCGCTACGTGGCCGAGCGGGTCGGCCACGAGGTGGTGGACCGGCTGGTCGAGCCGCTGCTGGGCGGGGTGTACGCGGGCAATTCCTACGACATCTCGCTGGCCGCGGCGGTCCCGCAACTGCTTCCGTTCGCGCGCGGCGGCGGGTCGCTGGTCGCGGGTGTGCGCGGGCTGCTGGAGCGGGCCGCCGAGCGACCGGGCGGCCCGGTGTTCATGGGCATCCGAGGCGGCGTCGGGCGGTTGCCGGTCGCGGTCGCGGGCGCGGTGGTGGCGACCGGGCGCGGCGAGATCCGGACCCGGACCACGGTGCGCGCGCTGGAGCGTACGCCGACCGGCTGGCGACTGGTCACCGGACCGACCAGCGCGCCGGTGCCGATCGAGGCGGACGCCGTGGTGCTCGCGGTGCCGGCCGCGCCCGCCGCCCGGCTGCTGCGCCCGCACTCGACGGTCGCGGCGGTCGAACTGTCCTCCATCGAGTACGCCGGAATGGCCCTGGTCACCCTCGCGTTCCGGCGCGCCGACCTGGCGACGGTGCCCGAGGGCAGCGGGTTCCTGGTCCCGCCGATCGACGGCCGGCGGATCAAGGCGAGCACCTTCGCGTCCAACAAGTGGGGCTGGATCGCCGACGCGGATCCGGAGACGTTCGTGCTGCGTACCTCGCTCGGGCGGGCCGGCGAGGAGGCCGTGCTGCAACGCGAGGACGCGGACCTGGTCGCCGACTCGCTCGCCGACCTGCGCGACGCGATCGGCCCGATGGCCGAGCCGATCGACACGAAGGTCACCCGCTGGGGCGGGGGGTTGCCGCAGTACGCGGTGGGCCATCTCGGTCGGATCGCGTGCGTGCGCGACGCGGTGGAGCGGCTGCCCCGGCTCGCGGTGTGCGGCGCGGTGTACGAGGGCGTGGGCATTCCGGCGTGTGTGGCGAGCGCGACGTCGGCCGCGGCCGACGTGCTGGCGCAGCTCGCGAAGCCGCTCGCGCGCCCCGTGCGCTGAGCTCGGACACGGGGGAGAGAGAATCGACCCATGACGCAAAGCACCGCGGAGAACACCCCGGAACCGGTCGACGCCGCCGCAGCCGTGATCGAGGCCGCGCTCACCGACGACGTCCTGGAGGCCGAGGGCGCCCCCACGCCGGCGCGCCGCAAGGCCCGCGACCTCAACCAGGTGATCAGGTACACGATGTGGTCGGTCTTCCGGCTCCGTGAGCCGCTGCCCGGCGGCCGGGCCGGCCTGGCCGGCGAGGTCGAGCAATTGTTCGAGCAGCTGCTGGACAAGGACGTCGTGGTGCGCGGTACCTACGACGTCTCCGGCCTGCGCGCCGACGCGGACATCATGATCTGGTGGCACGCCGAGGACTCGGACTCGCTCCAGGAGGCGTACAACCGCTTCCGCCGCACCGGTCTGGGGCGGCTGCTGGAGCCGGTGTGGTCGAACATGGCGCTGCACCGCCCGGCCGAGTTCAACAAGAGTCACATCCCGGCCTTCCTGGCCGACGAGACCCCGCGCGACTACGTCGCGGTGTACCCGTTCGTGCGCTCGTACGAGTGGTACCTGCTGGAGGACGACGAGCGCCGTCGGCTGCTCGCGGAGCACGGGAAGATGGCGCGCGGCTTCCCGGATGTGCGGGCCAACACGGTGCCCTCGTTCGCGCTCGGCGACTACGAGTGGATCCTCGCCTTCGAGGCCGACGAACTGCACCGCATCGTCGACCTGATGCGGCACCTGCGCGGTTCGGAGACCCGTCGGCACGTGCGCGAGGAGGTGCCGTTCTACACCGGTCGCCGGCACCCGGTCGGCGAGCTGCTCGCCGGTCTGGCCTGAGTCGTCCCCGTGCGGCGGTCGGGCGGCCACGATCGGCCCGACCGCCTCGGGGCGCCGGTACCTAGGACGAGCTGCTCGAACACGAGGACCCGCTCGAACACGAAGACCCGCCGGAGCACGAGGACCCGCTCGAACAGGACGAGCCGCTCGAACACGAGGAGCCCCCGCTCCCGCCGCACGAGGAGTTCCCACCGCACGAGGCGTGGTGGCCGTGCGAGTGGTGCCCCTGCCAGTCGGGGCCGGGCGAATGGTGCCCGGGCGAGTGGTGCGTGCCGTATCCGTCGAACGGGTTCGGGCCCGGCGACCACTGGCCGGGGGGCGGGCCGGAGCCGGGGTGGGGGCCGAACCACGACCCGCCGGCCGGCCGGCCGCCGGCGGACCCGTACGGCCGGCCGAACGTGCGGCGCATCCGCCGTCTGGCCGCCGCCCGGACGCTCAGGCTCGCCACCAGCGCGCACGTGCCCGCGATGACGAACGGAACCACCATGAACCAGGTCATGCCACCCACCCTCTGTGCGTGATCGCCTGCTCGTACCTACCGGTCGCGCGTCCACGGGCGGAGCCCGAGCCGTGCCCGCCACCGGCCCCACCGGGACGGCTCGCGCGGGATGAACACCTCGGCCAGCGCGGCCGGCAGCGCGTCGCGCTCCCACAGATGGGCCGCGAAGGCGTGCACGTCCGCACGGGTGCCGCCGTCCGCCGGCTTCGGGTGCACCAGGGCCCACGTGATGAACTCGCCCGGCCAGCGCGGGCCCAGGGCCGTCGCCAGCTCGGGCACCGCGCGCAGCGCCGAGTCGCGCCGCTTGGCGGCCAGCGCGCGCGCCTGTGCGCGCACCCGGTCCGGATCGAAGCCGGCCGGCGTGGGCCCGCCCGCGACCAGCGCCGCGAGCAACTCGCTCTGCTGCCGGGCCAGCCGCTCGCGCGCGCTCACGAGCGCACCGCCGTACGGTCGACCACCGCGCGGATCGCGGCCAGTTCGGCGGCCATCTCGCCGGCGGGCGGGAAGTCGGAGTCGCGCTCCAGCAACACGCGCGGCGGCGGGCGCAGCGCGCACAACATCTCCAGCACCTCGAGGATCGGCGCGGTCACCGGGTGCGCGTGCGTGTCGTGCCACAGGCCGCCGCGCTCGACGCCACCGGCGACGTGCACGTACTCGACCGCCTCCAGCGGCAGTTCGGCCAGCGCGGCGGCCGGGTCCAGGCCGTGGTTGACCCGTTCGGTGTGCAGGTTGGCCACGTCGATCAGCAGCCGCACGCCGGTGCGCTCGACCAACTCGGTCAGGAACCGCGCCTCGCTCATCTCGTTGCCGGGCCAGGACAGCAGCGTCGCCGGGTTCTCCAGGGCGAGCGGGACCGGCAGTGATTCCTGGGCGATCCGCACGTTCTCCCCGACCACCTCGAGCGCGTCCCGGGTCATCGGCGCGGGCAGCAGGTGGCCGGCCTCCATGCCGCCCGCGCGGACGAACGCCAGGTGCTCGCTGACCAGCGGCGACCCCAGCGCCTCGGCGACCTCCGCCAGCCGGGCCAGTCGCGCCGGGTCGGGCCGGTCCGCGCCCGCGAGCCCGAGGCCGACCCCGTGCGGGATCACCTCCACTCCCCGCGCACGCAACACCCGCAACGACTCCGGCAGGTGCTCCACACACACGTTCTCGGCGACCACCTCGACGAAGTCGACGCCGGCCAGGCGCTCGACGGTCAGGTCGATCTCCGGCCGCCATCCGATTCCCACCGCTGTCCGCATACGCCCAGCATGACGGGCCCGTCCCGGTCCGAAACAGGCGGAGTTCCCTCGGTTCGCCCGGGACCGGGAACCCCGGACGGGAACCGCGGTCGGGCGCTACCCGCCGCAGCCGTCCGCGCTGCCGCCGCAGGAGCCCGCCCGGGCGCCCTGCGGGGACGCGCAGGACGTGCCGCCGCACCACGCCGAGCCCGGGTCCCGGTTGCCGGGGGTGGGCGCGTTGCGGCGGAAGATCTGCTTGACCACCGGGTCGGGGTAGCGGTCCAGACCCCACAGCGCGACCGCGCCGATCCCGTCGGCGCCCAGCGCCGCCACCGCCGCCTCGTCCCGGCGCACCCCGATCAGCCGGCGCGCGGTCGGCGCGGTGGGCACCACCCGCTCACCGAACACGCCGAGCAGCAGCAGGCCCGCGACGCAGGCCTGGACCCCGATCACCGCGAGCAGCAGGCCCACCCACGGCAGCGCGCTCGCCGCCCCGTCGTCGGCGCCCACGAAGCCCGCCACGGCGGTGGCCACACCCAGCGGGATGGTCGCGAACAGCGCCCAGCGGGGCAGTCGGCGTGCCCGCGCGTCCGGCGGCGCGACCAGACCGTCCGCGAACAGCGAGGCGCCGATCGCCTGGATCTCCGCCGAGGCGGCCACCCGCGTGCGCAGTTCGCGCAGCGGCAGGCCGCCGTACTCCTCGTCCAGCACCCGCAGCGGCGCGTCCGACGCCGCGCCAGGCTCGGGTGTGCGGGTGGCGACGACCTGCCCGTCCCGGCTCACGTGCAGGCCGTCGGTGCCGAGCAGAATCAGGATCGACACGTCCGCCGCGCGGGCGGCGCCGCCGGACACGAACGCGTACTCGGTCGGACCCAGTCCGGCCAGGCGCCGTTTGTTCGCCCGCCGGCCGCCGCGCCGGGCGGACCCGATGGCGACGCCGAGCACGAGCGCCGTCCAGACCGAGTACGCGAGGGGTGGCAACCACGGATTCATGGTCCACAGGCTTAGTGGACGAACACGGTCCGCGTGGGGCGATGTGACCTTTGCCGCACCATGCGAAAGCATGTTTGACCGGCGCCTCGCGCGGCCGCCGCCGGCGCGGACGAGGCCGGTGCCGCGGCCGGGAAGGCCGCGGCAGCGCGGGTCACACCGCCGGGTCGGGTTCCAGGGTCAGCGAGATGGAGTTGATGCAGTAGCGCTGGTCGGTCGGCGTCCCGTAGCCCTCGCCCTCGAAGACGTGTCCCAGATGCGAGCCGCAGCTCTTGCAGCGCACCTCGACCCGGGTCATGCCCATCGAGGAGTCCTCGATGTACTCGACCCGGTCCTCGGCCAGCGGCGCGTAGAAGGACGGCCACCCGCAGTGGCTGTCGAACTTGGTGTCGGAACGGAACAGCTCGGCCCGGCACGCCCGACAGCGGTAGACGCCGGTCGTCTTGGTCTCGGTGTACTCGCCCGTCCAGGCGCGCTCGGTGCCCGCCTGGCGCAGCACCCGGAACTCCTCGGGGGACAGCTCGGCCCGCCACTGGTCGTCGGTCTTCTCGATTTCGTAGGCCATGTTCACATCCAACACGCAACGGTGCCGTGACGTTCCCCTCGGGGACGTCACGGCACCGCGGTTGGTCGACCCGGGCCGACCGGGGCTCAGCGCGGGGCGTTGGCGCGGTCGCGGATCGCGTCCAGGATCTCCGGGCCGAGCAGCGTGACGTCGCCCGCGCCCATCGTCAGGATCAGGTCGCCGGGCCGGGCCAGGCCGGCCACCGAACCCGCGACGTCGGACCAGCTGTGCTCGGTGCGCACCAGGCCGCCGTTGTCCAGCGCGGCGTGCGCGATGATGTTGCTGGTAACGCCGGGTTGCGGGTCCTCACGGGCGGCGTAGATGTCCATCACCACCGCGATGTCGGCGGCGGCCAGCGCGCGGCCCATCTCGACGCCGAGCTGCTGCGTGCGGCTGAACAGGTGCGGCTGGTAGACCGCGATCACCCGGCCGGCGCCCACCGCGCCGCGCGCGGTGGCCAGGTCGGCGGCGATCTCGGTGGGGTGGTGCGCGTACGAGTCGATCACCCGGATGCCGCTCTCCTCGCCCTTGAGCTGGAAGCGGCGGCGCACGCCCTGGTAGTTGCCCAGGCCCTCGGCCATCCGCTGCGGCTCGACGCCCAGCGCCAGGCCGACCGCGAGCGCCATCACCGCGTTGGAGGCGTTGTGCCGACCGGGCACCGCGACGGTGAAGTCCAACTCGCCGCCGGCGGCCTTGCCCCGCACGGTGACCCGGCTGCCCAGACCGAGCGACTCGATCTCCACCAGGCGCAGGTCCGCGTGCTCGCGCTCGCCGACGGTGACCACGTTCAGCGTCGGCAGGGACACCGCGAGCCGCTCGCGCAGAGTGAGCGCGCCGGCGTCGTCGGCGGACACCACCAGGGTGCCGCCGGGGACGATCCGGGCGGCGAAGATCTCGAACGCCTCCAGGACGTCGTCCAGCGAGCCGTAGTTGGCGTGGTGGTCCAACTCGACGTTGAGGACGACGGCGACCTCGGGCGCGTACTTGTGGAAGCTGCGATCGCTCTCGTCCGCCTCGGCCACGAAGATGTTGCCGGAGCCGTGATGCGCGTTGCTGCCCGCCTCGTTGAGGTCGGCGCCGATCGCGAAGGACGGGTCCAGACCCAGCGAGGTCAGGCCGACCGCGAGCATGCTGGTCGTGGTGGTCTTGCCGTGCGTGCCGGCGACCGCCACCGAGCGGCGTCCGTCCATCAGCCGGGCGAGCGCGTCCGCGCGGTGCACGATCGGGATGCCGCGCTCGCGCGCGACGACCAGTTCGGGGTTGCTCTCGCGGATCGCGGACGACACGACCACACAGGTCACGTCGTCGGCCACGTTGGCCGCGTCGTGGCCCACGTGCACTGTGCAGCCGAGCTGGCGCAGCGCGAGCACCTGCGTGGAGTCCTTGGCGTCGCTGCCGGACACCCGCGCCCCGCGGATCGCGAGGATCTTGGCGAGCCCGGACATGCCGGCGCCACCGATGCCGACGAAGAAGGGGCTGCCGAGGTCGACGGGCTCGGCGGGGGGTGCCATGAAGCGGGCTCCTTCGAATCGTGGGACCCGGGCGGTTCGGCGCGGGCTCCCCGCGATTGTGTCAGCCCAGATCGTGTGCGAAGAGCTTGAGCACCGGGACACCCACGTTCTGCCGGGCCCGCGAGGCCCAATCGCGATGGAAGACCTCTTCGATGAAGTGCGGGTCGGTGAGCACGATCACCTCGTCGGCGTCGTGCCGCTCGACGATCTGCTTGAGCGTGTCCAGCGGGTCGCGCCCGGGGGTGGTCTCGCCGACCGCGTTCGCGCCGAACGCGCGCAGCGCCGCCACGCTCGCCTCCAGGGTGCGCCGGGCCGCGTCCGCGCCGTCGTCCGGGCCGGGCCGGTCCTCGATGTCCTCCGCGGCCTCGTCCAGCCGGACCAGGGCCACGTCGTCCAGCGCCTGGAGCAGCTTGCGATGGTCGGCCTTGCCGGGCAGGACCACCACGAAGGAGGTCTCGACGCCCTCGTGCAGGCTGGTGACGAACTTGACGTCCGCCTCGTTCAGGACCTTTTCGACGAGCAGCACGATCGTGTACACGCAACACTCCCTTGATCCACGTGAGCCGGCCGCCGGGCCGGTGTCTGAGCCCCGTCTGCCCGGGGGACCACCCTCCCACTCTCCGGATCGGCGACCGTCCGGCGACCATTCGGCGACCGCTCGGAAGCGCTCGGAAGCGCTCGGAAGCGCTCGGGATCGCGCGGGGACGATCGCTCAGGGGCGGACGTAGCGGGCGAACAGCGACCCGTCCTCCTCCAGCAGCGAGATCGGGCGCATCGACATCGCGCCGGTCAGGCCGGGGCCCGCCAGGATGCGATCGGCGGGGCCCGCGGTCAGCAGCGGGCTCACGGTCAGGCACAGCTCGTCCAGCCGACCGCACGCGGCGATCTGGGCCAGTACGTGCGGTCCGCCCTCGGTGAGCTGCCGGGTCAGTCCGCGTGCCGCCAGCGCGTCCAGGGCGCTCGGGAAGTCCACCCGGTCCCGTCCGGCCCGGAGCACGTCGCCGTACTCGGCCGCCGCCGCCAGGCCCTCCGGGCGGGCGTTCTCGCAGGTGATCACGATGGTCGGGGTGATCGCCTCGGTGAACAGCGGGGTGGTGAAGTCGATGGCCAGGCTGCGCGAGACGATCGCGATCACCGGTGCCGGGAGCTGCCCGGCGGCGGCGCGCGCGGCGGCGTAGGCGGGCTTGGGCTTCGGCGGCCGGTAGCCCTCGTTGCGCACCGTGGACGCGCCCACCACGATCACGTCGGCCAGGCCGCGCAGCACGCCGAACACGCGTTTGTCCGCCGGTGAGGACAACCCCGCCGACAGGCCGTCGGGGGCCTGCGCGGCGCCGTCCAGGCTGGCCACCATGTTCGCCCGCAGCCAGGTTCGACCGGGGGGATAGGCGTACGCCTCGACGAGGTCGACGTCGGGCTCGGCGGGGGCGCTGGGCACGGGAAGGAGACGGCGCATGCGACCGAGTTTTGCACGGGTCGTAGGCTTGATGATCGTGTCCGTGCCCCACGTCGTGTCGCTCACCCGGCGTCAGCCCAGCGTCCCCGCCGACCGTCTCGTCGCCGAGATGGTTCCGCCGCCGCGCTTCGGCGACGTGCGCTTCGATACCTACATCCCCGATCCGAACCAGCCCGGGCAGGCCGCGGCCGTGGTGCGCCTGGAGCGGTTCGCCGCCGAGCTCAACGGCGACGGCGGGAACGGGAAGCGGCGCTGGTTCCGCCGCGAGCCCGCGGCCGGACCGAGCGGGATCTATCTCGACGGCGGCTACGGCGTCGGCAAGACGCACCTGCTCGCGTCGCTGTGGCACGCCGCCCCCGGGCCCAAGTCGCTGTGCACGTTCGTCGAGCTGACCAACCTGGTCGGCGCGCTGGGCTTCCGGCACACCGTCGAGGCGCTGTCCGGACACCGGTTGTTGTGCATCGACGAGTTCGAGCTGGACGACCCGGGCGACACCGTCCTGGTCTCCACGCTGCTCGGCAAGCTGGCCGACGCGGGGGTCAAGCTGGCCGCGACCTCGAACACGCTGCCGGACAAGCTCGGCGAGGGGCGATTCGCCGCGCAGGACTTCATGCGCGAGATACAGAAACTGTCCGCGCGCTTCGAGGCGCTGCGCATCGACGGCGAGGACTACCGGCACCGCGGCCTGCCCGCCGCGCCGACGCCGGTCGAGGACGACGTGGTCGGTGAGTCCGCCGAGGCCGCGCCCGACGGCGCCGCGCTCGACGACTTCCCCGACCTGCTCGCCCACCTGGCCGGCGTGCACCCCAGCCGCTACGGCGCGATGCTCGACGGCGTCACCGGGATCTTCTGGCGTGGTGTGCGCCCGGTCGGGGACCAGGCGACCGCGCTGCGCCTGGTGGTGCTCGCGGACCGGATGTACGACCGGGAACTGCCGATCGTCGCCTCGGGCGTGCCGTTCGACGAGCTGTTCACCGAGGAGATGCTGGCCGGCGGCTATCGCAAGAAGTACCTGCGCGCGGTATCGCGCCTGGTGGCGATGGCGCGCGACGGCGCGGGTCGCGTCCCGACGCACTGACCGGAGCGGCCGTGCGGGGTCCGGGGTCGGCCGTGCGTCGCGCGGGTGTTGTCCGTGGGCGACCGGTATGCGGGTGAGGCATCATCGGAGCCGGGTCCCGACGACGCGGAGGCAGCGCATGGCGAAGAAGGCCGAACGCAAGAGTGCAGGCAGGGCCGACCGGGACTCGAAGAGGCACGCCCCGGTGGGCCTGGGCGAGGCGCCGCGGGACAAGGCCGCCGCGAAGGCGGCCAAGGCTGCCGCCAAGGCCGCCAAGACCGCCGAGGTGTCGAAGCCCGAGAAGCCCGAGAAGGCTGTAAAGGTCACCAAGGCCGAGAAGGCGCTGAAGGCCGAGCGGGAGCGCCTCGCCGAGCAGGCCAGGGCGGCGCGCAAGGCGGCCAAGAAGGCCGCCAAGGCCCGGGAGGCCGCAGCCGAGCGCGAGGCGGCCGAAGCGGCCGAGGCCGCGAAGGCGGCCAAGAAGCGCGCGAAGAAGGCCGCCAAGCAGGCGGCCGAGCGGGCCGAGGCCGAGCGCGCCGCCGCCGAGGCACTCGGCTTCCCCACGGGTGGACTCGAAACCGGTGGGCTCGAAACCGGTGGCCTCGAAGCGGGTGGTGGCCTGGAGGTGGTCGGGCTCGAATCGGTCGAACTCGAGACGCTGGAACTCGAGACGCTCGTCGAGGAGCGGGCCGAAGCCGCGGACGCCGTCGAGCCGGCGGCCGAGCCCGTGGCCGAGCCGCCCCGGCTCCGGGTCGTCGCCGAGCGGCCCGCCGACATCCCTCGCCCCCGGAGCGACGTACCGTCCGTCCGGGCCGCGCTGCGCCCGACCGGCGGCCCGGTCGACCTGAGCACGATCGACCCGCGCGCGACCCCGGCCTTCGCCGGCGACAAGGCGGACGCGGTCGCCGACATCGCCGCGATGGGCCCGCGACTGGCCGAACTCCAGGAGAAGTTGTACGCGCAGGCGGTGGCCGGTGGTGCGCGGCGCCGGGTGCTGCTGGTGGTCCAGGGCATGGACACCTCCGGCAAGGGCGGCACGGTCAAGCACGTGATCGGTCAGTTCAACCCGTCGGGCTGCCACATCCACGCGTTCAAGGCGCCCACCGAGGAGGAGCTCGGGCACCCGTTCCTGTGGCGGATCCGCAACAACCTGCCGGGACCCGGCCTGATCGGCGTGTTCGACCGCTCGCACTACGAGGACGTGCTGATCGCGCGAGTGCGCAACCTGGTCCCGCGCCAGGTGTGGGCGCGCCGCTACGGCGCGATCAACCGGTTCGAGCAGGGGCTGGCCAAGGACGAGGTGACCGTGGTCAAGGTCTTCCTGCACATCTCGCCCCAGGAGCAGAAGGAGCGCCTGCTCGCGCGGCTGGACAACCCGGACAAGCACTGGAAGTTCAACCCGGCGGACATCGACGAGCGCGCGGTGTGGCCGCAGTACCAAGCGGCCTACGAAGCGGCGCTGGAGAGGTGCGACCTCGACGCGGCTCCCTGGTACGTGGTGCCCTCGGATCGCAAGTGGTACCGCAACTGGGCGATCAGCCGGCTGCTGCTGGAGCACCTCACCGAGGTGGACCCGCAGTATCCGCCGGGCACCTTCGACGTCGAGGCGGAGCGTAAGCGGCTGCTCGACACGTGAGCACGATCGCGCGCGGGTCGGATCGGATCCGGGACGACCCGCGCGCACGCCGACGGTTCTAGCGTGACCCCACACGCACCACCGCGACCGAGGTCGCGGGCAGGCGCAGCGTGGTGCCGACCAGGCCCCGGCGGATCTCCGCGCGGTCGTCCCACGCCGCGACGATCTCGGCCGCGCCGGTGCCCATCGGCAGCGTCGCGGGCTGCTCGGCGAGATTGACCGCCGTACGGAACGCGCCCCGGTGCACCATCAGCCAGCCGGCGGTCTCCTCGAAGGTGACCTGCACCCGGGTCAGGTCCGGATCGGTCAGGTTCTCCCACTCCCGGCGCAGCGCGATCAACCGCTTGTACCAGGCCAGCAGCGCCGCGTGCGGGGCGCGCTCGCGCTCGTCCCAGTCCAGACACGAGTCGCGCACGGTCTGCGGCGACTGCGGGTCCGGGATCTGCGCGGCGTCCCAGCCGTGCGAGGCGAACTCGGCGCGGCGTCCGCCCCGCACCGCCTCCGCCAGCGCGGGATCGGTGTGGTCGGTGAAGTACTGCCACGGCGTGGACGCGCCCCATTCCTCGCCCATGAACAACATCGGGGTGAACGGCGAGGTCAGCACCAGGGCCGCGCCCGCGGCCAGCAGCGCCGGCGGCAGCGTGGCCGAGATCCGGTCGCCGGTGGCCCGGTTGCCGACCTGGTCGTGGGTTTGCAGGTAACCCAGGAAGCGGTACGCGGGCATCCGCGAGGTCGGCACCGGGCGGCCGTGCGTGCGCTCGCGGAACGAGGACCACGTGCCGTCGTGCAGCCAGACCCGGGTGAGCGTCTTGGCGAGCGTGCCCATCGACCCGAAGTCGCCGTAATAGCCCTGCCGTTCACCGGTGAGCAGGGAGTGCAGGGCGTGGTGGAAATCGTCGCTCCACTGGGCCTGGACGCCCATCCCGCCGCTCTCGCGCGGGGTGACCACGCGCGGGTCGTTCAGGTCCGACTCGGCGATCAGGAACAGCGGCCGGCCGGTCGAGGCGGCGAGCTTGTCCACCGCCTCGGACAACTCCTCGAGGAAGGGCACCGCGCGGTTGTCCGCCAGCGCGTGCACCGCGTCCAGCCGCAGCCCGTCCACGTGGTAGTCGCGCAGCCACATCAGCGCGCTGGCGACCAGGTAGGCGCGCACCTCGTCGGAGCCGGGGCCGTCCAGGTTGACCGCCCAGCCCCACGGCGTCTTGTAGCGGTCGGTGAAGTAGGGCCCGAAGCGCGGCAGGTGGTTCCCGGACGGCCCCAGGTGGTTGTGCACCACGTCCAGGATCACGCCCAGGCCGTGCCCGTGGCAGGCGTCCACGAAGCGCTTGAGGCCCTCCGGACCGCCGTAGGGTTCGTGCACCGCCCAGGGGCACACGCCGTCGTAGCCCCACCCGGCCTTGCCCGGGAAGGCGGACACCGGCATCACCTCGACGTGCGTGACGCCCAGGTCGACCAGGTGCTCCAGCCGCTCGATCGCCGCCGCGAAGGTGCCCTCGACGGTGAAGGTGCCGATGTGCAGCTCGTAGACCACCGCGCCGGGCAGCGGCCGGCCGGTCCAGGACTGATCGGCCCACGCGTACGCGGCGTGGTCCACCACCCGGCTCGGGCCGTCCGGACCCTGTGGTTGCCACGGCGAGCGCGGGTCGGGCAGCGGTGTGCTGCCGTCGATCACGAACGCGTAGTCGCTCCCGTGGACCGCGGCCGGCACGTCCGCCTGCCACCACCCGGGCCGGTTCGCGTCCCGCATCGGCTTGCGCCGGCCGTCGACGACGACGTCGAGGGACGACGCTTTCGGAGCCCAGACCTCGAACCTGACCACGATGGTTGTGTCCTTTCCGGGAACGTGCGGGCGAACGTGGCGACGGGTGGCGGCGGATGCGAACGTGCGTGAGCGGGGGCGGCCGGGTCAGCCGCGGGTGAGCAGGGCCACCGGCAGGTTCTCCAGGATGTGCCGCAGCCGGGCCTGGCCGGTGTACGTGTCGCCGGTGAGCGCGTCGACCCAGCGGCCCGGCGGCAGCGGGAGCAGCGCGCCGCCCCAGCCGCCCTTGGCCGCGAGACCGGCCGGCAGTCGGGTCGCCACGGTGATCGCCTCGCCGCCGCGCACGAACGCGATCGCGTAGTCGGCCTCCTTGCCGCGCGCGAGCAGCGGCTCGTAGGCGCCGGCGAACCAGGTCGGATGCTCGCGCCGCAGCCGCAGCGCGGCCGAGGTGACCTTGAACTTGAGCGCGTCCAGCGGGCCGTGCTCGCGGCCGAAGTCGACCGGGGCCCGGTTGTCCGGGTCGACCAGGGTGTACAGCGCCAGTTCGCCGCCCTGGTAGACGTCCGGCACGCCCGGCATGGTGAGCTGGACCAGCTTGGCACCGAGCGAGACGGTGCGTGCGGGACGGTCCAGGTCGGTGACGAACTCGGCGATGTCGGCGGTGAGTTCCTCGTCCGCCAGGACGGCGCGCATGAACGCCTCGCTCGCCTGTTCGTAGTCGGGGTTCGGGTCGGTCCAGGTGGTGGCCCGGGCCGCCTCGCGCATCGCCTTGCGCAGGTAGGCGACGGCCCGGTCGGGGCTCAGCGGCCACGCGCCGACCAGGGTCTGCCACAGCAGGTAGGTGTCGTAGCCGTCCGGCCCGAAGCGGAACTCGGAGCGGTGCGGCCGGGACCAGTCGTTCCACGTGTGCACCCGCTCGGCCCAGTCCTCGGGCACCTCGGCCAGCACCGTGAGTCGGGCCCGCACGTCCTCGCTGCGCTTGGTGTCGTGGGTGCTCAGCGTGGTCATCGTGGTCGGCGACATCCGCGCGCACGCGGCGTGGAAGCCGGCGATGTCCAGGCCGATCGAGTCCGGTGCGCCGCCGACCTCGTTCAGCGAAGTCAGGCCGTACCAACGGTAGAACGCGCGGTCCTCGACGCCCTTGGCCGCGAGCGCCGCCGCCACCTGGCCGAAGCGGGTGCCGAACTCTCCGTCGGCGAGCGCGAGTTCGGCGATCTCCCGGGCCGCTTCGGAGACCTGCCCGGGGACGCCGGTGAGGGCGCGTGCCATCGCCGCGATCGATTCGGGGCCGCCGCCGGGGTAGGGGCGGTAGGTGGGGAACGCGGCCAGCAGCGGCGGCAGCGCGCGGCCGATGTCACCGGCGCCGGCGATCGGTTCGAGTCGGTCCAGGGCCCGTCGCAGTCGGGCGAACTCGGTGGCAAGTCCACCGTCGAGCACCTCGGCCTTGGCCTCCTGGGCGAGATAGTCGAAGCCCTCACGGACGCCGGTCTGCTCGCGGTGCAGTGCGCGCAGCGGCTCGGCGCCCTCGGGGTCGGTGAACAGGGAGTCCACCCGGCGCAGCGCGTCGTAGCCGGTGGTGCCGTCGCAGGCCCAGTCGGCGGCGAGCCGCTCCTCGTCGGCGAGGATCTTCTCCACCACGATCCACGCGTTCGGCGCGGCGGCGCGCAGCCGGTCCAGGTACGCGCGCGGGTCGGCGAGCCCGTCCGGGTGGTCGATCCGCAGGCCGTGCACCAGGCCCTCGTTGAGCAGCCGCAGGATGGTCTCGTGGGTGGCCGAGAAGACCTCGTCGTCCTCCTGGCGCAGCCCGATCAGGCCCGCGATGGTGAAGAACCGGCGGTAGTTGAGCTCGGTGTCCGCGCGCCGCCAGTGCGCGAGTTCGAAGTGTTGCGCGGCGAGCAGCTCCTCGAGCGCGAGCTTGTCGGTGCCGGCCCGGAGCGGGAACTCGTGGTCGTGGTAGCGCAGCACGTCGCCGTCCACGATCAGCTCGTCGGCGACCTCCTCGACGGGTCCGCCGAGCACGGGCAGCAGGACCCGGCCGTCGTGCCGCGTCCAGTCGATGTCGAACCAGCGGGCGTAGGGCGAGTCCGGCCCGTCCCGCAGGGTCTCCCACAGCGGCCTGTTGAGCGACTCGGGCGTGGGCACCGCCATGTGGTTGGGCACGATGTCCACCACGATGCCCAGGCCGTGCGCGGCGGCCGAGGCGGCGAGCTCGCGCAGGCCGTCCTCGCCGCCCAGGTCGGCGGACACGCGCGAGTGGTCGACGACGTCGTAGCCGTGGGTGGACCCGGGCACCGCCTGCAGGATGGGTGACAGGTGCAGGTGGCTCACCCCGAGCGAGGCGATGTAGGGCACGGCGGCGGCGGCGTCGGCGAACCCGAAGGCGGGTTGCAGTTGCAGCCGGTAGGTGCCGGTGGGGACACGCGAAGGCGACGAGGTCATGCGGACAAGCTTCCCCGGAGGACCACGGGCTACCACCCGCCGGGGTGGTGAAACCTGATCGGACGCGCGTCGGCGGGCTCGGGCGGCGGGGGCGACGCGCCGGCTCGACGAGCCGTGCCCCCGGTCGAGCGCCGGGGGCACCGGTGCGTAGGCGCACGCCCGGTCAGGGCCGTTGCAGCACCACCAGTGAGCGGGCCTCGACCGATTGGCAGGAGCCGCCGTCGACGGTCGCGCGGGTCTTGGGCTCGTGCATCGTGGTCTTGTCGTCGGCGGTGTCGACCACGACCGTCCAGGTCTTGCCCAGGCCGTCGGGGATGGTGAACTCCTCGGCCTCGTGCGAGGCGTTGAACAGGAGCAGGAACGAGTCGTCGGTGATCTTCTGACCGCGCGGGTCGGGCTCGGAGATGGCGTTGCCGTTGAGGAAGACCGCGACGGACTTGGCCGCCGCCGCCCACCAGTCGCCGTCGGACATCTCCTCGCCCGTGGGCGTGAACCACGCGATGTCGGTGAGTTCGTCGTGGGTGCCCTGGACCGACCTGCCGTGGAAGAAGCGCCGGCGCCGGAACACCGGATGCTCTGCCCGCAGCCGGGTCATCATCCGCATGAACTCCAGTTGGTCGGGCTCCTCGCCCTGTGGCCACTTCACCCACGCGAGTTCGTTGTCCTGGCAGTAGACGTTGTTGTTGCCCCGCTGGGTGCGGCCGAACTCGTCGCCGTGCGCGATCATCGGCACGCCCTGGGACAGCAGCACGGTGGCGATGAAGTTGCGCTGCTGGCGGGCCCGCAGCGCGAGCACGTCCGGATCGTCCGTCTCGCCCTCGACGCCGTGGTTCCAGGAGCGGTTGTGGCTCTCGCCGTCCCGGTTGTCCTCACGGTTGGCCGCGTTGTGCTTGTCGTTGTAGGACACCAGGTCGTGCAGCGTGAAGCCGTCGTGGCAGGTGACGAAGTTGATCGAGGCGATCGGCCGCCGGCCGTCGTCCTGGTACAGGTCGGAGGAGCCGGTCAGCCGCGAGCCGAACTCGGCCAGCGTGCGCTCCTCGCCGCGCCAGAAGTCGCGCACGGTATCCCGGTACTTGCCGTTCCACTCGGTCCACAGCGGCGGAAAGTTGCCCACCTGGTAGCCGCCCTCGCCCAGGTCCCACGGCTCGGCGATCAGCTTGACCTGGGACACCACCGGGTCCTGCTGGACCAGGTCGAAGAACGAGGACAGCCGGTCCACCTCGTGGAACTGCCGGGCCAGGGTGGCCGCGAGGTCGAAGCGGAAGCCGTCGACATGCATGTCGGTGACCCAGTAGCGCAGCGAGTCCATGATCAACTGGAGCACGTGCGGACTGCGCATCAGAAGGCTGTTGCCGGTGCCGGTGGTGTCCAGGTAGTAGCGCTTGTCGTCGGCGAGCCGGTAGTAGGAGGCGTTGTCCAGGCCGCGGAAGGACAGTGTGGGACCGAGGTGGTTGCCCTCGGCGGTGTGGTTGTAGACCACGTCGAGGATCACCTCGATGCCCGCCGCGTGCAGCGCCTTGACCATCGAGCGGAACTCCTGCACCTGCTGCCCGCGTTCGCCCGTGGACGAGTAGGCCGCGTGCGGCGCGAAGAAGCCGATCGTGTTGTAGCCCCAGTAGTTGCGCATGCCCAGGTCGGACAGCCGGTGGTCCTGGACGAACTGGTGTACCGGCATCAGCTCGATCGCGGTCACGCCCAGGCTCACCAGGTGCTCGATCACCGCCGGGTGCGCCATGCCCGCGTAGGTGCCGCGAATCTCCTCGGGCAGCCCCGGATGGGTGCGGGTCAGCCCGCGCACGTGCGCCTCGTAGATCACCGTGTCGTGGTACTCGGTGCGTGGCGGCCGGTCGTCACCCCAGTCGAAGTACGGGTTGATCACCACCGAGGCCATCGTGTGCGGCCCGGAGTCGGTGGTGCTCATCAGGTCCGGGTGCTCGAACGAGTAGCCGTACATCGACTCGTGCCAGTGCACCTCGCCGCACATCGCCTTCGCGTACGGGTCGAGCAGCAGCTTGTTCGGGTTGCACCGGGCCCCCGAGGCCGGGGCGAACGGGCCCTGGACGCGGTAGCCGTACCGCTGTCCGGGCTGGATCCCGGGCAGGTAGGCGTGCCGGACGAACGCGTCGGCCTCGCGCAGCTCGACACGCCGCTCGGTGCCGTCTTCGTCGAGAAGGCACAACCAGACGCGTTCGGCGGCCTCCGAGAAGACCGCGAAGTTGGTGCCGGCGCCGTCGTACGTGGCGCCGAGCGGATACGGATGACCGGGCCAGACCTGCATGAGCAACCTGCTTTGTCGCGGATCGTGCTTCGGCAGCTTGCAGTCTCCCGTACCGAACCGGATCCATGTGCGAGATCCGCTCCGGCGTCCCCCGGTCGGGTGGAATTCCGGCCCGGGGCGGTGGTCGTGCGCGCCGTCGACTGCGATCGGTTTCGATCGGAACGATCAGATCCAGTCGAGCAGTTCGGCCGCGAGCATCTCGTCCCGGCACGGCCACGGGCCGCCGCACGAGCATCCGGCCTCGTTGGTGCCCGCGACGGTGGTCCGCCGGTGGTGGGCGAAGATGTCCGCGACCACGTCGCGGTACTTGGCGAAATCGTCCTCGGCGCCGTTTCGTCCCGCCGGGATCCTGCTGTTCGTGGCCAACATGACGACCTCCTGGGTGCCACGGTTCCTGCCGCATGAGACGGACCGTCGATCCGTCCCGGTTGCGTCTCGGAACAGGTGGAGGGAAGACCCTCTCCCGTCCGGCAATTGTTCCGGCACGCCGTCGTGCCGCTGGGCAGAAGTTGCCAGAGCGCGTCGAGTCCCCCCAATCGCCTTACGCCATCCGGGTAATCCGCGCGGCTCCATCACTCGAACGGGGTATCCGACCCGGCCCGCGCGGGCTCCCCGAGGCCCCCGGGTTTCGCTATACGCTCGTTCGGTTCCGGCTCGACGACGAACGGATGGGACGCGATGGCCGATCGGGAGTCCGACTCGCCACCCTCGACGACCGAGAATCCTGTGGAGGGGACGAGTACGACCGGCTTCGGTGACCTGGGCGGCCCGCTGCCGGGCGGCGGCGGTGACACCTTCCCGGATCCGTACGCCCCCTACCCCGACGGCGAGTCCTCGGCCGGGACGGCCGGGCTCACCGACACCGGCTCGTTCGCGATCGACCCGGGAGCGCTGCCCGGCCCCCGGCACGCGATCGTCGACACCGCCGTCCTGGACGGCTCCGGCCCGCCCGACCCGATGCCCGGGATAGACCCCGCGACGCTCACCTGGACCGAGGAGGACTGGGCCGGCGCGCTGCTGCGGGCCCGCCGGGCGGGTCGGGCGTACGTGTACCTGAACCTGATCGAACAGCGGCTGCGCGCGGTGATCGGCGCGGTGCTCATCCCGGTCTACGGCCCCGGCGAACACCCCCACGACGACGGCGCCTGGGTGCTGGCCGCGGCCGGCAACGCGCAGAACGAATGGGTCGAACGCGCCGAGGCGGTACGGGAGATGAGCCGCCGCCGCGGATACATCGTGGACCCGGCCGACGACGAACTGATCGCGTTCCTGACCCTGCCGCAACTGCGCGAGCTGATGGTGCGCAACTGGTGGTGCTTCGAACCGTTCCTGCCCGACCGGCGCAAGCTGGAACGCGCCCTGGAAGAGGTCGAGATCGGCCGGCACATCGTGGCCCGCAACCGGGTGTTGTCGCCGGATGTGCTGGCCCAGGTCGAACGCGCGTGCCTGCGGGTGCTGGCGATGCTGGACGGCCCGCTCGCCGACCGGGGCGACCGCAGGCTGGCGCTGGACGCGGTGGAGGAGCTGTTCGCCGGGCGCTACGCGGACGTGGTCGGGGTCTTCCAGGACCGCTCGGCGCTGCAACGCCGGTTGCCGTTCGCCGACCTGGTGGACGGCGCGCGCGGGATCGACGCGATGGGCGTGTCGCTGAACCTGCTGTGCCAGAACTACTCCGGGCGCGATCTCGCCCGGCTGGGCGCGAGCGGCTGCGAGATGCGGCTGTTGTTCCTGAACCCGGCAGGCGACGCGATGAAGCAGCGGGAGCGGGACGAGGGCATCAAGAAGGGGCTGCTGTCCCGGATGACCACGCTCAACATCCTGCACATGCGCCGGATCCGCTCGAAGCTGCGCGAGCCCAGGCGGATCGAGATCCGGCTGTACGACGAGGCGCCTCGATTCGGCGCCTACCTGGTGGACGGCGACGTCGGCCTGGTCCAGCCGTACCTGCGGCACGCGCGCGGGATCGAGTCGCCCGCCTTCGTGCTGCGCGCCGACGCGGCGGGCGACACGGTGCGCGGGCTCTACCCGTTGTTCCAGGAAGAGTTCGAGCAGCAGTGGGCGGACAGCAAGCGCACCTCGTGAGCGCCCGCGGCGCTCAGAACGCGTGCCAGCGGGCGTCCAGGTCGCCGGTGCGCAGCGTGCGGACCCGGTGGTGGAACTCCTCCTCCGCCGCCGGGTTGCCGGGCACGTGCTGGGCGACCCAGGCGGTGGCGGCCAGTTCGCGGGTGTCGCGCAGCACCGGGTAGCCGGGCCAGTCGGTGACGTCGAAGCCGTACTTCTTCGCGAACCGTCGCTCGGCGCCGTCGGGCAGGCCGTAGCGCATGGCGGACAACGGGGTGGGCACCAGGTCGAACTCGCGCAGGTCGTGGGCGACCGTCTCCCAGTCCAGCAGCAGTGCCCGGCCGCCGTGCACGCCGACGTTGCGCAGCAGCGCGTCGCCGTGGATCAGGCCGCGCGGCAGCGTCGGGGTCAGCTCGCGGCAGGCCGCCTGAAGCGCGTCGCGGCGGGCCAGCAGAAAGCGGCGATCCTCCAACCCCACCGCGGCGTCCGCGGAGTCCAGCCAGGTCTCCACGAGCGCGAGCGGCTCCCGGGCGGGCAGCGCGAACGGCGGCGCGGGCAGCGCGTGCAGCTTCTTGAGCAGTTTGGCCAGGTCGACGATGTCCGGCTCGCGCTCGGCCGGCGAGAGCAACTCCCAGAAGGTGACCGGACGGCCGTCGATCGACACCGGCTGCGGGTCGACGCCCGCCGCCGGTCGCACCGCGGGGAAGTCCTGTTCGGCGAGCCAGCACGCGACCGCGATCTCGCGGCGGGCCCGCTCGGCCATGTGCGCCCCGCGCGCGACCCGGACCACCAGGCCCGGACCGGGCAGCGCGAACACCGCGTTCTCGCCGAAGGCGAGCAACGTGGCGCCGGCGGACGGCACTCCGACCTTCGCGCACGCGCGTACGAGTACCGAACGTTCGCCGGCCACCGAGTCGATCACGCCGGTGATGGTACCGGTCTCGGGTCAGGCGGAGAGCCGGGATCGCGACGGCAGCGCCGCGTCGTAGCGGTCGAGCACCAGACGGGCGATCTCGTCGGTGTCCGCGACCGGCTCGGTGATCGGGTCGGCGCCCGCCGCCGCGGCCTGCTCGCGGATCCGGTCAGGCAGGATGCCCGGCGCCAGCATGCAGGACGCGACGACGATCCGCTCGGCGCCCAGAGCGCGCAGATCGGCGACCGCGGCGCCGATCGTGGAGCCTTGGTGGACGGAGGCGAACGCGGGGACCACGGCGCACCAACCGGTGCGCCGCCACTCCCGCGCGACGATGGTGATCACCGCGTTCGCCTCCGGGTCGGTGGAACCGGCGGTGGCCAGGACGACGCCGTAGCGGCCGTCGCCCGGCCGTACCCCGGCCTCGCGCATGCGCAGGTCCAGGGCGGCCAGCAGGAGCGGAGAGGGGGCCAGTGTGGCCGCCTGACGCACGGTCAGGCGGGTGTGTCGCAGTACGTCGGGCACGTCCTGCTTGGCGTGGAACGCCGGGGTGAACAGCAGCGGCACCGCGACCACCGCGTCCGCACCGGCGTCGGCCAGTTCGTCCAGGCGCTCGGGTACCCGCGGGCCGCAGTGGTCCAGGTAGCCGATCTCCACCCGCAACCCCGGCCGCAGCGCGCGAACGCGTCCGGCCAGGGCGGCCATCGCCTCGGCGTGCCGAGGGTCGCGGCTGCCGTGCGCGACGGCCAGGAGCGGGGGAGCGGGGCGCATGGCTACTTCCCCGCGACCAGGCCGCGCTGGCGCAGCACGAGGCGTTCGATGGGGGTGAAGACCAGCATCTCGATGCCGATGCCCACGATCAGGATCATGAACACCGCCGTCAACATCATCGGCATGTCGCCCAGGTCTCGTCCCTGGTCCATCAATTGGCCCAGCCCCGAGCCCAGTTCGGGCCCTGCGGCGATCAGCTCCGCGGCCATCAGCGAGCGCCACGAGAAGGCCCAGCCCTGCTTGAGACCGGCCACGTAGCCGGGCAGTGACGCGGGCAGCATGACGTGCCACACGCTGTTGAGGCCGCGCGCGCCGAGCACCCGGCCCGCGCGCAGGTACAGCGGCGGGATCTGGTCGATCCCGGCCACCAGGCCGTTCGCGATCGAGGGCACCGCGCCGAGCAGCACGACCGCGTAGATGGCGCTGTTGTTCAGTCCGAACCAGATCACCGCCGGCGGCACCCACGCCACCGAGGGCAGCGACTGGAGACCGGAGAGGATCGGGCCGATCGCGGCCCGGATCCAGCTCACCCGGGCCACGATCAGGCCCAGCGGGGTGCCGATCGCGACCGCGATCAAAAAGCCCAGGATGCCCCGGGACAGGCTCGTCCACAGGATGTCGAAGACGGTGCCCTTCTTCCACTGCACCATGAACGCGTCCCACACGTCCTGCGGGCTGGGCAGCGCGTAGCGGGGCTTGATCTCCATCGAGTAGGCGATCTGCCAGGCGGCCAACACCAGCAGGATCGCCAGGATCGGCGGGAGCACCTTCTCCAGCAGGACGCGGGAGAACGGCTTGCGCTCCTTCTCGTAGCTCTCCAGCGCGTCCAGACCGGCCTCGAGCCCGGCCAGGTCCTCCTCGACATGGGCCTTGCCGGCGTCGGCCTCGATCTCGGGGGCGGACTTCGTCAGATCAGGCGCGGCCATGGCGGCGGATCTCCCCTCGCAACTCGTCGGTGATCTCCACGGACAGCTCGGACACGCCGGTGGACTCGATCCGGCGCGGCTGTGGAATGTCGATCTTCCACTCCCGGGCGATCCGACCCGGGCGCGAGGACATCAGCACGACCCGCTGGGCGAGTCGCACCGCCTCGCGGACGTTGTGCGTCACGAACACCACCGAGCGGCCGGTCTCCGCCCAGATCCGGGTCAGCTCGTCGTGCAGCACGTCGCGGGTGATCGCGTCCAGCGCGGCGAACGGCTCGTCCATCAGCAGCAGATCGCCGGCCTGCGCGAGCGCGCGGGCCAGCGCCACCCGCTGGCGCATGCCGCCGGACAACTCGTGCACGCGCTTCTTGTGCGCGCCGCCGAGCCGGACCAGCTCCAGCAGCGCGTCGGTCTCGGCGCGCCGCTGGTCGCGGGGGACCCCGCGCAGTTTCAGGGCCAGCTCGATGTTCTTGCCCGCGGTCAGCCACGGGAACAGCGCGTGGTCCTGGAACATCAGCGCGGGGCGGTCGCCGGAGACCTCGATGGTGCCCGAGGTGGGCCGGTCCAGGTCGGCGATCAGGTTGAGCAGGGTGGACTTCCCGCAGCCCGACGCGCCCAGGAGGCAGACGAACTCGCCCGGGGCGACGGTCAGGTCGATGCCGTCCAGGACGGGCGTGCCGCCGCCTCGGCCGAAGATCTTGGTGACCTGGTCAAGGCGGACCGCGAAGCCGGTCTCGACAGGGGTCGTGGCCTTGGTCGTGGCCTCGCTGATGGTCTGGGTCATGTCCGGATCACCTCTCTCGGTGGGCGCGTCGGGCGGGGAAGGGCTCGGTCGGGCACGGTCGCCCGGGTCGAAGCGGCGCGAACGCTACTTCTTCGGGCCCAGGCCCCCGTCGGAGACCGCGGGCTTGCCGCTCGCGGTCAGGACCTTGTTCAACAGAGTGAGGTCATAGATGCCGTGGATGTCGAGCTTCTTGGTCACACCGACCGCGACGCCGTCGTCGGAGAGCTTTTGCAGCGAGGCCGCGAGCGGGTCGTTGGTGATCGAGATGTTCGGCCAGGCCGTGTCGAGCACATTCTGCGCGAGCGGCTTGCCGGCGTACTCGGCGATCTTCGCGTTGACCGCGGTCTTGGCCTTGTCCTGGTTGCTCGCGGCCCAGTCGTTCGCCGCGACCTGGCCCTTGAGCAGCGCCTCGATGGTGTCCGGGTGCTCCTTGAGGAACTTGGTGGACACGATCAGGTCGGTGGTGACGAACTTGCCGTCGGGCCACAGCGTGCGCTCGTCCACCAGGACCTTGGCGTTGGCCTCCAGCACCAGCCGGGTGGCCCACGGCTCGGGCAGCCAGGCGCCGTCCAGGTCGCCCTTCTGGAACGCGGCCAGGGTCTGCGCGTTGTCGGTCGGCACGACGCTGACGTCGCCCTTGCCGGAGGTGTCCACGCTGTAGCCGGCCTTGGTCAGCCACGCACGCAGCGCGACGTCCTGGGTGCCGCCGAGCTGCGGCGAGGCGATCTTCTTGCCCTTGAGGTCGGCCGGCCCGTTGATGCCGGGCTTGACCACCAGCGACGCGCCGCCGGAGGTGGCGCCCGCCACGATCCGCAACAACTCGCCGTTGGTGCTGGTGAAGCCGGAGATGGACGGGTTCGGGCCGATGTACGTCGCGTCGATCGAGCCGCCCTTGAGCGCCTCGATCGCGGCCGGTCCGGCGTTGAACACCTGCGGCTTGATCTCGGTGCTCCCCAGCTCCTTGGCGAAGAAGCCCTCGTTCAGACCGATCAGCGGCGTCGCGTGGGTGACGTTGGCGAAGAAGCCCAGGCGGATCTGCGAGGCCGAGGTGCCCGCCTTCGCGCCACCGGATGCCGGCGCCGCGCCCGCGGCCGGCGTGTTCTTCTTGTCGTCCTTCTTGTCCTCGCCGTAGCCGCACGCGGACATCGCGAGCAGCGGCAAAAGGAGGGCGGCGGTGAAGCCGGTACGCATCGATCTACGACGGTTTGTCCTGAAAACGGACATGCGGGGACCTTCCCTCGGGCCCGCGCCGTTGTGCGCGGGCCGGGACGACGTGTGTGGTGGACGGCGGCGGACGATGTCTGGGTACAACTGACGGAGCGTCAAAAGCGGGTGGTCACACCCGCGATCGAGTCAGCCGTGACATCGACCCGGCGCGGGGAACGCGGCGCCGGCCATGCCGGCGGTGAGCGTCGAGCCGTCGGCCTCGTCGATCAACAGGAAGGATCCGGTACGGCGACCGACGGCGTAGTCGTCGAGCGCGAGCGGCTGCGCCGTGCGCAGGACGACCCGCGCGATGTCGTTGGCGCGCAGTTCGGTCAGGTGGCGCTCGTGGCCCAGCACGCCGTCGATGGGGGCGTTCAGGTCCAGGCGGTAGGCGATGTCCTTGACGATCGCCTTGACCGTGCGCGTGGTGTGCTTGAGCAGGACCCGGTCGCCGGCCCGCAGCGGGCGGTCGGCGACGTGGCACACGGTGGCCTCGACGTCCTGGGTGGGCCGCGGCGCTGAGTCCACCGGCGCGATCAGGTCGCCGCGCGAGATGTCCACGTCGTCGGCCAGCCGCAGGGTGATCGACTCGCCCTGCCGGGCCTGGCGCACCGAGACGCCGAGCCGGTCGATGCCCGCGACCGAGGTGCGCTGTCCGGACGGCAGCACCACGACCTCGTCGCCCTCGCGGAACACCCCGGAGGCGACCTGGCCGGCATAGCCGCGGTAGTCGCGGTACTCGTCGTCCGACTGCGGCCGCAGCACGTACTGCACCGGAAAGCGCGCCGGTTCCAGCGTCGGGTCGCTCTCCACCGGCACCGTCTCCAGGTACTCCAGCAGGGTCGGCCCGGAGAACCAGTCCATGTGCGAGCTGGGGTCCACCACGTTGTCGCCGCGCAGCGCGGAGACCGGGATCGAGCGCACGTCGGGCACACCGAGCGCCTCGGCGTACTCGGTGAACGTGTTCGCGACCTCGGCGAAACGCTCCTCGCTGTAGTCGACCAGGTCCATCTTGTTCACCGCGAGCACCACGTGCGGCACCCGCAGCAGCGCCGCGACGGCCGCGTGCCGGCGGGTCTGCTCGACCACGCCGTTGCGCGCGTCCACCAGCACCACGGCAAGCTCCGCGGTGGAGGCGCCGGTGACCATGTTGCGCGTGTACTGCACGTGGCCCGGTGTGTCGGCGAGGATGAACCGGCGCCTGGCGGTGGCGAAGTAGCGGTAGGCGACGTCGATGGTGATGCCCTGCTCGCGCTCGGCCCGCAGCCCGTCGGTGAGCAGCGCGAGGTCGGCCTCCTCCTGGCCGCGCTCGTTGCTGACCCGGGTGACCGCCTCCAACTGGTCGGTGAGCACCGACTTGGAGTCGTGCAGGAGTCGACCCACCAGGGTGGACTTGCCGTCGTCGACGGAGCCGGCGGTGGCCAGCCGGAGCAGACCCACGCGCTCGTCCGCGGACGGCGCGGCGTCCGGCGAAATCTCGGATGTCCCACTCATGGCTAGAAGTACCCCTCGCGCTTGCGGTCTTCCATCGCGGCCTCGGACATCTTGTCGTCCGCGCGCGTGGCCCCCCGTTCGGTCAGCCTGCTCACCGCGATCTCGGCGATCACGTCCGCCACCGTCGTGGCGGGGGAGTCGACGGCGCCGGTGCAGCTCATGTCGCCGACCGTGCGGTAGCGCACCACGCGCCGCACCGTCTCCTCGTCGGCCTTCGGCCCGCCCCACTCGCCGGGCGAGAGCCACATCCCGTTGCGCTCGAAGACGTCCCGCTCGTGCGAGAAGTAGATCCGCGGCAGCGCGATCTTCTCCCGCTCGATGTACTGCCACACGTCCAGCTCGGTCCAGTTCGAGATCGGGAACACCCGCACGTGCTCGCCCACGCGGTGCCGGCCGTTGTAGAGCTGCCACAGCTCGGGCCGCTGCCGGCGCGGGTCCCACGCGCCGAACTCGTCGCGCAGCGAGAACACCCGCTCCTTGGCCCGGGCCTTCTCCTCGTCGCGCCGACCGCCGCCGAACACCGCGTCGAAGCGGTTGGACTCGATCGCGTCCAGGAGCGGCACGGTCTGCAACGGGTTGCGGGTGCCGTCCGGGCGCTCGCGCAACCGGCCGTTGTCGATGAACTCCTGCACGCTCGCCACGTGCAGCCGCAGGTTGTGCTCGGCCACCACGCGGTCGCGATACTCGATGACCTCGGGGAAGTTGTGCCCGGTATCGACATGAAGGAGCGCGAAGGGGACCGGCGCGGGCCAAAAGGCCTTGCGCGCCAGGTGCAGCATCACGATCGAGTCCTTGCCGCCGGAGAACAGGATCACCGGCTTCTCGAACTCGCCCGCGACCTCGCGGAAGATGTGCACGGACTCGGCTTCCAACGCGTCCAGGTGGGTCAGGGCCCCGGGTGCGGTGCCCTTGTCGATCGTCGTGGTCACGCCAACCCCTCCTTCGTCTTCGTCGAGCACGGTGCCGTGGTGCGTATCGGGCCGGTCATGTGTGGATCCCACACTCGGTCTTGCCGTTGCCGGCCCATCGTCCGGCACGGGCGTCCTCGCCGGGCGCCACCCGGCGGGTGCACGGCGCGCAGCCGATCGAGGCGTACCCGTCCATCAGGAGCGGGTTGGTCAGTACGCCGTGCTCGGCCACGTAGGCGTCCACGTCGTCCTGTGTCCAGCGGGCGATCGGGGCGACCTTGACCTTGCGCCTGCGCGCGTCCCAGGACACGACCGGGGTGTTCGCCCGGCTCGGCGAGTCGTCCCGGCGCAGTCCGGTGGCCCACGCGCGGTAGTTCGTCAGCGACCGCTCCAGCGGCGCCACCTTGCGCATCGCGCAACACGCGTCGGGATCACGATCGTGCAGCGCGGCGCCGTACTTCTCGTCCTGCTGGACGACGGTCAGCTCCGGGTGCACGGTGATCACGTTGACGTCGTAGATCGCGGCGACCGCGTCGCGGGTGCCGACGGTCTCGGGGAAGTGGTAGCCGGTGTCCAGGAAGACCACGTCCACGCCCGGCGCCACCTTCGAGGCGAGGTGCGCGACCACGGCGTCCTCCATCGAGGACGTCACGCACCAGGTCGGGCCGAACAGCTCGTGCGTCCAGGCCAGGATCTCCGACGCGCCGGCGTCCTCGAGTTCGAGGCCGGCGCGAGTGGCGAGTGCCTCGAGATCGGTGGTCTCGGTGACGGTCATCGGGCCTCCTCCTGTGTGATCGACCGGTCGTGCTCTGCGGTGCCGTGCTTCTGCGGGAAGACCAAACCCAGGAACTTCAGCGAGAACGCCCGCCGGCAGGCCGAGCACAGCCAGGTGCCGTGTCCCTCCTCGTGCGGACGAAGGTCCTCGTCGCCGCAGAAGGGACAGTAGAACGGGACGGCCCGCTGACCCGGCTCGGCGCCGCCGGCGGCGCTCACGACAGGTCCGCGTCGGCCGCGCGCACGGCCCACTGGGCGAAGCGCTCGCCCTCGGTGCGCTGCTCCTGGAAGCGGCGCAGCACGCGTTCGATGTAGTCGGCCAGGCCCGCCGAGGTCACCTTGAGGCCGCGGATCTTGCGCCCGAAGCCGGGGTCCAGGCCGAGCCCGCCGCCCAGGTGCACCTGGTAGCCCTCGACCTGCTCGCCGTCGTCGTCGAGCACCAACTGGCCCTTGAGGCCGATGTCGGCCACCTGGATCCGGGCGCACGCGTTCGGGCAACCGTTGATGTTGATCGTGATCGGCTGGTCGAACTCCGGCAGCCGCTGCTCGAGTTCGTCGATCAGCCGGATCCCGCGACCCTTGGTCTCCACGATCGCCAGCTTGCAGAACTCGATGCCGGTGCAGGCCATCGTGCCGCGCCGGAACGGGCTCGGGTCCACCCGCAGACCGAGCGCCTCCAGACCCTCCTTGAGCGAGGCGACCTTGTCCTCGGTGACGTCCAGGATGAGCATCTTCTGCTCGACCGTGGTGCGCACCCGGTCCGAGCCGTGCCGCTCGGCGAGGTCGGCGATCTTGCCGAGCGTCGCGCCGTCGACCCGGCCCACGCGCGGGGCGAAGCCCACGTAGAAGCCGCCGCCCTTTTGCGGACGCACGCCGACGTGGTCGCGCCACACCTGCGCGGGCGCCTCGGGCGCGGGGCCGTCGACCAGCTTGCGGCCCAGGTATTCGTTCTCCAGCACCTCGCGGAAGCGCTCCGGCCCCCAGTCGGCGACCAGGAACTTCAGCCGCGCGCGGTTGCGCAGCCGGCGGTAGCCGTAGTCGCGGAAGATCGAGATGACGCCTTCCCAGACCTGCGGCACCTCCGCCAGCGGCACCCAGGTGCCCAGGCGGACCGCGAGCTTGGGGTTGGTGGACAGCCCGCCGCCGACCCACACGTCGAAACCGGGGCCGAACTCGGGGTGCACGACGCCGACGAAGGAGATGTCGTTGATCTCGTGCGCGACGTCCAGCAGCGGCGATCCGGAGATCGCGGTCTTGAACTTGCGCGGCAGGTTCGAGTACTCGGGCTTGCCGATGTACAGCCGGTTGATCTCGTCGATGGCCCAGGTGCCGTCGATGATCTCTTCCTCGGCGACGCCGGCCACCGGCGAGCCGAGCACCACGCGCGGGGTGTCGCCGCAGGCCTCGGTGGTGGACAGGCCGACGCCCTCCAGGATCCGCCAGATCTCCGGGACGTCCTCGATCCGGATCCAGTGGAACTGCACGTTCTGCCGGTCGGTGACGTCCGCGGTGCCACGCGCGAACCGCTCGGAGACCTCGGCGATGGCCCGCAACTGGGCCAGGTTCAGCCGGCCGCCGTCCACCCGCACGCGCAGCATGAAGTACTCGTCGTCGAGCTCGTGCGGTTCGAGCACGCCGGTCTTGCCGCCGTCGATCCCGGGCTTGCGCTGGGTGTACAGGCCCCACCAACGCATCCGGCCACGCAGGTCGTTGGGGTCGATCGAGGAGAAGCCGCGATGGGCGTAGACATTCTCGATGCGCGCGCGCACATTGAGACCGTCGTCGTCCTTCTTGAACTGCTCGTTCCCGTTGAGTGGCTCGTGATGGCCGAGGGCCCACTGACCCTCGCCGCGATGGCGAGCGGTCTTGCGGGCGCGGGGACCGCTGCCGGCGGTGTCGGTAGTGGCGGCCATGGGGAGCGTCCTCCGGGCGGATCGGTGGGGGACGCGCAGGGGAGCATCCGGCCGCACCCTCGCCGGACCGGCCGTGAGAGTCGAGGTGCCGGTGCGACCGCGCGCCCGGCAGACAGGTGCTACGGGCGGGTCGTCAGACCGGCGAACAGACGGCGCTGGACATGCGTCCGAGGTCGACGTGGAGTCGACCTACGAGAGCAATACCGGCGCGTGACATGTCGCAAAGATTGACATGGAGCCAGAAAGCCGTCCATCACTGTCCGGGATGCGAACGCCCATCTCACATATCGAACACGCATGCCCACATTATGAGATGAGATGATCTTCCCCGCCGGTCGCGGCATGGATCGTCGCCGCGGTTGGTTACGGTACGGGTGGTCGGATGCCGTTTCCCCCGAACGGTACGCGGCCCACGCACCACAGTGGACGAGGAGCTGATGGGTATGCCAGGCGAGGTTCTGGGCGCGCCCCGGCGCAGAACGCGCTCCGTATGCGTTCCCGTATCTACCGCGGGATCCGCCTCCGAGCGGCCGGAGCCGCGTCGCGAGGAAGCGGTCGAGACACTGCGGTACGCCCTCAACGGATTTCTCTCCGCGATCCGTGCCGATCGTGCCGGGCAGGTCGGTCCGGTCGACGCCGATGCCGACGGTACCCGGTATCGGCTGCTCGCCGCGCTCGCCGACGAACTCGACCTGGACAACGAGCGGCTGGCCCGGGTGCTCGGCCTGCCGGTGCCCGCCGTGCGCGACCTGTTGGACGTGCACGGACGCGAGGGTCTGGTCGAGGCGGTGCGCGCCGGGCGCGGCCGGGGCGGCTCGGTGGCCCGGCTCACCCCGGCCGGACGGCGCGAGTTGTACCGGCTCGACACGTTGTTCCGGGAGAGTTGGGAGAGCGCCTTCGCGGACCTGCCGGCCGAGGAACTGCGCACCGCGGCGCGGGTGCTCAGCAGGCTTTCCGGGGTGCTCGTGCCCACTCGCTGACCAGCGCGGACCACCTGATGAACGGGGTGTGGAGGGCGGCCGAACGGGGGGTGGATCCACCCGGTCGGCGACTTGGCGAATGGCGGGCCCCCGGCCGGATACCTTAAAGGGGTGGCAGCGGACTACCAACAACGACCTCGCCTGCGAGGGGCCGGTCGCATCCGGTTGCGGAGCGCATTGTGGCGGATACTCCGCGAGACGGTGATCTCCTGCTTCAACCACCGGGTCACCGGCCTGGCCGCCGAGGCCGGGTTCTTCATGCTGCTCTCGCTGCCCCCGCTGCTGCTCGGGCTCGCCGGTACCGTCGGCTACCTGCACGGCATGATCGGCGGCAGCACGGTCAACGACCTCAAGGCGGACATCGTCAAGGCCGCCGGGTCGGTGCTCTCCAGCAAGAGCACCGAGCAGGTGGTGGTCCCACTGGTCAACGACGTCTTCGACTCCGGGCGCGCCGACATCATCTCGGCCGGCTTCCTGATCGCCCTGTGGTCCGGCTCGCGCGCGCTCAACGTCTACGTCGACACCATCACGATCATGTACGGCCTGTCCGGCAAGCGCGGCATCGTACGCACCCGACTGCTGTCCTTCACGCTGTACGTGGTCGGCCTGCTGCTCGGGATGTTCCTGATCCCGCTCCTGGTGGCCGGTCCCGAGTTGGTGGTCAAGGCCTTCCCGCACTTCGCCGGGACCGTGCACATCCTGTACTGGCCGGTCCTGGTGGTGCTCTCGGTCTGCTTCCTGACCTCGCTCTACCACGTGTCGGTGCCGGTACGGACGCCGTGGCGCGAGGACATACCCGGTGCGCTGGTCGCCCTGCTCCTGTGCATCCTCGGCAGCTTCCTGCTGCGCGTGTACCTCGCCACCACCATCGACGGCCCCACCGTCTACGGCTCGCTCGCCGCCCCGGTCGCGGTCATGGTGTGGATGTACTTCGCGGCGATGGCCGTGCTGATCGGCGCGGCCGTCAACGCCGCGATCGACCAGGTCTGGCCCAGCCAGGAGACCGCGCAGGCGCGCGCCGAGCGGGACAAGGAGAAGGCCGCCGAGGAGATCGCCGCGGCCATGGAGCACCTGCGCTCGGGCCGGCACCGGGGCAACCCCGGCGACTGGACACCCACCTCGGACGAGCACGACGAGATGGAGGACACCGTCATCCACGGCGAACTCCCCGACATCGCCGAGCCGCCGTCCGAGTTCCCCGAGCGCTGGGCCATCCACGCGCGCGACGCCAAGCGCGGCGACGCGGGCACGGTCAACGGTCGGGCCAACGGCAGCCGCCGGGCCGGCGAAGTGCCCACCCGGATGCCGTCCCGACCGCCTCGACCGCCCGGTCCGCCGCCCACCAACGGCCAGCCGCCGAGCCTGCACATGCCCGCCGGGCAGGAGTTGCCGGGCCTGCCGCTGGACGACACGGCGTGGCCGCCGCGGCCGACCCGCCCCGTGGCCGGCGAGCAGGAACACGCTCGACGCGACCGGCCGTGATGGCCTAGGCTTTCCCGAGTGGTCCGCTGGGGCCACGTGGTACCCGAGAGCGCGCGACCCGAGGTCGCACACAACAGGTGGGAGGTGGATGTCGTGACCACGACCTTGATGACGGTCGCCCGGATGGGCTGGACCTCATTCCCCCTCTCCATCTCTCGGGTTCGCACCGCGTAGCCGCACCGGGTCGTTCCGGGTGGCGCGCAGGTCGGCGGATCCGCCCCTCGAAGGGCCACCGGCTTGTCTTCCCAGCAGCACCGCATTTCCCGCAACACCTCTTCCGTCGCGACCTCCGACGTGCTCGCCGCCTACGGCTGGGACGCGGACCGCGACATCGAATTCGCTCCCTACCTGACCCACGGCCTCGTCCCCGGGCGGATCGCCCGCGTGGACCGCTCGCTGTGCGAGGTGGTCACCGCCGACGGCACCGTGCGGGCCGCGCACGGCGGTGGTGAACTGCCGTGCACCGGCGACTGGGCCGCGCTGGAGTTTCCCGACGACGGGCGCGAGGCGTTCGTCGCCGCGCTGCTGGAGCGCCGGACCGCACTGGTGCGCTCGCAGGCGTCCGGGCGCTCGGCGGGTCAGGTCCTGGCGGTCAACGTCGACCTGATCGGCGCCGTCGTCCCGCTGGACGTGCCGCCGGATCTCGGCCGGCTGGAGCGGCTGCTCACGCTCGCGTGGGAGAGCGGCGCCCGGCCGCTGGTCATCCTCACCAAGGCCGACCTCGCGGCCGACGCCGACGACCTGCGCACCGACGTCGAGTCGGTGGCGATGGGCGTGGACGTCGTGGTCGCCAGCGCGCTCACCGGCGAGGGCCTGGACGTGCTTCAGGCTTACACCGCCGGGCAGAGCGTCGCGCTGATCGGCACCTCCGGCGCGGGCAAGTCCACGCTCACCAACGCGCTCGCGGGCGCCGAGGTGACCTCGGTCCAGGAGGTGCGCGGCGACGGCAAGGGCCGGCACACCACCACCTGGCGCGAGTTGGTCCCGCTGCCGAACGGCGGCGTGCTGGTGGACACCCCGGGCATGCGCGGCGTCGGCATGTACGACGTCGGCGAGGGTCTGGACCGCACCTTCGCGGACATCGACGCCCTGGTCCGGGACTGTCGCTTCGCCGACTGCACGCACGACAGCGAACCCGGCTGCGCGGTGCTCGCCGCGATCGAGGCGGGCGAACTGCCGCAGCGCCGCCTGGACAGCTACCGCAAGCTGCTCCGGGAGGCACGCTGGATCGCCTCGCGCGAGGACCATCGCATCCGCGCCGAGCGGGCCCGTGAGTGGAAGCTGATCCACAAGGAGATGCGCCGCTCGCCGTCGCCGAAGAAGTGACGCCGGGTCGGGGGGCGGACTCGGTCCGCCCCCCGACCGCCGGTCAGTGTCCCTTCGCCCGCCGTGCGCCCGGCACCGGGTCGAAGCCGCCGTTGCCGGGGCGGCAGCGGATCAGCCGACGCGCCGTCAGATACGTGCCCCGGACCGCGCCGTGCCGGTGCAGGGCCTGCTTGCCGTAGGTCGAACAGGTCGGCGTGAAGGTGCAGCACGGCGGGGTGCGCGGGCTGATCTCGGTGCGGTAGCGCTCCACGGCGGCACCCAACCGGCGGGCGGGCGAGCCGCCGCGTGGGCGGAGCAGGCTGGTCAGCGCGATCCACATCAGGCGCAGCGAGAACAGGCTGATCAGGCACGCGTCGCAACCGCAGTCGCCGTTTCCCCCGCCGCCTCCGCGACCGCCCCCGCCGCCGCCCCCGCCGCCACTACCCCCGCCTCCACCACTGTCCCGATCGCCGCCGTCCCGGTTGCCGCCGCGGCCGCAGCAGCCCCGGCCGTCGCCTCCGCCGCCACCACCTCCGCCGCCACCACCTCCACGACCACCGCCCGATCCACCGCCGGACCCCCCGGAACCGCCGGATCCGCCGCCGGACCAGCCGTCGCCACCACCACCACCTCCGCCGCCCGAGGGCTGGTTGCCCAATTCCCCGGCTGCGTCCACGAGATCCTCACGGCGCTCCTGGCGGCGGCGACGTTCCTCTTCCTCCTCGAGCCGGCGGCGCCGCTGCTCGGGCGTCTCGCCGGGCGGGCCCGCGCCGTCACCGAACAGGGGATGCGGGTCGTGTGGCGGTTGGGTCATGGTGGTGCTCCCCGTGTTCCGGATCTATGTTCGGGGCAATCTACCGGGACCCGTTCGGCGCCGTTCGGGTCTCCCGGTCCGCACACAGGAGGCACCCGCAGATGGCCAAGGCACCCGCGTTCGACCCGATGGACCCGCTCGGCATCGACGATCTGCTCGACCCCGAGGACAAGGCGATCCGGGACACCGTGCGCCGATTCTGCGCCGACCGGGTCACGCCTTACGTGGCCGAGTGGTTCGAGCGCGGCGAGCTGCCCGACGTGCGGGAACTCGCGCGTGGGCTGGGCGGGATCGGCGTACTCGGGATGACCCTGGGCGGCTACGGCTGCGCCGGGACCAGTGCGGTGCAGTACGGCCTGGCGTGCCTGGAACTGGAGGCGTGCGATTCGGGGTTGCGCTCGCTGGTGTCGGTGCAGGGCTCGCTGGCGATGTTCGCGATCCACCGCTTCGGCACCGAGGAGCACCGACGCACGTGGCTGCCTCGGCTGGCCGCGGGCGAGGCGCTCGGGTGCTACGGGTTGACCGAGCCCGATCACGGTTCGGATCCGGCGTCGATGCGTACGCACGCCAAGCGGGACGGCGACGACTGGGTGCTCAACGGCCGCAAGATGTGGATCACCAACGGCTCGGTGGCCGACGTGGCGGTGATCTGGGCGCAGACCGAGGAAGGTGTGCGCGGCTTCGTGGTGCCCACCGACACCGCCGGCTTCGCGGCCGTCGACATCAGGCACAAGATGTCCCTGCGTGCGTCGATCACCAGCGAGTTGACGCTGGACGACGTACGGTTGCCGGCCGACGCGGTGCTGCCCGACGTGGTGGGCATGCGCGGCCCGCTGACGTGCTGGGCGAGGCCCGGTACGGAATCGTGTGGGGCACGGTGGGCGCGGCGCGCTCGTGCTTCGAGTCCGCGCTGGACTACGCCCGCACGCGGGAGCAGTTCGGCCGGCCGATCGGCGGGTTCCAGCTCACCCAGGCCAAGCTGGCGGACATGGCGGTGGAGATCGGCAAGGCGCACCTGCTCGCGCTGCACCTGGGCAGGCGCAAGGACGCGGGCGCGGTGCGCCCGGAGCAGATCAGCTTCGGCAAGCTCAACAACGTCCGCGAGGCGATCGCGATCGCCCGTCAGGCGCGTACGATCCTGGGCGCGAACGGGATCTCGCTGGAGTACCCGGTGATCCGGCACATGAACAACCTGGAGTCGGTGCTCACCTACGAGGGCACCTCGGAGATGCACACCCTGGTCATCGGCAAGGCGCTCACCGGCCTGGACGCCTTCCACTGATCGGACCCGCGCGGCGGGGGGCCTCCGCCCGACCGCCCGGCGACCCGACCACCCGACGACCCCTCGATTCCTTGATCCCCGACGCCGCGGCGGCTTTGCGCGCCGTTTGCCCAGGGCCGGTCCGGGCAGACGCCTGCCCAGCCGGATGCCGTACGGCACGGCCGCGAAGGCGCTCCGGGACAACCTTTGGGGATACGACATGTCAGCGTCAGCCTCCATGGCCGAATCGGGTCGTGAAGCCAAGGCCGCCGGGCGGCAGGCCGCCGACAGCAAGGTGATGGTGGGCCTTGCCCGAGCGGGCCTGGCCGCACGCGGCCTCCTCTATATCCTCGTCGGCGCGATCGCGGTGCAGATCGCCTTCGGCGACAAGAACCAGGAAGCCGACCGGGGCGGTGCGGTCGAGGAGATCGGCAAGAAGCCGTTCGGCGAGGCCATGTTGTGGGTGCTGGTCGTCGCGCTGATCGGGATGTGCCTGTGGCGGCTGGTGGAGGCCGCGTTCGGGCAGGCCGTGCCGGACGGCAACAAGGCGAGCAAGCGACTGATGTCGCTGGGCCGGGCGATCTTCTACGGCTTCGTGGTCGTCTCGCTGATCCGCACCCTCACCGCGGACGGTGGCGAGCAGGGCAAGGAGCAGGGCGGCAGCAGCAACGAGACCTCGAAGGACCTCACCGCCAAGGCGCTGGACTGGCCGGGTGGTCGGTATCTGGTGGGACTGGCCGGACTGGTGCTGCTCGGCGTCGGGATCGGGATGGCCGTACGGTACGCGCTGCGCAAGTTCCGGGAGAAGCTGAACACCGGCGAGATGAGCCCCACGCAGCGCAAGGTGGTGGACCTGCTCGGGATGATCGGCGGAATCAGTCGAGGTGTGGTGTTCGGCGCGGCCGGTGTGTTCATCGTGGTGGCGGCGGTGAAGTTCGACCCGAACCGGGCCAAGGGAGTGGACGAGACGTTGCGCTCGTTCGCGGGCACGCCGGTGGGGCCCGCCCTGCTCGTGGTGGTGGCACTGGGCCTGGTGGTGTTCGGGCTGTACTCGTTCTGTGAGGCGCGGTGGCGCCGGGTGCGCTGAGGCCGGCTACCCCGGCGCGTCCCCGCGCACCGTGACCCGGATGCTCTTCCCGGCGCCGACCGACAGGACGTCGATCCGGCCGCCGATTTCGGCGACCATCAGCTTCACGATCATCAACCCCCGGCCGTCCTCGGCATCCGGGCCGGTGTCCAGGAGCGCGTGCGGGCGGAACGGGTGGTCGTCGGCGACCTCGAGGCGGACCTCGGCGCCGGTGTGCGACGCGGTGATCCGGATGCGCTCGGTACGGATCGCGGCGTGTCGGACCGCGTTGGAGGTCAGCTCGGTGGCGACCAGGAGCAGGATCTCCTCGATCTCCTCGGCCACCCCCCAGGCGCGTAACAGGTCGCGCAGGCGATGCCGTACCTCGGGCACGCCGGCGACCGTGGGTGCGATGGTCCAACGCACGAACACGGGCCCGGGTCGATGCTCGGGATCCGGGTCGTGCCGGTCGTCCCTCGAGGTGCGCTCGTGGCGAGCGCGGGCGCGGGCCCGCCCGACGGCGGTCACGGATGACTCGACGAGCGGGACGCGACCGGGACGATCGTCGGATGGGGCGGATGGGGCACACGTGCGGGGGATGGCATCCCGGAGTCCTTCGCTTCGTTCACTGCGGAGCGCGGGTCTTGCGCCGGCGTTGGCAGTGTGCGATGGCCCGTCGTGCTCGGGGCGTGGTTTTCCGGGTGTGATCCGTAATGCTTCGGTAAGTGGCACTTCATCTCGACTTTGCGCCCGGTTCGGATCCTGTTCGGATCCGGGATCAATCGCCCGTCGAGCGCCGCAGTCGTTTGATCTCACCGCGATGGTGCTTGTTGCGCAGCCTGCGTTCGCGCATCCCGCGCGAGGGTTTGGTCGGCCGCCGGGGTGGCGGGGGCGGGGCGGTGGCCTCGACCAGGAGCTCGACCAATCGGCGGACCGCGGCCTGTCGATTCATGAGCTGGGAACGCTGCTCGGACGAGGCGACCGTGAGTACGCCGTCCACCAGGCGCCCGGCCAATCGGTGCAGCGCCCGCTCCTTGAGCTCGTCGGGCAATATCGTGCTGGCGCCCAGGTCGAAGGACACCTCGGCGCGGCTGTCCGTGGTGTTCACCGACTGTCCGCCCGGTCCGGAGGAGCGCGAGAATCGCCACGACAGCTCGGCGACGGGTATCACCACGCCGCGAATGTCGAGATCTGTCGTCATACGGACATGATCCCGTGTCGCACCGGCCCGGGTCGACCGGGTTTTCGAGCGCGTTGGCGGATGCTTTCCGGGCTCGGGACGGAGAGGATCGGGGGATGAGTGCCGACATGAACGCGGACGAGACGAAGACATACGGGTCCTGGCCCTCGCCGATCACGGCCGAGCGGCTCGTGGAGGGGGCCGCGACTCCCGGCGACATCCGGGCCGACGGCGAGGACGTGTGGTGGTCGGAGGGTAGGCCGTCCGAGGGTGGCCGGATCCAGTTGGTGCGGCTGCGACCGGGCGGGTCGCCCGAGGACGTGCTGCCCGAGGGGTTCTCGGCGCGAACCCGCGTGCACGAGTACGGCGGCGCCGCCTGGACGGTTCGCGCGGGTGTGCTGGTCTTCGCGAACTGGACCGATCAGCGGTTGTACCGCCTCGCGCCCGGCGACGCGGCGCCGGTGCCGGTCTCCGCCGAGCCGGAGGTCGAGGCGGGCCTGCGCTACGCCGACTTCACGATCGTGCCCGCGGGGCAGTGGGGTCCGGGCGAGTGGCTGGTCGCGGTGCGCGAGAGCCACGAGCCGGCGGCGGTGAACACGCACGGCGAGGCGGTCAACGAGATCGTCGCGCTGCCGCTGGACGGCCCGGGCGGCGATCGGGTCCTGGTCACCGGACCGGACTTCGTGTCCTCGCCGCGCCTGGCCGCGGACGGCTCCGCGCTCGCCTGGACCCAGTGGTCGCACCCGGACATGCCGTGGGACGCGGCCGAGCTGATGGTCGCGGCGATCGAGGCGGGGCCGCGGCCGACCGGCGCGCAGGCGCTCGCGGGCGGCGGGCGCGAATCGGTGGTCCAGCCCGAGTGGGGGCCGGACGGCGCGCTGTGGTTCACGTCGGACCGCACCGGGTGGTGGAACCTGTACCGGGTCGGTGCGGGTGGTCAGGTCGAGGCGGTGGCGCCGGTCGAGGCGGAGATCGGCGGCCCGCAGTGGGTCTTCGGCGAGCGCTTCTACACCTTCCTCGACGACGGCCGGATCGCCTGCTCGGTCGGCTCCGGCGGCTTCGACCACCTGGGTCTGGTCGACCCGACCCGCCCGGAGCAGCCGCCAGCCCGGGTGGAGACCGGGCTGAACCGGTTGTCCGACCTGATCGCGGTGCCCGGCGGGGTGTTGTTGATCGGCGGTGGTCCGGACGACGAGGACGCGCCGCGCCGGGTTCGGCTCGCGCCCGGCACCGCCACCGCGTTGCAGATCGAACGGCTGCGCCCGGCCCGGGACTTCGGGTTGGACGCGCAGTGGTTCAGCGCGCCGCGGGCGATCGAGTTCGCCTCCGCGGCCGGCCGTACCGCGCACGCGCTGCTGTATCTGCCGAAGAACCCGGACGTGCGGGCGCCGGAGGGTGAACTGCCACCGTTGATCGTGTCCATCCACGGCGGGCCGACCGCGCAGGCGTCGGCGGTGCTCAACCTGCGGATCCAGTACTGGACCAGCCGGGGCTTCGCGGTGGCGGACGTCAACTACGGCGGCAGCACCGGTTACGGCCGGGAGTACCGCAACCTGCTGTACGACTCGTGGGGCATCGTCGACGTCGAGGACTGCACCGCGGTGGCCCGGCACCTCGCCGACACCGGCGTCGTGGACGGCACCAAGCTGGCCATCCGGGGCGGCTCGGCGGGCGGCTACACCACGTTGGCCGCGCTGGTGGCGGGCGACGACTTCACCGCCGGCGCGAGCCACTTCGGCGTCGCCGACATCGCGGCGCTGGCCCGGCACACGCACAAGTTCGAATCGCGCTACCTGGACCGACTGGTCGGCCCGTACCCGGAGGCCGAGGCGGTCTATCGGGCGCGCTCGCCGATCAACCACACCGAGCACCTGTCCACTCCGCTCGCGGTGTTCCAGGGGCTGGAGGACCAGGTGGTCCCGCCGGCCCAGGCGGAGATGATCGTCGCGGCCCTGAAGGAGAAGGGGCTGCCGTACGTCTACCTGGCCTTCGAGGGCGAACAGCACGGCTTCCGGCGGGCGGAGAACATCATCCGCGCGTTGGAGGCCGAACTGTGGTTCTACGGAAAGGTCTTCGGCTTCCGGCCGGCCGACCCGATCGACCCCCCGCCGGGTGGGGGATTCTGACCGGACACAGCTCGAACCGAGCGCGGCGTCCCCTCCGACGGGGCGCCGCGCGGGTGAGCGACGCGGCCCGTCGGCCCGCCCGTCCGGATCGGGCGCGCGGGCCGTTACCCTCGGGTCCTGTGATTCCCGAGGCAGTGCGGACATGCCGACGCACTCGGTCATCGGTTCGTATGTTTTCGCCCGCCTCGGGTGGGATGGTGTCGACCGCGCCGCGGTCGACCGTCCGAGCCGAGGCGGCCCACCGTCGAGGAAGCCGACCATGCCCGAAGCGCCCGTCGAAGAGCGACCCTCCGCCGCACCGGATCGCGGGCCTTTGCCCGATCCGCCGGTCCCGGCTCCCGCCGCCCGCCGCACGGGTCCCACCCGCCTGTACGCGCTCGACGTGCTTCGACTGTTCGCCGCGCTCGCCGTGTTGTCCTTCCACTGGACGGCGGACGCCGGCGTGCCGGAGATCTGGGGCGGTCGCACCCCGCAGGACTTCATGCCGACCGTCGCCGGGATCACCCAATACGGCTGGCTCGGCGTCGAACTGTTCTTCATCATCAGCGGCTTCGTGATCTGCATGAGTTCGTGGGGGCGGCAGGCCGGCGACTTCGTGGTCTCCCGGGTCGTGCGCCTGTATCCGGCCTTCTGGGCGGCCATCCTGCTCACCGCCACGGTCCTGCACTTCGCGCCGGACCTGGGCCGGCCGGGCGCTCGGGCCGGCATCGACGCCCGGACCGTGCTGGTGAACTTCACCATGTTCGAGGGCCGGCTCGGGTACAAGGACGTCGACGGCGTCTATTGGACGCTGTGGCTGGAACTGCAGTTCTATCTGCTGTTCGCGATCGTCGTGGCGATGGGATTGACCTATCGCCGCGTGGTCGCCTTCTGCGGCATCTGGCTGGTCGTGGCGATGATCGCGAACGGCAGCGAGGTGCCGATCCTGGAAGAGCTCGCGATGTTGCGTCAGGCGCCGTACTTCGTCGCGGGTGTGACCATCTACCTGATGTATCGCTTCGGGCCGAATCTGCTGCTCTGGGCCATGGTCGGCTTCACCTGGCTGCTGGCGATGGCGGACGTGCCGGGCCTGAAGAAGGTCTACGACGACGCGGTCGGCGACCCGATGTCGACGGTGGGCGTGTCGGTGGCGATCACTCTGGCCTACGCGGTGATCATCGCGGTGGCGCTGGGCTGGTTCGACTGGGTGCGGTGGAAGGGGCTGGCCGTGTTCGGCGCGCTGACCTATCCCCTGTATCTGATCCACCAGGAGGCCGGCTGGACGCTGATCCACTGGCTGCGCGAGCGCGGGCTCGGCGACCGGGCGGCGATCGGGGTGGCGCTGGTCGCGGCGCTGACCGTGGCATGGCTGCTGCATCGCCTGGTCGAGCGTCCGCTGAGTCGGCTCATGAAGCGCGGCTTCGACAAGTCCCTGACGACCATGCGAGCGGCGTCCGACCCCGCCCCGAGGCGCGGGTTGCGGCGTTCGAGTGGTGAGGGTTTGGATACACCGCGTTAACATGCCCCGTTTCGACGGGTAACACGCGGCGGCGATTCTTCGAGGGCAACAAGCCGGTACGACTCTCGAGGAGGGGCACGACGTGTTGCTGACCCCGCATGAGCAGGAGCGGTTGATGGTCTCCTACGCCGCCGATCTGGCGCAGCGCAGGAGAGCCAGAGGACTGCGGCTCAACCACCCGGAGTCGGTGGCGGTCCTGTCGTCGTTCCTGCTGGAGGGCGCGCGGGACGGGCGCTCGGTGGCCGACCTCCAGGAGGCGGGTCGACACGTGCTCGCCCGGGACGACGTGATGGAGGGCGTTCCGGAGCTGTTGGCGGACGTGCAGGTGGAGGCCACCTTCCCGGACGGGACCAAGCTGGTGACCGTGCATCGGCCGATTCCGTGAGGCCGCGCCGGTCGTTGGCGGCCGTGGTGCCGGGCGAGATCCTGCTGGGCGAGGAGCCCATCCCGCTGAACCCGGGGCGGGTGGTGCTGGTGTTGCCGGTGGTCAACGCCGGGGACCGGCCCGTGCAGGTGGGATCGCATCTGCACTTCCCGGCGGCCAACGACGCGTTGGAGTTCGATCGCCGAGCGGCCTGGGGGCATCGGCTGCACGTGCCCGCCGGGACCGCGGTGCGGTTCGAGCCGGGCGTGGCCCGCGAGGTGGAGCTGGTGCCGTTGGCCGGTGCCCGGATCGTGCCCGGGCTCCGGCCCGGCCGCGGCGGGGTGCTGGACGCGGGCGACACCGGGGACGCCGGGGACGTGGGGGAGGCGATGGGCCCGGGACACGCGGCACGGGGCGCGTCGGACGGGGAGGACGCGCGATGACCTCGATCGATCGGCACCGATACGCGCTGCTCTACGGCCCCACCACCGGCGACCGGATCCGGCTCGCCGATACCGAACTGCTGGTCGAGGTGACCGAGGACCTGACCCGCCCGCGCGGTGCGGCCGGGGACGAGGCGATCTTCGGCGGCGGCAAGGTGATCCGCGAGTCGATGGGGCAGTCCGTGGCCACCCGCGCCGAGGGCACGCCGGACACGGTGATCACCGGCGCGGTGATCCTGGACCACTGGGGGATCGTCAAGGCCGACGTCGGCATCCGGGACGGCCGGATCCGGGCGATCGGCAAGGCGGGCAACCCCGACACGATGGATGGAGTGCACCCGGACCTGGTGATCGGCCCGTCGACCGAGATCATCGCGGGCAACGGCCGGATCCTGACCGCCGGCGCGGTCGACTGCCATGTGCACCTGATCTCGCCGACCCAGTTCCCCGAGGCGCTGTCGGCCGGGGTGACCACGATGGTCGCCGGCGGTACGGGGCCCGCCGAGGGCAGCAAGGCGACCACCGTCACGCCCGGCGCGTGGCACCTGGCCCGGATGCTGGAGTCGCTGGACGGGGTGCCGATCAACTTCGTCCTCCTGGGCAAGGGCAACACCGTGTCCGAGGAGGCCATGTGGGAGCAGATCCGGGCCGGCGCGGGCGGCCTCAAGCTGCACGAGGACTGGGGCTCGACGCCCGCGGTGATCGACGCCGCGCTGCGTGTGGCGGACGCGGCGGGCATCCAGGTCGCGCTGCACAGCGACACGCTCAACGAGACCGGTTTCGTCGAGGGCACGCTGGCCGCGATCGGCGGGCGGACCATTCACGCCTATCACACCGAGGGTGCCGGCGGCGGGCACGCGCCGGACATCATCACCGTGGCCGGACTGCCCAACATCCTGCCCTCGTCCACCAATCCGACCCGGCCGCACACCGTCAACACGGTCGAGGAACATCTCGACATGCTGATGGTCTGCCACCACCTGAATCCGGCCGTCGCCGAGGACCTGGCGTTCGCCGAGTCGCGGATCCGGCCCTCGACCATCGCCGCCGAGGACGTGCTGCACGACCTCGGGGCGATCTCCATGATCGGCTCGGACAGCCAGGCGATGGGCCGGGTCGGCGAGACCGTGCTGCGCACCTGGCAGACCGCGCACGTGAACAAGGTCCGGCGCGGCGCGCTGCCCGGCGATGGGGCCGCGGACAACCTGCGGGCCCGTCGTTATGTGGCCAAGTACACGATCTGCCCGGCCGTCGCGCACGGACTGGACGAAGAGGTCGGCTCGGTCGCCGTCGGCAAGCTCGCGGACCTGGTGTTGTGGGACCCGAGGTTCTTCGGCGTACGACCGCACCTGGTCGTCAAGGGCGGGGCCATCGCGTGGGCCGCGATGGGCGACGCGAACGCGTCCATTCCCACGCCGCAACCGGTGTTGCCCAGGCCCATGTTCGGTGCGGCGGCGCGCACCGCCGCGGCGACGTCGGTGCACTTCGTGGCGCCGGCGGCGCTGGAGGACGGGCTCGCGCGGCGGCTGGACATCGACCGCCGACTGGTGCCGACCGGCGATGTGCGAGGACGGGGCAAGTCGGCCATGCCGCTCAATGACGCCATGCCGCACATCGAGGTGGATCCCGAGACGTTCTCGGTGCGCGTGGACGGGGAGAAGGTGGTCGCGGCGCCGGCCGGAACCCTGCCGATGGCGCAACGTTATTTCCTGTTCTGATTGCGCATGAAAGCTTCTTGACGGAGGGTCAGTGAAAGCTGACTCACCGTCAGGATGTAGAACTGTGACTGCGGTGACCGGCCAGGACCGACATCGACACGTTACGACCAGTAAGAGGTGGTACTCATGGGTGCTGGACTTCTCCTGCTCGGGGATTCCAGGCTGCCGGCAGGCGGCTACGCGCATTCGGGCGGCTTGGAGAACGCCGTCCAGCGGGGCGAGGTGCACGACCTCGACACGCTCACCGAATTCCTGCTCGGCAAGCTCTACGGCACCGGGGCGGTGCAGGCGGCCTTCGCCGCCGTCGCCGCGCTGACCGCGGGGCCGTACGCGCTGCCCGAGATCGCGCCGTGGGCCGAACTCGACGCCGAACTCGACGCGCGGACCCCCTCCGCGCCGGCCCGGGCCGCCTCGCGCGCCCAGGGCCGATCACTGCGCCGGGTGGCCAAGGCGGCCTGGCCCACCGAACCGTGGCCGGCCCTGGGGGTGTCCCCGCACCACGCGATCGTGCTCGGCGCGGCGGCCACCCGGGCCCGGCTCGACGAGCGCGAGGCGGCCGTGCTGGCCGCGACCAACGTGGTCAACGGGCCCGCCTCGGCAGCGGTCAAGCTGCTCTCCCTCGATCCGATCTCGGTCACCGTGGTGCTCGCCGAGATGGCCGGGCACTGCGATCAGGTCGCCGAGGAGGCCGCCGACGCGGCCCGCACCGTGTTCGCCGACGGCGACTGGGACCGGCTGCCGTGCTGGTCCTCGGTCGGCCTCGACGTCTGCGCCGAACTGCACGCCCACGAGGAGGTCGTCCACTTTGCATCTTGACCATGCCCCCGGCAACGGCGGGACCCACACGCACCCTTCGCCGCCGCCCACCGTGCCCGGCTCGCGCGCGTTGCGGATCGGCATCGGCGGACCGGTGGGATCCGGCAAGACGGCGCTGGTCGCCGCGCTGTGCCGGGTCCTCGCCGACCGCTTCTCGCTCGCGGTGGTCACCAACGACATCTACACCACCGAGGACGCCGACTTCCTGCGCGCCGCAGGGGTGTTGGCGGCGGACCGGATCGCCGCCGTGCAGACCGGCTGTTGTCCGCACACCGCCGTGCGCGACGACATCAGCGGCAACCTGGACGCGATCGAGGACCTGGAGGCGGCGCATCCGGACCTGGACCTGGTGATCATCGAGTCCGGCGGCGACAACCTGACCATGACCTTCAGCCGGGGTCTGGCCGATGTGCAGATGTTCGTCATCGACGTGTCCGGCGGCGACAAGGTGCCGCGCAAGGGCGGCCCCGGGGTGACCCGTTCCGACCTGCTGGTGATCAACAAGACCGACATCGCCCCGCAGATCGGCGCCGACCTGGCCGTGATGGACCGCGACGCGGCCCGCATGCGACCGGGCACCCCGGTTGCCTTCCTGTCGCTGCGCGAGAGTCCGGGCGCGGACGTGGTCACCGCGTGGGTGCTCGACCAGATCGCCGCATGGCGGGCCGGCACGGCGGTACCGGTACGGCCGGCGGGCCGGGTCGAGGTCGCGTCGGCCGCGGCCCCGGTCCTCGGGTGAGGGCAACCGCCCTGGTCCGCGCGGAACTTCGGCACGGCCGCACGGTGCTGACCGAACTGCGCGGACAGGTGCCGCTGCTGCCGCGCGAGGTGTCCGTGCCGGGCGGTGTCGCCGAGGTGGTCTTCGTGGGCGGCGCGGCCGGACCGATCGGCGGCGACGACCTGGCGCTGCGCGTCGAGGTGGGGGCCGGCGCGCGGCTGCGGGTACGCACCGCCGCCGCCGCGGTGATCCTGATCGGCGACGGCACGCCGGCCCGGCAACGGGTGGACCTGGTGATCGGCGCCGGCGGCCTGCTGGAGTGGCTGCCGGAACCGGTCGTGGTGGCCGCGCGGGCCGCCTTCCACAGCGTCGTGCGGGCCGAACCGGCGCCGGACGCAGGCCTGTTGGTGCAGGAGACGCTGGTCCTGGGGCGTGTCGACGAGCCCTGCGGGGACGCGCTCTCGCGCTGGGACGTGGTCGTCGACGGGCGTCCGGTGCTGCGCCAGCAAAGCGGCTACGGCCCGGCCGCGCATCCGGGCTGGCGCGGACCGGCGGGCACGGCCGGCGGGACGGTGGTGGCCACCCGGTTGACCCTGCCTGCCCCGCCCGATCGACCGACCAGTGCGCCGGGCCGGGCGGTGTGCGATCTCGCGGGCGGCGGTCTCCTGGTGACCGTGACCGCGCGGGACACGATGACGGCACACCGCGCGCTCGCGGGGACGTCGGCCTCGGCTCCGGCCCCCGCGACGCCCGCGGCCCCGGTCGCGGCCTTGGCGGATCAGCTCTCCAGGGCGACCAGTTCGGAGCCGGCCGTACCCAGCAACAACACCTCGCCGGTGCCCGCGGCAGCGGCGGTCAGGTAGGTCGACAGCGGATGCGTCCAGCGCCGCCGGCCCGTCGCCCGATCGAAGGCGTGCAACTCGTCGGTGCCGCCGGCATAGGCGATCCCGTCCACCACGGCCACCGGGCTGGGCACGCCGGCACCGGTGGTCCGCCGCCAGCGCTCCGCGCCGGTGCGCGCGTCCAGCGCGTACAGCGTCCCGACGTCGGTGGTGTAGATGATGTCGTCCACGACCACCGGCGCGGTCAGGTCCGGGGTGCCGCGGAAGCGCCAGACGATCTCGCCGGTGGCGATGTTCAGCGCGACCAGGGTGAACCCGGTGACCACGTAGACCAGATCACGGACGACGTGCGGAGGCCGGGTGATCGGCGCGGCGAGGTGGATCGACCATCGCGGCTCCCCGCGCTCGGGGACGATCGCGCTGACCGTGCCGTCGGTATGGGTCAGGTACACCAGGTCGCCGCCGCCGTTCTCGCCGATCACGGCCGGCATCACCCCGCCGCGCTGCGCCGACTCGCTCCACTCCCAGCGGTGCGCGCCCTGCGCGATGTCGAACGCGAGCACCCGGTCGTCCCGGGTGCCCACCACCAGGGACGAGCCCAGCATCACCGGCGCGCCGAGGATCTGGTCGCCCGCGTACTGCTGCCACACGCGTTCACCGTTGCCCGGGTCGAGCGCGGAGAGTTGCCCCGCCACACACGCCAGGAACACGGCGGTCCCGGAGACCACCGGCTCGGACCACACCATCGACTCGGTGCGCGCGGTCCACAGCGCGACGCCGGTCTCGGTGCCCAGGGCCATCACCACGTTCTCGGTGGTCGTGCAGTAGGCGACGTTGTCGAAGACCTGGAGGGTGGTCACCCGGCCCTCCACCGCGCGCCGCCATCGCGTCTTCGGCTGCGACCGGCCCTCGCCCAGCCGCGCGAACGCGACGCCGGCCGAGGTCACCGTCGCCGCGGTCACCGCGAAGCCGCCCGCGATCAGGAGCCGGCGCCGGGTCAGCGTGCTCCCGGTCGGCGGGTCCTGTGCCCGGGCCGCCTGCGGCATGTCGGCGCGCTCGCGCGCGGGAGCGGCGGGCAGGACCAGTATCGAAGGCCGCGGGGTCAGCACCCGGTCCACGTCCACCGCCGTCGGACGTTGTCCGGGGTCGGGATCCAGGCAGCGCCGGAGCAGCGGGCTCAACTCGGCGGAGGGCGTGCCGCCCCCGGCGAGCGTGATCAGCGTGCCGAACGCGTACACGTCCTCGGAGGGATCACCGCCGTCGTCCGCGTCCGTGCGGCCCGCGAAGCCGGTCACGCGCGGACCGTACGGGGTGATCAGCACCTGGTCCGGACCCAGCCGGCCGTGCACGAGACCGATCGCGTGCACACGGGCCAGAGCGTCGGCGATGCCCGCCGCGACCTCGCGCAACGGGCCGTCCGCAAGCGGACCGTCGTGGTCGAGCACCTCACCGAGCGTCCGCACTCCGGGCATCGCCCACGCCCTTCCGGGACCTGTCGACGTGCTTGCTGGAGAGCAGAGTAGGACCTGGGGGGCGGCACGGATAGAGCCCGGAAAAACGATCCGGAAACGGTTCGCCGGCCCGAGGCGCGAGGGGAACACGAGGCGCCCGGGGCGACCTCGGCGGCGTTTTCGGACCGGTTCGCGCGTGCTCCGGGACCGGGCCGGAACCGGTTCGGACCGGGGGCGGGTCGGGTCCGGATCGGGTTCGGGTCGGGTGGGGACCGGCTTGGCGCCGCATTCGGACCGGGGCCGGACGAGGACCGGGCCTGCTTCGGGGCAACGGGCAGGCCGGCTTCGGGCAAACAGGCGGGCCCGCTTCGGGCAAAAGAAAAGGAGGCGCCCGGCCAAAGGCGCCTCCTTCGCGAACCGCACAGCGTTTCGCGAGCAGGACGCTCATAACCCGCCCGCGCCCGCCGGCCCGCCGGCGCCGGGCTCGGGGTCGTCGCGGCGCTCAGTCCCGCGCCGACTCGAGCGCGCCGTCCCACACCCGGTGCCAATGGGCGACCGCCGACTCGCCCGTCCCGACGACCATCGTGGGCAGACCCGCGTCGAAGCCGCGCTGACAGGACTCGGCGCCGGGGAAGTCCTCGGTCACCAGCACGCGCTTGTTGGTCTCGTGGTTGGCCCGGGCCATGGCGATGCTGCTCTCGGCCAGCGGCTCCCAGGTGCCCTCGGTCATGTGCACGACCGAGCGGTTCGGCCGATCGCCCGGGTAGATCCGCAACATCGTGGTGCTCAGCGGGCTCTCGATCAGCACGGTGGACGGCAACACCGTCTGCACGTTGACCATCGGCAGCCGCGCGGGCCAGGACTCCTCGGGGACCTCGGCGAGTTGCTCGAACCCCACGATCGGGACGGCGAACCGGGTGTGCGGTCCCCACGTGTCGACGATGCCGTGGTTGAGCACGATCCCGTTGATGGTCGCGGTGTGCAGGAACGGTACGTGGTACGCCTCGACGTTGACGTCGACGGTGAGCTTCCAGTTGCAGGCCAACTCGAACCGCTCGCTGACCACCGCGCGGGTGCGGTCGTACGGGAAACCCGCGTAGGCGTCCTCCAATTCGTCCAACGCACCGGCCACTTCGACGTCCGGACGCAGGCCGACCACGACCAGGCCGGCGGACAGCGCGACCGGCAGCGGGCGCAGGCCGAACCTCTCCGGGTCGATCCCGGGGAACTGCGGACGCCCGGGCAGCCCGGTCAAGGCGCCCCGGTCGTCGAAGGTCCAGCCGTGATAGCCGCAGCGAAAGCGCTGCGCGCTGCCGCAACCGGTGCCGGTCAGGCCCTCGGTCTCCGGGACGTCCCGGCTGACCCGCATGCCCCGGTGGGTGCACGCGTCCAGGAACGCGTGCAATCCGCCGTCCCGGTCCCGGGTCACCAGGACCGGTACGCCGTCCACGTCGCGCGCGATGAAGTCGCCCGGCTCGGCCACCTCGCCGGCCCAGCCGATCACCTGCGGCGTGCGGCGGAAGAGCACCTCCCGCTCGCGGGCGTGCCGGGCCGGGTCGGTGAAGCACGAGCCGTCCAGGACGGCGGGCGCCGCGCCCAGGTCGAGCGTGCGGTGGGTGATGTGCTCGATGATGCGCCGCCCGGTGGCGACCACGTCCTGGTGCTTCACGGTGTGACTCCGATGTCCGGGCCGGCCGGCACAACCCCGACCGGATCTCTGTTACACCGTTACATTGTTGGACCGGGCCGATACCCCGTCAATGACCCGCGACCGGATGTGGTGTCATCAGTGGGCAATCGCACGTGGAGGTCAGCACCATGCCCGGCCGGGTCGAGAACGTTGCCTATGACATCGCGGGCCTGACCCTGTCGGGTCTGCTCGCCCGACCCGGACCCGGCGTCCGCCCCCGCGGACTGCTGCTCGCGCTGCACGGCGGCGGGTCGCGCGCGGCCTATTGGCATCGCGAGGGCGCCGCCGAGGGCTCACTCCTGCTGTTGGGCGCGGGCCTCGGCTGGGCGGTCCTGGCGATCGACCGACCCGGTTACGGGGCCTCCGCGGGTCTGGCCCGGGAACGACAGGGGCTGGACGCGCAGGCGGACCTGGTGTTCGCGTTGCTGGACGAGGTGGCCGAGAGCCTCGCCGACTCGCCGGCCGAGGCGGCCGGGATCCCGGCCGGCGCGGAGTCGAAGGGGCCGGGTCGGCTGCCGGTGTTCGTCGTGGCGCACTCGATGGGCGCGATCCTGGCGCTGCGCATGGGCGCGGACAAGCGCGGTCGGGAACTGCTCGGGCTCGCGGTCGGCGGCGCGCCGTTGCGGTACACGCCACAGCGGTTGGCCGAGTTCGCCTCGGTCCCCACCGAGGGCGACTTCGTGCCGTCGACCGGCGGCGGCACTCCGGACACCTTCTTCGGGCCGCCCGGGTCCTACGACCCGGCGCTGCTCACCCGGGCCGGGCGGGTGGCGGCGGCGGTGCCGATGGCCGAGTTCCTCGACGTACGGGAGACCCCGCACACGCTGCCCGCGGTGCTGGCCAGGGTGGTGCCGCCGGTGCACTGGACCGTGGCCGAGTTCGAGCGCTCCCAGCCGGCCGGTCCCGAAGTGCCGGACGAGGCACGCGAGTTGCTCGCCGCCGCGGGTTGGGTGGAGACGCACACGCAGCGCGGTGTCGGGCACAACATCAGCCTGCACCACGCCGCGCGCGCGTATCACCTGCGGGTGCTGGCCTTCGCCGAGGAATGCCTGCTCGCGAGCCCCGCCAACGGCTGACGCACCGACTGCGGGGGAGCCGGCGGCGCCGATCCCGCCGCCGGACCGACCGACCCCGGCCCATCCGGCGCCCGGGTGTCGCCGGTCACGGCCGGTCCGGCAGGGTGAACCACACCACCTTGCCCGGGGGGAGTCGATCGGCGCCCCACGCGTGCGCCAGGCCGTCGATCATCCGCAACCCTCGACCCGACTCCTCGTCCCAGTCGCCGACCCGGGCGATCGGCATGCGCGGCGACGAGTCGCGCACCTCCACCCGCAGTACGTCGCCGTCGTGCAGCAGGGTCAGCGCGTGCCAGGCCCCGGGCCCGACGTGGACGAGCACGTTGGTCAGTAGTTCGGTCAGCAGTACCTCCGCCACGTCGACCAACCCGGCCAGGCCCCAGTCGTGCAAAACCTTGCCGGTGGTCCGGCGGGCCCGGCCCACCCCCAGGGCCGAAGCGGCGAGTTGAACGCAATAGTGACGGACGTCCTCCGCCATCACCGGCATGTCGACCTCCGGACGTGCGGCAGGGGGTCGCGCGATCCGAGATATGCACCCAGAGCGACCCGTGGACAACATTAAGTCATGACGGACATGGAGCGTGCCCGGCCGTGAATGAGTGTGCAACTCCCAATCTTGGATCGACGGGAAGTTTCCGGTAGTAACCACACTTCCACGCGCAGTAGGGCACACTGTCCCCCGATCGGACGCGCCGACGTTCCGGTTCGGTGCGTGAACAGCGTGTAAGTGGAGGTGCGGCGTGGCCATGGCGCCCAATCCGACCGTTCGGCAGCGCAGGCTCGGGACCGAACTGCGCCGGTTGCGCGAAGCGCGCGGCCTCAGCCTCGAAGATGTCGCCGTGCGCCTGGAGTGCTCGGATTCCAAGGTCAGTCGGATCGAATTGGGCCGCAGCGGCGTACGACCGGTGGACCTGCGCATCCTGCTGGACCTGTACCGGGTCGCGGACGAGCAGGAGCGCGATTCGCTGCTGACTTTGGCGCGTGAGGCGAAGAAGCGCGGCTGGTGGCACAGTTACTCGTCGATCCTGCCCAGCTCCTATGCCGAACTGCTCAGCCTGGAGGCCGAGTCCTCGGGTATGCGGGGATTCGAACTCTCGCTCATTCCCGGCCTGTTGCAAACGCCGGACTATGTCCGGGCGGTGATTGCCGCGGTGCGCGAGGACATGTCCGCCGAGCAGGTGGACATGCTCGTGCGGGTCCGTCAGGAGCGGCAGGCGGTGCTGGACCGCGTCGGGCCGCACGGCGAGGCGACGTTCCGGCTGACCGTGGTGATCTCGGAGTCCGTGCTGCGCACCGTGGTGGGCGGTCGGGAGACGATGCGGGCCCAGTTGGAACACCTGATGGCCGCCGCCGCGCGGCCGCACGTGCGCCTGCAGATCCTCCCGTTCTCGGCGGGCGCACACCCGGCGATCGAGGGTTCATTCGCGATCATCGGATTCCCCGCGCTTTCCGATCTGGATGTGGTCGTACTCGACACGCATACGAGTAGCCTCTATCTGGAGGAGCCCGAACACGTCAGTGTCTATGAGCGTTTGTTTGAGGACATCCGCGCTTCGGCGCTGTCGTACGGTGAATCCTTGTCCATGATCGAGCTCGCAGCAAAGGAATTGTCTTGAGCAACACAAACCCGGGTTCGCTTTTCCGGTTCGATTCCCCGAGTATCACTGCGGTTTCCTACCCCGATGGGAAAGATGCAGGTCACAGCGCTGTCGCGGGCCACGCGTGGCGGCGGAGCACATACAGCGGCGCCACCAGCAATTGCGTCGAGACGGCCCCCGTCGAGAGCGCCGTCCTGGTGCGCGACTCGAAAGTTGCCGCCGGTCCGGTGCTCGAACTGGAAGCCGGCGCGTGGCGGACCTTTATCGGTGGGATCGGCGCCTGAGTCGAGTCCCGTTCCGATACCGAACGGTTGATTGTTCGCGCTCCTCACTCCCAGGAGTGGGAATTAATCCCACGAAAGAGTGAATTCTCCCGATGATCGTCCCGGGTTCCCGTGCCCCGGGACGCTCCCAATGCGCAACTCTCCGTCGCCGACCCCTTACTCCACTCCGTGCGCTGCCCTCCGGTTCGCTCCGGCAGCGCATCGGGGTGGAAGAGTGGTGGGGTGCAGATCTCGGTGCTTGGCCCGCTCCAGGTGTGGGACGACGACGGTCGATCCGTGACGATCGGCGGCGCGCGGTTGCGTGCGCTGCTGATCCGGCTTGCCCTGGACCCCGGCAAGCCGGTTTCCGCGGACCGGCTGATCGCGGCCGTGTGGGGCGACGAGCCGCCCGCCGGGGCCGGCAACGCGCTCCAGTCGCTGATCTCCCGGCTGCGTCGACAACTGCCCGCCGAGCTCGACTCGGGGCCGGCCGGCTACGTGCTGGGGATTCGCCCCGAGGACGTGGACGCGCACGTGTTCGGCACACTCGCGGTCCGCGGTCGCAGGATGCTGGGCGAACGCAATCCGGCGAGCGCCGCCGAGACCCTGGGCCGGGCGCTCGCGCTGTGGCGGGGCCCGGCGCTGGTCGACGCCGCCGACGCGCCGTTCGCGATCGGCCCCGCGGCGCGGCTGGCCGAGCAGCGCCTGGGCGCGATCGAGGATCGGGTGCAGGCCCAGTTGACGCTCGGCCGCAGCCAGGGACTGGCCGCCGAACTGGAACAGTTGACCCGCGAACACCCGTTGCGCGAGCGACTGTACGGACTGCTGATCCGCACGCTGCACGAAGAGGGCCGCCGGGCGGACGCGCTGACGCTGTATCAGGACCTGCGCGAGCGGCTCGCGGACGAGTTGGGCATCGACCCCTCGCCGGACCTGGAGGCGGCCTACCTCGCGGTGTTGCGCGGCGGCGACCCGCGCCCGACGGCTCGGGCGACCCCGCCCGCGCCGGCCGAGCCCCACCCCCCGGTCGAGCCCCGCCCGGCGCCGGGCAATCTGCCCGCGCGGCTGACCACGTTCGTCGGCCGCGAGGACGAGGTGGTCCGGGTCGACCGGCTGCTCGACGAGTCGCGCCTGGTCACCGTGGTGGGCCCGGGAGGCGCGGGCAAGACCCGACTGAGCACCGAGGCCGGCGCCCGGCTCGCGGCTCGCGGTCAGGGTGTGGACGGCGGCATCTGGTTCGTCGAACTCGCCCCGGTGCTGGACCCGTTGGACGTCCCACAGGCGGTGCTGGCCGCATTGGGACGACGTGAGGTGGGTCTGCTGGACACCCACCTGCCCGGCCCCGGCCGCGATGTCGTGGACCGGATCGCCGAGCTGCTCGCGGGCCGACCCATCCTGCTCATCCTGGACAACTGCGAACACCTGATCGCCGCCGCCGCGACTTTCGCCGGCCGACTGCTCGCCCAGACACCCAACCTGCGGATCCTGGCCACCAGCCGGGAACCGCTGGGCATCGACGGCGAGATGTTGTGCCCGCTGGGGCCGCTCGCGCTGCCCCCGGTCGACGTCGGCGTGGACGAGGGCATGACCTACGCGTCGGTGCGGCTGTTCGCCGACCGGGCCCGCGCGGTCCGCCCGGGCCTGGTGGTCGACGCCGCCACCATCGGCGCGGTCGCCGAGATCTGCCGGCGGCTGGACGGGCAACCGCTCGCCATCGAACTCGCCGCCGCCCGCACCCGCTCGCTCACCCCCGCGCAGATCGCGAACCGGCTCGACGACCGGTTCCGGCTGCTGACCGGCGGGAGTCGGACCGCGCTGCCCCGGCACCAGACGTTGCGCGCGGTGGTCGAGTGGAGCTGGGACCTGCTGGAGGAGCGCGAACGGGTCGCGCTGCGTCGACTGTCGGTGTTCGCCGGCGGCACCACGCTGGAAGCCGCCGAGGCGGTGCTGCCGGGCGAGGACTTCGCCGCGGCCGACGTGCTCGACCTGCTCGCCGGGTTGGTGGACAAGTCGCTCGTGGACGTGATCGGCAGCACCGAGACCCGCTACCGGTTGCTGGAGACGATCCAGGCCTACGCGAGCGAGCGGCTCGCCGACGCGGGCGAGGTGGACGCGACCGCGGAGCGGCACGCGCGCTGGTTCATCCGCTACACCGAGGCGGAGGACGCGCGGCTGCGCGGGCCGGGACAGATCGAGGCGATCAACCGGATCGCCGCCGAGCACGACAACCTCGCGGTCGTGCTGCGCCACGCGGTCGAGCACGGGGACGCGGACATCGCCACCCGACTGGTCGAGGCGCTGTCCTGGTTCTGGGCGATACGCGGCAATCACGGCGAAGGGCACGCGTGGGGCCACGAGGGGCTCGCGGTGCCCGGACTCGCGCCGCAGGACAAGCGCGCCACCGCGCTCGCGTTCCACGCGCTGCACGCCTTCTCGGCCGGCGAGCGGTGGGACGCGATCCGCGCCTACGCCGGGGCCCGGATCATCGTCCGTCGACTCGGACCCGAGGCACCGCAATCGCTGCCGGTCTTCCTCGACATGCTGGGCTACGTGGTGCGCGGGGACAACCAGGCGATGAGCGCGGCGCTGGTGGCGGCCGACACGCTCGACGACCCGTGGACCCAGGCGATGGCCCGGCTGATGCGTGGGCACTTCGCGGTCAATCTCGGCCACCCCGAGAGCGCGGTCTACTTCCTGAACGACGCCCGGGACCGGTTCGCCGCCATGGGCGACCGGTGGGGACGCGCGTCCGCGATCTCGGGGCTGGCCGAACTGCTGATGTACACCGCCGACTTCGACGGCGCTTTGGCCGCCGTGGACGAGGCGCTCGTGCTGCTGTACGAGTTGCAGGCGGAGGACGAGATCCCACAACTGCTGGTCCGCCGGGGGATGATCCACGCGCGGTCCGGCGACATCGAGTCCGCGCGGCGGGTGATGGACGATCTCGTCGAGCGGGTCGATGTGCACTCGACTCCGCTCTCACTCCTGCTCGCCGAGCTCGGACTGGGCGAACTCGCGCGCTACACGGGAGATTTCGAGGATGCCGAGCAGCACTATCGGCGCGCCTTCGCGGAGCTGCCGAACACCTCCCTGCTGCCCCCGCAACTGATCGGCAGCCTGCACGTCGGTCGGGCCCACGTCGCGTGCGGCCGCGGCGACGTGGCGGCGGCCCGGTACCACCTCGATGCCGCGCTCCCGTACGCGCTGGAGAGCCAGGACATGCCGGTGTTCGCGTCGTGTGTCGAGGGGTTCGCCGTGCTGGCCCTGACCAACGGCGACCTCGAGAGCGCGGCGCTGCTGCTCGGCGCGGCGCAGGTGGTGCGCGGCCACCCCGGTTTCGGCGACATCGACGCGGACCGGGTCGCGCGACGGTTGGAAGTGAGCATGGGGGTCGAGGAATTCACCCGGGTGAGGGCGATCGGCGCGGCGCTGGGGGTGGACGAGGTGACCGCGTTGGTCCGGCCGGAACCGCTCGCGGCCCCGGAACCCTGAGGGCGCCGGGGCGGTTCGCAGCGCGAGCCGGCCGGTGTCGGCTCCGGCGGTGGGGCGGTACCGCCGGAGGGTCGGCTCCGGCGGTCGTACCGGCGAGGCGTCAGACCCGGCGGTTGTACTGGCGAAGCGTCAACGGGATGAACACCGCCATCAGGGCGAACGCCCAGATCACCGCCACGGTCGCATGATGGGCCACCGGCCCGCCGGTGAGCAGACCACGCGAGGCGTTGGTCACCTCGGTGACCGGGTTGATCTTGACCCACGCCTGCAACCAGCCCGGCATCGTCGAGGTCTTGGCGAACAGGTTCGAGCCGAAGGTCAGCGGAAACATCATCAGGAACGAGACGCCCTGCACGGTGCGCGGCTGCTTCAAGGTCACCCCGAGCAACGCCACGACCCAGCAGATGGCGAACGCGAACAGCAGCACCAGGCCGACCGCGGCGATCACCGCGAACACGTTGGTGTGGAACCGGAAGCCGATGATCGTGCCGAACACGAACACGGACGCGACGGCCACCAGGAACCGGAGCACGTCGCCGAGCACGGTGCCCGCCAGCGGCGCGATCCGCGAGATCGGCAGGCTGCGGAACCGGTCGAACACACCCGTGGACATGTCGGTGCACAGCCCGACTCCGGTGCCCACCGACGCGAACACCACGGTCTGTACCAGGATCCCGGGCAGCACGAACTGGAGATAGTCGTGCGTGCTGCCCTCGATCGCGCCGCCGAAGAGGTACACGAACATCACGATGAACAGGATCGGTTGCAGAGTCAGGTCGATCAGTTGTTCGCTCTGCTTCTTCAACTTCACCAGGCTGCGCCAGGTGAGCGTGAGCGTGTGTCGCAGCGCGGCGCTCGGGGCGTTGCGGTGCGGTAGGTGCCCGGGCGGGCGCGCGGCGGTGTCGTCGGCGGGACGGACGGTGGTCGTGGTCATCGGGAGGCTCCTAGGACACGGGCCAGATGGGAGATGGTCAGCAGCAGGACGGCGAGCAGCGGCAGAACCCGGGTGCCGTAGACGTCGGGACGGTGTTTCACGCGGCCTTGCCCCGGTCGGTCGCCCCGTCGTCGCGTTCGGCCGAGTCCTGGCTGCGGTGCCCGGTGAGGGTCATGAACACCTCGTCCAGGCTGGGCAGTCGCAGGGCGAACTCGGTGGCCCGGATACCGGCTTGGTCGAGCCGGGAGACCACCACCGGGAGCAGGTTCTCGTCGGAGACCGCGACGGTGACCTGACCGCGCTCGCTCTCCACGATCGGATCCCGGCCGGTGAGTTCGCGCAACAACTCGACCACGTCGGGCATTCGGGTCGGGTCGGCCGGCCGGACCTCCAGGCTCTGGCCGCCGACCTGGCTCTTGAGTCGGTCGGCCGTGCCGTTGGCGATCACCCGACCGTGGTCGATGACCACGATGTCGCTCGCCAACTGGTCGGCCTCGTCCAGGTACTGCGTGGTCAGCAACACCGTGACCCCCTCGTCGCGGACCAGTTCGCGCAACATCTGCCACACGTCGCCGCGACTGCGCGGGTCGAGCCCGGTGGTCGGCTCGTCCAGGTACAGGAAGGCGGGGCGACCCACGAGCGAGGCGGCCAGGTCGAGCCGGCGGCGCATACCACCCGAATAGGTGCCCGGGGTGCGACCGCCGGCCTCGGTCAGGTCGAAACGGGCGAGCAGTTCGCGGGCACGCGCCTTCGCCTCGTTGCGGGGCATGTCGAGCAGTCGGCCGAGCAGGAGCAGGTTCTCGAAGCCGGTCATCTCCTCGTCCACCGAGGCGTACTGGCCGGTGAGCCCGATCAGGCCGCGCACGTCGTGCGCCTGCCGGACCGTGTCGAACCCGCCGACCCGGGCGATGCCCGCGTCCGGCTTGATCAGCGTGGCCAGTACGCGGACCATCGTGGTCTTGCCCGCGCCGTTGGGGCCCAGCAGGCCCAGCACGGTGCCGGCCTCGGCCCGCAGGTCGACCCCGGCCAACGCCGTGGTGGTGCCGTACCGCTTGACCAGACCCTCGGTCTCGATCGCGTATGTCATTGGGGTCGCTCCCCGCTAGGTGTTCGTCGTCCGTGTTCGACGTCTTCGTCGTGTGGCGCGATCAGCTTCACCGGGCCCGCTGATATCGCGCGCACACGCCGCCGGCACCGCCGGCACCGGCCTGACACGGTGCCGCCACCGACCCGGCGCCCGCAGCGGTAATGTCCTGGCCTTGAGGGTCCGCGTGGGGAGAACGAGGGAAGACCATCGGGAGCCGCCACATGCTCGCGATAACTTCGAGGTGACAGCGTTCGCGGAGCACGCGGGCGGTCGGGGGCGGCGGACGTGGGGTCGGGTCGACCGACAAGGGGCACACGCGACAGTGGGGGAGGCAGAGCGTTGGCGGCAGCCGTTCCGATTTCGCAGGCACCGGGCCCGGGAGTGCCCGCACGGGGTACGAGCGGTCCGGCCGGGATGATGCGATCACGAGGCATATCCGTGCGCCGACTGGTTCGCGCCGGCGCCACCACTCCCGGCCTGATGCTCGTCACCGGCGTGGTGCTGGTGCTGATCAGCCTGCTGGCCGGACTGTTCGCCGTACTCGCGGTGGGGGACCGCGCGGACGCGGCCAAGGCGGTGGCCACCGGCAGTGAACCGCTCGGCGTCAAGACCCAGGAGATCTACCGGGCACTCGCCGACGCCGACGCGACCGCGGCGGCCGGGCTGCTCGAAGGCGGCGTCGAATCGGCCGATGTGCGCGAGCGCTACCAGCGGGCCATCCAGACCGCGTCGAGCACGCTGATCTCCGCGACCGCCGCCGGCGCCACCGGCAAGGTTGCCGAACAACTCGCCGTGATCGGCGTGCAACTGCCCGAGTACGCCCGCCTGGTCGAGCGCGCCCGCGCCGAGACCCGGCAGGGCAACACGGTCGGCGCCGCCTACCTGCGCTCCGCCTCCAAGAACGTGATGCGCGGCAAAATCCTGCCCGCCGCCACCACGCTGCACGACATGGTGGAAAAGCGCCTCGCCGGCGACCACCGCGACGCCACCTCGACCCCGTGGGTGCCGCTGAGCCTGCTGCTGGTCAGCCTGGCCGCGTTCGCCGCCGCCCTGTGGTTCTTCGCGCTGCGCACGCACCGTCGGATCAACATCGGCCTGCTGATCGCGGGACTGGCCACCCTGGTGTCCATCGGGTGGCTGTGGGCCGGCACCGACAGTTCGCGCACCGACCTCGACCGCAGCCGCAGCGGAGGCTGGGGGCCGGTCGAGACGCTCGCCCAGGCCCGCTTCCTGACCTTGCAGGCGCACGGCGACGAGAGCCTGACCCTGGTCATGCGGGGCAGCGACAACGAACAGTACGAGAACGACTTCAACGAGGTGTGGGGCAAGCTCGTCGGCGTCCCGGCCGAGGGGGGCAAACCCGCGGTGACCGGCATGCTGACCCGCGCAGAGCAGGTCACCGGCTCGGACGCGAGCACGCTGGCGAAGGTCAAGGCGGCGCAGGCCGCCGCCGCGGACTGGAAGAAGGCGCACGGGGACGTCGTCTCGCTGTACCGAAACGGCGAGTTCGAGAAGGCCGTCGCCCAGGTGACCAAGGCCGACGGCGCCTCGCGAGTGGCCTTCACCAAGATCGACGAGGCGTTGGCGGCCGCGGTCGACAAGGACCAGAAGGACTTCGAACGTTCGGTGGCCGCCGGTCGGGACGCGCTCACCGGTCTCGACGTCGGCCTGGGCGTACTGGCGCTGATCGCCGCCGCCGCGACCGTGGACGGCGTCCGTCGCGAGGTCGGGAGGTACAACCGGCCATGAACACCCGTATCGCTCTGCCCGCGGCGGTCTGTGCCCTCGTGCTGACCCTCGCCGGTTGCGGCGCCGGGGTCGACCAGCGCGGCACCGGGCAGCCCCCGCCGCCCGCCGCCGCGCCGCGCGCGACCCCCGGACCCGACACCTCGTGTCCGAACGTCACCGCGAGCCTGCGCCCGACCGGCGCGCTGCCCGCGCCGACCGCGCTGCCCGCCGGCAGCACGATGGAGGTGCTGCGCCGACGCGGCTTCCTGATCGCCGGCATCGATCAGAGCAGCTTCCCGTTCGGTTTCGTGGACCCGAAGTCGAACACCCTCCGCGGCTTCGACATCGACCTGCTGCGCGAGGTGGCGAAGGCGATCTTCGGCGACGACGGCCCGCAGCGCATCCAGTTCCGGGTGGTGCGCAACGAGGAGCGCACGATCGCGGTCGCGCGCGGCGACGTGGACATCATCGCCGAGACCATGACGATCAACTGTCAGCGCAAGCAGAGCGTCGAGTTCTCCTCGGTCTACTTCAACGCCGGCCAGCGACTGCTGGTGCAGCGCGACGGCACCGCCGATCGCGCCGACTACGGTGCCGGGTTGGCCGCACTGCCGCGTGCGATGCGGGTGTGCTCGGTGCCCGGTTCCACCTCGATCACCCTGCTGCGCGAGCAGGCGCCGCAGGTGAAGGTGGTCGAGGGCGACACCTGGGCGGGCTGCCTGGTGTTGCTGCAACAGGGCGAGGCGGACGCGATCACCACCGACGACACGATCCTGGCCGGTCTCCAGGCGCAGGACCGCGTCTTCACCGTCGTGGTCGGCGGCAACCTCACGTTGGAGCCGTACGGCATGGCGATCGCCAAGGATCGTCCCGACTTCGTCCGGTTCGTCAACGCGGTGCTCGAGCGAACCCGCCGGAACGGCCGGTGGAAGGAGCTGTACCGGGAGTACCTGGGCAACTCCCTGGCAGCCGAGGTACCCGACCCGCCCGCGGCCGAATACCGGGACAGCGCGTGAACCGAGCCCCCCGCGTACTGGGCCGCGACGAGATCGACGAACTGATGGCTCGTCACGAAGCGGAGTACGACGGCATCACGGCCGGTCTGATGGAGTTGGAGAGCCACCCGGGACGACAACTCCTGGAAGGCGGTCCGCTCACCGGTCGCACCGCCGAGCAGTGGGAGACCGGCCGTCGGGCGATCTCCCTGCTGTGGGGGCACCGCGAGGCGTACGGCGCGGTGCTGGATCGGCTGCGCGCGCTGCGCGGTCGGCGCGGCAAGCCGCTGCGGCCGGAGTTGGAGGAGTTGTCCTTCCTGCTGCTGGGACAGTCCGCCGAACTGGCCGCGCGCGACATCCCGATCGGCCGGCGCGGGCTGACCGACCCGGCGACCCAGGCACGCCGGATGAGCCTGGCCGAACTGGTCGCGGACATGGCGCCGGCGTGGACCGAGGTGACCGCGGTGGTCGAGGCTGCGGACGCGGTGTGGACCCGCCTGGTGCCCACCCTGGACCGGGTGGACGCGGGAATCGTGGCCGCCGAGGCCCGGGTCGCCGAACTCGGCGGCCCGGACGCGGTGCCCGAGCAGACTGCGGCGCTGGACGGGATCCGCCGCCGCCTCGAGGCAGCCCGTACCCTGGTGGCCGGCGATCCGCTCGCGCTGACCGGTGCGAACGAGCGCCGCATCGGCACCGTGGACGTCTCTGCCATCGAGGCCGACCTGCGCCAAGTCGACGACACAGTGCGACACTTGCTCATCGTCCGGGGTCGCTTCGACGAACGGATCCGCCGACTGGCGGGCATGCTCGACGAGTTGGGGTACCAGGAGGGCGACACGATTCGGCGACGCGCGCACGTGCTCGGCCGGATCGGTGACAAGCGGGTGCCCGAGGTGCCGCTGCGGGCGGCCACGTTGCGGGATCGGCTGGCCTCGGTCACCATGCTCGGCGGCGAGGGCGACTGGGCGCGCGTCTCGCGGGAGCTGAGCGCGTTGGAGAACGACGTACAAGGTGCCCGGGACCGGCTTGCGGCCACCCGTGCGCACATCGACGCGCCACTGGCCCGGCGCGACGAACTGCGCGGCCTGGTGCAGTCCTACCGGGCGATGGCGGCACGCGGCGGACACGGCGAGGACGCCGCGTTGGAGTCGCTGTACAGCCACGCCAAGGAGTTGTTGTGGCGAGCGCCGTGTGAACTCGAAGTGGCGGTACGGGTGGTGACCCGCTATCAGGAGGCGGTGATCGCCGCGCACCGCGAGGATCGTCCGGACGACAAGGGGGAACAGAGATGACCAAGTGCAATCGCCCGCCTTGCCCGGGCGAGATCGACGACGGGTTCTGCACCGAATGCGGCCGCGAACCGCTGGCCGCCGGCCCGGCCCCGGTGGATCCCGGGCACGACCCGAATCGGTCCGCGAGGTCCGGCGTCTCCGGCACCGCGGGCACCGCGGGCTCCTCGTCCGCGCGCAGCGCCTCCGGGCGCAGCTCGCGGCGCTCCGGCAGCACCGGCACCAGCCGTCGGCTCGGCGGCGGTCTGGTCGAGATGCCCAACGTGCCGCGCCGCAACCCGGAGACCGCGCTCGCGCGCAACCCGGTGATTCCCGAGGAGAAGCGCTTCTGCCGCAAGTGCGAGCAGCCGGTCGGCCGCGGCCGGGGCGGTCGGCCCGGCGTCGCGAACGGGTTCTGCCCGCGCGATCGCACGCCGTTCTCGTTCGCGCCCAAGCTCCAGCGCGACGACATGGTCGGCCAGTACCGGATCATCGGCTGCCTCGCCCGCGGCGGCTTCGGCTGGGTCTATCTCGCCCAGGACACCGCCGCGCACAACATGTGGGTCGTGCTCAAGGGCCTGCTCGGCAGCGACGACGCCGACTCGCGCGCCGCGGCCCTGGCCGAGCAGCGCATCCTGACCCAGATCCAGCACGCCAACATCGTGCACATCCAGACCGTCGTGCAGCACCCGGACCCGCTCACCGGCCAGGACGAGACCTACCTGGTGATGGAGTACGTCGGCGGCCTGTCGCTGATGGACCGGCTCAAGTCGAAGCGCGAGAGCGACCCCAAGGCCGTGCTGCCGGTCGAGCAGGTGCTGGCCTACGCGATCGACATCCTGCCCGCGTTCGGCTACCTGCACCAACAGAACCTGGTCTACTGCGACTTCAAGCCGGACAACGTGATCCAGACCGAGGACCAGCTCAAGCTGATCGACCTCGGCGCGGTGACCGACCTGGCCCGACCGGGCAAGTTCACCTACGGCACGGTCGGCTACCAGGCACCCGAGATCGAGACCGTCCGGGCCGAACCCTCGGTCGAGTCGGACCTGTTCACCATCGGCCGCACGATGGCCGTGCTCAGCTTCTACTTCGCCGGTTACACCCGCAAGTACAAGGCGGGCCTGCCACCCGCCTCCGAGGTGCCGCTGTTCACCGAATTCGAGTCCTATCACCGGCTGTTGCTGCGGGCCACGCACCCCGAGCCGGAGCAGCGCTTCGCCTCCGCGGCGGACATGGCCGAGCAGTGCGTCGCGGTGCTGCGCGAGGTGGTCGCGATCCGCTCCGGCGAGCCGCGTCCGGGCGTGTCCGGCCTGTTCGGGCCGGAGACCCGGGTCGTGCACGCCGAGGTGGCCGCGCGCAACACCGAGCCCGGCCTGCTCGCGCCCGCCCCCGACCCGGCGGTGATCGCCGGCGCGCTGCCGGTGCCCCGGGTGGACGCCGCCGATCCGGCCGCGAACCTGCTGGCCACGGTGGCCACCACCAATCCCGACGAGCTGCTCTCCGCGCTCACCGCCGCGGGCATCTCCTCGCCGGAGGGCACGCTGCGGCTGGTCCGGATGTGCATCGAGCAGGGCGATGTGGTGCGTGCCCGGGCCTTCCTCGCGGACATCGACGCCGACGACTGGCGACTGCCCTGGTTCGAGGGCCTTGCCGCGCTCTCCGACCAGGATCTCCCGCGTGCCCACGAGTGCTTCGACGGGGTGCGCGGTGCGCTGCCCGGCGAGCCCGCGCCGCGGATCGCGCTCGGCGCGGTCCGCGAACTGATGGGCCGCCACGACGAGGCGGCCGCCGAGTATCGCGGTGTGTGGGCCACCGACCGGGCCTACGTCGCGGCGGCGTTCGGACTGGCCCGATGCCAACTGGCCACCGGCGACCGGGCGGGTGCGGTACGCACCCTGGAGAGCGTGCCGGACACCTCGGCCAACCACGTCGCGGCGCAGACCGCGGCGTTGCGCACCCGGATCAGCGGGCGGGGCGCGGGCGAGGAGTTGGGTCCCGACCTGACCGCGGCGTCCGACCGGCTGGGCGCGTTGCGCCTGGAGGGGGAGGCGCACGATCGGCTCGCCGTGGAGTTGTTGGAGACCGCGCTGGAATGGGTCAAGGCGGGCGCGAAGGGTGGGAATCCGGGCACCGGGGACGCGGGTGGAACCGCGAAGGTGCTCGGCAGCGAGTTGAAGGAAAAGCCTCTGCGGTTCGCCTTGGAAAAGTGTTACCGCGATCTGGCCCGGCACGTGACGACGCATGCGGAGCGCATCGCGCTCGTCGACCGGGCGAACGAGGTGCGACCGTGGACGTGGGTGTGATCAGAGTGGCTGGATATGGACGACTGGACGCGGCCGGGCCCGGGGGTGCCCCGGACGGGGACGAGGCCGCCCCGCCCGAGCCGCCGACGGCCGCCGGCGGGGCGTGTCCCTCGTGCGGGCTCGCCGGCGACGCGGATGACCGGTACTGCGAGTCCTGTGGCTACGACCTGGACATCCCGGTGCCGCCGGTGGCCGAACGGCCGCCGCCCAGGCGGGTGGTGACGCCCAGCGGGCACGGCCCGGTGTGCTCCGCGTGCGGTACCGCGACGATCGGCTCGGACGGGTGGTGCGACGCGTGCGGGCGGCCGTTCAACCCGCGCGATCACGTCGAGAGCGACCTGGGGCTGGTCGCGATGGTCAGCAACCGGGGTCTGCGGCACCGGCGCAACGAGGACTCCGCCGCACTGCGGGTGTTGCGGATGCCGGACGGCAGCGATCACGTGGTCGCGGTGGTGTGCGACGGGGTGTCCTCCTCGCCGCGCCCCGACGAGGCGTCGGCGACCGCCGCCGAGACCGCGTGCGCGACCATGGCGGCCACGCTGGTCGAGGGATGCGGACCGGCCAAGGCCACCAGCGCGGGAGTGGCCGCCGCGGCGAGCGCGGTGGCCCGGATGCCCGGGGCCGAGGACGCGGGCAACGCCCCGGCGTGCACCCTGGTGTCGGCGATCATGACACCCGGCGAGATCACCGTGGGCTGGGTGGGTGACAGCCGCGCCTACTGGCTGGCCGATCCGGACAGCGGCGCGGACGACGCCGCGGACGGCGACGACACGCTGCCCGGTGCGAGCACGCTGCCTCGTGGGGCGGTCGGCGAGCCGCACGCGGACGACGCGGGGTCGGACGAGGCCCGGCGCACCCCCTCCGCGCTGCTGACCGAGGACGACTCCTGGGCGACCCGGATGATCGCGCTCGGCGCGATGACCGAGGCCGAGGCGTACGCGGACCGACGCGCGCACGCGATCGTGTCCTGGCTGGGCGCGGACGCGGGCGAGGTGCGGCCCCGGGTGACCAGTCTGCGCCCGTCCGGCCCCGGAGTCCTGCTGCTGTGCAGCGACGGGTTGTGGAACTACCTCTCGGTCGCGCCGACGTTGGCCGCGATGGTGCTGCCCGGCGCGTTGGAACAGCCGCTGGCCGCCGCGCGGATGCTCACCGGCTTCGCGCTCGACCGCGGCGGTGCCGACAACATCACCGTCGCGCTGATCCCGTTCAACCCGCCCGGGGATCCGGTGCGCGGCCCCGACCACGTCTGAGCCGGAAACGAAGGAGTCGGATTCATGTCAGGCGCCCCCGAATTCACCATCGAGATCAACCAGAACCCCTACCTGCCGATGGGAGGTCACGAGGTCCACGCCGTCGCGCACATCCGGGCCTCGGGGCCGCCGACCGGAGTGCGGGCCGGCGCTCGCGGTGCCGAGGTGATCATGGTGGACAGCTCGGGTTCGATGGACTTCCCGTCCACCAAGCTCAAGGCCGCCAAGCAGGCCACCAAGGCCGCGATCGACACGCTGCGCGACGGCACACTGTTCGCGGTGGTCTCGGGGACCGGTATGGCGTCGATGGTGTATCCGTTCGAGGAGGGCCTGGTCGCGGCCGACGAGCGCACCCGCAAGGAGGCCAAGCGCGAGGTGGACAAGCTCCGCGCGCGCGGCGGCACCGCGATGGGGCAGTGGCTGCTGATGGCCCGTCGCCTGTTGGAACCGCACAAGGACGCGATCCGGCACGCGATCCTGCTCACCGACGGCAAGAACGAGAGCGAGCGCGAGCAGGACCTCGCCGAGGCGATCGCCTACTGCGAGGGTGTGTTCGTCTGCGACTGCCGGGGCATCGGCCTGGACTGGCGGGTGGAGGAGGTGCGCAAGATCTCCACCGCGCTGCTGGGCGACATCGGCCTGGTGAGCGAACCGGCGGACCTGGTCGCCGACTTCACCAGGATGATGCAGAACGCGATGGGCAAGTCGGTGGCCGACGTGACCCTGCGCGTGCGCACGATCAACAACGCCCGGGTGAAGTACGTCAAGCAGACCTACCCGGTGATCGACGACCTGACCGCGCGGCGCACCGAGGTGGGGCCCAACGTCGGCGACTACCCGACCGGTTCGTGGGGCGGCGAGAGCAAGCACTACCACGTGTGCCTGGAGGTCGAGCCGGACGAGGTCAACCCGGGCGGCAAGCGCCGTCCGTGTCAGATCTCGGTGGTGCTGCCGGACGGCGCGGGCGGTCTGGAACTGGCCAAGGCCGGCGTGTTCGCGCAGTGGACCGACGACGAGGAACTCTCCACCCGGATCAACCAGGAGGTGGCCAAGGTCACCGGTCGGGAGAAGCTGGCCAACGCGGTCCAGGAGGGTCTGCAGGCCCGTCGCGACGGGGACGAGACCACCGCGACCGCGCGGCTGGTGCAGGCCCTGGAGCTGGCCAACGAGGCGGGTGACGAGCACACCGCGCGGCTGCTCGGCCGAGTCGTGGAGGTCGAGGCGGACGGCACCAGCAGGCTCCGCAACGACGACGACGAGGGCATGATGATCATCGACGTCGAGTCGCACAAGACTGCCCGGGTGGGACCGCCGATCGAGGGCTGAGCCTGGTTGCCGGCACGCGTCGGGCTGGGTACGGGGAACAGGAAGGAGGTCCGCTCATGCACATCTGTCCGGTCGGTCATGAGTCCACCGCCGCGGACTACTGCGACGAGTGCGGACGTACGATGCCCACCGCCGGCGATCCGTCCGACGGCCCGAGCGGGTCGGGCCCGGACGGGTCGGGGCCGGGCGGGAACGTGCTGACCTGTCGTTTCTGCGCGACCGAGTACACGCCAAACGACCAGTTCTGCGAGGGCTGCGGGCACGAGTTGACGCACGGGTCGAACCAGCCCGGCGGCGTGGACGACGACGGGAACACCGGGAACACCGGGGGCGGTGGGAAGGACGGGAACGGCGGCAACGGCACGAAGGGCGGGCCGGGGCCGACCGAGGACCCGCCGCCTTCCCGCACGGTGTGGACGGCCCGCGTGGTGCCCGACCACGACTACTTCCTGCGGGTGCTCGAATGGGACGGCCCGGACGCGCACAGCATGCGCTTCCCGCACGAACAGGAGCCGTGGACGCTGGAGTTGACCGGCGAGTCGATGCGCATCGGCCGGCGCAACTCCAGCACGAGCTCGGCCCCGCCGGAGATTCCGATCGGTGCCCCGGGAGTCTCCCGCCGCCATGCGATGTTGTTGCGCTGCGGGGACGGCACGTGGGAGGTGATGGACCTGGGATCGGCCAACGGGACCACCATCAACGCCGGTTTCGACCGGGTCCGCCGCGACCCGGTGCACCTCGAGGACGGCGACCGCGTGCACGTGGGGGCCTGGACGACGCTGGAGATCCGGCGCGTGGAACTGTGAGGCCGCCGGCGCGGCGACGCCGGTCGGACCCGGGGGCACGCCCCACGGCCGACCGGCGCCGGTGCGGTCAGCCGGTCGCGGCCACGCCCGGGGCCAGGGCGGCCAGGATCGGGCCCGGGTCGGCGGCGGCCTCGGCCGAGGTCAGCCGCGCGGTGACGCGTCCCGTGGACAACACCGTCAGATGATCCGCGATGCCCTGGACGAAGCCCAGTTGCGGGGCGGCGACCAGGATGGTCAGACCCTCGTCGGCGAGCGTGGTGATCAACGCCCGGATCTGCTCGGCGATCACCGGGGACAGGCCCTCGGTCGGCTCGTCCAGCAGGATCAGCCGCGGCCCGCCGAGCAGTGCCCGGGCGATCGCCAGCATCTGCTGTTCGCCGCCGGAGAGTTGCGAACCCCGATTGCCCGCGCGCTCGCCCAGGCGCGGCAGGAGCTCCAGCACCCGCGCGGGGGTCCACGCGGCGTGCTTGCGGTGGGCCAGCTTGAGATGCTCGGCCACGGTCAGGCTCGCGAACACCCGCCGACCCTGCGGCACCAGGCCGATGCCCGCGAGCGAGACGCGGTGCGCGGGACGCCCGGTGAGGTCGCCACCGTCCAGCGTCACGCGGCCGCCGGAGGGCTTGAGCAGCCCCGCGACGGTGTGGATGAGGGTGGACTTGCCCGCTCCATTGGCGCCCAGGAGCGCGTGCACCGTGCCCTCGGGGATGCTCAGGTCCACCCCGTGCAGCACCGAGCCGCCCTGGTAGCCCGCCGTCAGTTCGCCGATCTCCAGCACGATTCAGCCCACTTCCTGGTGCTCGGGCTCGGACGCGCCCAGATACGTGTCGCGTACCGCCTGGTCCGCCGCGATCTCGTCGGGCGTGCCGGTGGCCAGCAGTTGTCCGGACGCCAGCACCGTCACGGTGTCGGTGACCTCGCGCACCAGCGCGAAGTTGTGCTCGACCAGCACCATGGTCACCTCGGCCGGCAGCGCCTTGAGCACCGCGGCCAGCCGCTCGATGTCGGTGTCGGTCAGACCCGCGGCCGGCTCGTCCAGCAGCAGCAGCTTCGGATGGCCCGCGAGGGCCATCGCGATGTCGAGCAACCGCCGTGAGCCGTGCGAGAGTTCGCCGGCGTTCTCGTCCGCGCGGTCGGTCAGGCCGACGGTCTCCAGATGGGTCGCCGCCTCAGCCGCCAACGCGCGGTAGCGGGTGGGTCGCCACGCCGTGCCGGTGACCCGGGCGTGCCGCCACGCGGCCAGTGTCACGTTGTCCAGGACGGAGAGCGAGGGCACCACCGCGGGCTGTTGGAACGCGCGCGCGATGCCGATCCGGGAGCGGCGCGCCGGAGGCAGCCGGGTGATGTCGCGACCGGCGAACACGATGCTGCCCGAGGTCACCGGGATCGCGCCCGCGACCATGCCGAGCACGGTCGACTTGCCCGCGCCATTGGGACCGAGGAGCGCGTGCCGGGCACCGCGGCGCACGGTCAGATCCAGGCCGTCCACGGCCGCCAGCGCGCCGTAGCGGCGGGTCAGGCCGGTAATGGTGAGCAGCGCCTCCGGGTCGGCGACGGTTTCCGGCTTCGTGACCGGATCCGCCACCGCCTTCTCGGTTTCCCCCTCTTGCCCTTCCTTCTCCGCCGCTCCGCCGGCTCGGGCCAGGGCGCGCCACGCGGCGCGTGGGCCGCCCGCCGTCAATCCGACCAGGCCGCCCGGCAGCGTGTACACCGCGATCAGGAAGAGCACGCCCAGCAGCAGCGGGCCGTGCCCGGGCCAGGGACCGGAGAGCCAGTCCCTGGTGAACACGATCAGCGCCGCGCCGATCATCGCGCCGACCAGCGACGCGCCGCCGCCGATGACCACCGCGAGCAGCACCAGCGAGGAGGTGTCGAAGCCGATGTGCGCGGGCGAGATGTAGCGCTGCACCGAGATTAGCAACGCGCCGGCGACGCCCGCGAGCGCGCCGACCCCGATGTAGGTGACCGAGAGGTAGCGGGTCACCGGGTGGCCGGTCGCGCGCATCCGGGTCTCGTTCTCGCGCGCGCCGTCCAGCAGCAGACCGGCCGGCGAGCGCAGCACCAGCGCGGTGATCCCGATCACCACGAGCGTGGTGATCAGCACGTACCAGTAGGTGTCCACGTCGTCGACGAGGTCGCCCATGCCCCAGAAGGGCTCGATCGGCGGCACACCGGACTTGCCGTCGGTGCCGCCGGTGACCGACTTCCACTTCTCCGCGGCCGTGCGCACCAGTTCGCCGACGGCCAGGGTGATCATCAGCACCGTGACGCCGCGCGTGCGCACCACGATCGGCGCGGTGACCGCGTTGAACAGGGCGCCGGCCGCCGCCGCGACCAGGGTGTGCACGACGCCGATCCGCATGCCGTGCTCGGCCAGGATCGCCGCCGTGTAGCCGCCGACCGCGTACGGCGCGACCTGGCCCAGCGAGGGCAGTCCGGCGCCGCCGCCGAGCACCGCGACGCTGGCCGCGAGCACGCCCAGGGACAGCGCCTGGGACAGCAGGATCAGGGTGAACAGGCCGACCAGGTAGGGCGCCGCGAACAACCACACGATCGCGGCGACGGCCAAAATTCGGCCCACCAGGACCGCGCGCGGCGAGCGCAGCGCGGTGCGTGCGCGCAGGGCGAGGGTGGTCATACTCGGCTCCCCGTCGGGCCGAAGCGCGCGGTGCGCGCGATCAGCATCACGGCCATCGTGGCGAACAGCAGATAGGGCGCGAGATCGGGCATCAGCGTGACGCCGAGCGTCTGCACCTCGCCGACCAGGATCGCCGCCAACAGCGCACCGCCGACCGAACCCAGCCCGCCGATCACCACGACCAGCAGGGATTGCAGCAACACGGTGTTGGCCACCGACGTGGACGGGCCGATGATCGGCGCGCCCAGACCGCCCGCGAGGCCGGCCAGGGCGCCCGCGGCGATCAGTACGCCCGTGCGCACCCGGGCCGGCGAGATGCCGCCGGCCGCGAGCATCTCGGGGTCGTCCACCGACGCGCGCACGGCCGCGCCCACGCGGGTACGCGAGAGCACGTACCAGCCGGCGACCCCGAGCACGACCGCGACCACGATGAACGCGAGTCGGTAGCCCGGGTAGTTGTGGCCCAGGATCGACACCGGCTCCTCGAGTGCGCCGGGCACCGAGACCTGCGGGTCGTCCTTGCCGAACGTGGTGGTCAGCAGATCGCTGCCGACCAGCGCGACGCCGAAGGTCAGCATGGCCTGCGCCATATGACCTCTGCCGGCGATCGGCGCGGTCAGCGCCGCGAGCACCCCGCCACCGGCCGCGCCCGCCCCGATGCCCGCGAGCACCGCGAGAGCCAGACCCACCCACGAGCCGTCGGCGACGGCGGTCGCGGTGTAGGCGGCGAACGCGTAGAGCGTGCCGTGCGCGAGGTTGAGGACTCCACCCGAGCCGAAGGCCAGAGTCAGGCCCGCGGCCACGACGAACAGCAGCAGCCCGTAGGCCACTCCGTCCAGGGCGGGGATGAAATTGTCGTCGAACCAGCCCACGGCACGCTCCCTTTCGCTCCGAATCCGCCGCTAGCCGAGCGTGCCGAGTTCGCGGACCATCACGTTGCTCAGCGCGGTGCCGTCCTGCTTGACCTCACGCAGGTACCACTTCTGCACGGGAGCGTGCGTGTTCGGGTTGAACTCCCAGGACCCGCGCGGGCTGTCGACCTTGCCGGTCTTGGCGATCGCGGCGTTGACCGCCTCCGGGGTGACCTTGTCGCCCGCGGCGGCGATCGCCTTGTCCAGCACGGCGGCCGCGTCGTACATGGTCGCCGACATCATCGTCGGCAGCGTGTTGTACTTGCCCTGGTAGGCCGCGACGAACGAGCGGTTGGCCGGGATGTCCAGGGTGGGCGTGTAGTTGAGCGAGGTGAACACGCCCTTGGCGGCATCACCCTCGGCCCCGAGTACCGCGCCCTCGGTCAGGAAGCCCGCGGCGTACAGCGGGATGTCCTTGACGTCGGACTGCTTGTACTGCTTGACGAAGTTCACCGCGGCGGTGCCCGCGTAGAACGTGTAGACGGCCTTGGCGCCCGAGTTCTTGATCTCGGTGAAGTACGGCTGGAAGTTGGTCGTGGCCGGGAACGGCGTCCACTTGGTCTTGCCGTCCGGGTTCGCCAACTTGCCGCCGGCCTGATCGAAGGTCTTGGTGAAGCCGCCGAGCTGGTCCCAACCACCCTGGTAGTCCGGGCCGATCGCGTAGACCGAGCCGGCCACGTTCTCCTTGATGTACGGCGCCGCCGCCACACCCGGCTCCTCCGAGAGGTAGCTGGTGTGCCAGACGTAGTCCGGCTTGTCGATCTTGCCGGGGCGACCGACGGCGCCGATCATCGGCACCTTGTTGTCGTTGACGATCTGCACGTTGGCGGCCACCGTGGCCGCGTTGGACAGACCGACCACCGCGGTGACCTTGTCCTGCTTGATCAGCTTGGTGACCGAGGGCACCGAGGTCTGCGGGCCGTCGCCCTCGTCGGTGATCACGAGCTCGATCTTGTGCCCGCCGAGCTTGCCGCCGTGCTGGTCGAGGTAGGTCTGGAAGCCGTTCTGCAGGTCCGGGCCGAGCGACGCGTAGACACCGGTCAGCGGGATCGTCAGGCCGATCTTGATCGTGCCGGAGGACGACCCGCCCTTCTTGTCGTCCGCCGCGCTGCCGCTGCACGCGGTGGTGAAGGCGAGGGCGCCGGCGATCAGGCCGGCGGCGGTGACGCGGAACGTGCGTCGGGTTATGGGACTTGCCGGGGTCATGACGTGCTCCAGGGTGTGGACGTGGGAGAGCGATCGAGCAGAGGGAGGGCTGCGTCGGGAGGGACGCGAGAGTGCTTCGGTCAGCCCAGCGCGCCGCGCTGCACGTGCAGGAAGCGCTCGCGGGCGGCCGGGGTCAGCGCCGGGCCGACCTGGTTGATCAGCTCGGCCATCTCGAACGAGACCTGACCGATGTCGCACTCCCGCGAGGCCAGCACCAGCAGCGAGGCACCGTCGCTGACCTGCATCGAGAACATGAACGCGCCGTTCATCTCGGTCAGGTTGCTGGCCACCGGGTCGGTGCCGAACAGCCGTGCGGCACCGGCCAGCAGGCTGACCAGGCCGGACGCGACCGCGCCGAGCTGGTCGGCGCGGTCCTGCGGCAGCGAACTGGTGTTGGCCACCACGAGTCCGTCCGCGGAGACCGCGACGGCGTGCAGCACCTCGGGCACCCGGGTGGCGAAATCGTTGAGCAGCCAACTGAGATCGGCTGCGGTGGGGTGGGTCACGATCTCTCCTTGTGATCCGGTTCGCCGCCGCCGGGGCGGGGCGAGGGGGCGCGGCGGGCCCGGCTGTGCCCGATGCCCTGCGCGAAGGCGGACATGGCCGCGGACACCTGGCGGGCGTCCCGGCGGTCCGGCGTGTTGTTCGCCCGGGCGGGCGTTCCGGCCGAGCCGACCAGCGGCGCGGCGGGTGCGGCGGGGCTGCCCGGGTGCACGGTGGGAGTGTCCCGGCGAACCCGCAGCGGCAGGCCCGTGTTCGTGGTGCGGCCGGACTCCGTCGGTTCCGGAGCCGACGGCAGCGACCGTTCCGGACGCCGCTCGGGTTCGACCTGCGCCGGCGGGGCCGGCGGGGCGAGCGCGGGCGGGGTCGGGGCGGCGGGCACGGGCGGCCGAGAACCGGTGAAGCGCAGTCCCGAGGGCGCGGGTTCACGCGGTCCGGGAGCGCTCGCGTCGCTGACCGGTTGCGGCCGGGTGGGCGTGAACACGCTCGGCACCGGCTCGAACGGACCCGGGTCGGGATGGCCGCCGGCGCGCACGCCGACGTCCGGCGCCCGACCCGAGGGGGGCAGTTGCGCGACCTCGGCCTTGGGCACGCCGCGGTGCCGACCGGGGCGATCGCGGAAGACCACGATGTCCTCGGGCAGGCCGACCTCGGCGACCGTGCCGCCCTGCGGGCCCGGGGTCAGGGTGATCGTGATGCCGTAGCGCGTGGCCAGGTGGCCCGCCACGGTCAGACCCATCGCGCGCACCGCGTGCACGTCCAACTGGGCCGGCGACGCGAGGCGTTCGTTGAACCCGGCCAGTCGCTCCGGGGTGATGCCCACGCCGGAGTCGGTCACGGTCAGCACCGCGCCGTCGCCGCGACGGTTCGCCTGGAGCACCACCCAGGTCTCCGGACGGCTGAACTTGGTCGCGTTGTCCAGCAGTTCGGCGAGCAGGTGCGCGACGTCGTCGCGGGCCCGTCCGGCGATCAGGATGCGCGGGTCCACCGCGCCGGGGTCGACCCGGGTGAACCGTTCGATCCGGCCGATCGCCGCACGCGCGACGTCCAGGAGCAGCGCGTCCTCGCGCACGCGCGCGGTGCCCTCGCCGCCGAGCACCAGCAGACTGGTGTTGTTGCGGCCCATGCGCTGGACCAGGTGGTCGAGCGAGTACAGCCGCTTGAGCCGGTCCGGGTCGTGCTCGTGTGCCTCGGCCTCGTCGAGGACCTTGACCAGGCCGTCGGTGAGCCGCTGGTTGCGGCGGGCGAGCGCGACCAGCACGGTGGCGATACCGGCTCGCAGGACCGCCTGTTCGGCGGCGATGCGGACGGCGGCGGTGAAGACGGTGTTGAACGCCGAGCCCACCTCGGCGATCTCGTCCTTGCCGCGCACCTCGATGGGGGTCCCCGCGCGTTCGGCGATCTCGTCGGCGGTCGCGCCGTCGAGGGAACGCCCCTGCTGGAGCTTGGCGACCGCGTCCGGCAGACCGGTGTAGGCCACCTCGTGCGCGGTGTCGCGCAGGCGCAGCAGTTCGCGCGTCATCGGCCGGCCCAGGCGCAGCACCAGGATCACGGCGGCGGCCAGCGCGAGCAGCACCGCCGCGGCCTGTCCGATCGCCCACCAGCGTCGGCTGTCGCGTTCGTCGCTGACCGAGGACAGCACCGACGCGTCCACGCGTCGTTCGACGTCGCTGATCCGGGCGATCCGGTCGGCGGTCGCCTTGGTCCACACGTCCTGAGGGATCAGGATGGGTGTGTCCACCTTGGCCCGGGAGACGGCGTCCTCGAGCTGGTGGACGGCCAGGATCTCCGGGCCGGTCTGGGCGAGTTCCAGCCAGCCCAGCCACTCCTCGTCGGCGAGCGACTCGAAGGACGTCTCGCTCTCGTCGTAGCCGGTCCGGGTGGCCAGGATGTCCTGCTGTTGGGACGGCGAGATCCGGTTGGACGACAACGCGCGCAGGACCGCCGTCTGTTGTTGTCCCAGCCACTCCGTGGCGTGCGAGAGCGCGGCGGCGGCACGCAGGCGGTCCGAGTTGTCGGGGCCGGCGCCGCCGGCCTGGGCCACGCTGTCGCGGTAGTCGAGCGCGTCCGCGATCAGGATGCGGTAGCGGAAGACGACGGCGGTCAGCGAGGTGCCCTTGGGCGCCTGGACCTGCTCGCGCAGCGCGGTCAGGTCGGTCAGACCCGCGTCCAGCCTGCGCAGGCGTTCTTTGGTGTTGCCGGGGATCGAGCCGAGGTCCTTGCGCAACTTGCGGTAGCGCGTGGCGCTCTCGTCCGTCGCGGCGGTGCGCTGGTGGTACGTGACCAGCGCGTTGCTGCCGGCGTCCGGCCACAGCACCGCGGCGGCGGCCGCGCGTTCGCTCTGCAGGCGGTGCGCGAGCTCGCCCGCCTCCGCGGAGACCTTGGTCAGCGAGCGAAGGCGGTTCGCGTCGAGGGCCTCGCCGGTCGTGGTGGACACGGCGAGTCCCGCGGACCCCACCATCACGGTGAGGGGCACGGCGACGAGCAGGACGAGCTTCCGAGTGATGTTCAGGTCGTCCACCACCAGGTCGGTGCCGGGGTGGAGCGAGGCAGGGATACGGAGTCGAGTATTCCGCTTGTCAAGTACGTCATTTTCCCGATGATTCGCACTTTCCGGTCTTGCGCTTTCGGTGACGCGGATCGCGTCCTATTCCGTGCACGACGGGCAGAGCCTAGCGGCATTCGCACGTGTGCTCGCAGTGGCCGGTGGGTAATGCATCGCGCGCCCCGCATACGGCGGCGAATGTTGACATCCGTAAGTTAACTCTGCGAAGGAATATGCATGGTCGGTCATGGCAATACACGGACGCATATCACCTGATTTGGCTCCGACTTCTCCCGTCGGACGTCTTTATCCGTATTTTGACCCCCATCTCCAAGTGCCCGTTTGCCAACCATTCGTTGGGATATACCGGATCGTTGCCCTCCGGTTTCGAAGTGTCGACCAACCGGATAGTCGACCCCGACTGCCTAGACTGAGCCGAGACCGATCCCGGCGGACCGAATTGGGAGAGTCACATGCAGCGCCGACGCGCCCTGGCTTTTTTCCTGGCCGTGCCGATCGCCGCCGCCGCGGGGACGGCCGTATGGGTCACCGACTCGTCCTCCTCCGACGGCAACCCCGGGACCGACCCGGGCGCGGCCCCGGGCTCGGGCGCACCGGACCCCGGTGGTGCCGAGCCCGGCGCCGCCGAGGCCGGTGAGCCGCCGCCCGGACCACTCGCCGCCGACGCCCGAGGACTGGTCCCGATCCCGATCGAGGCGCTCGGCGCCCAGGGCGCGGGCTGGACGCTGTCCCGGGACACCAGGGTGCGGGCCGCGACCGAGGCCGCGCGGGCGGTCGCCGAGGTGGTCGCCGCCGAACTGCGCACCGCCACCGGCCTGCCCCTGCCCGTGGTGGTCGATGCCCGCGCCCACGCCGGAACCGACCTGTCCCTGGTGCCGGACCCGCCCGGGACGACGCCGGCGGACCGGCCGGCCGGCGACGAGGCGTACGCGTTGACCGTGACCGCGGGCGGCGCCACGATCCGCGCGAGCGCTCCGGCCGGCCTGTATCGAGGCGCCCAGACGTTGCGCCAACTGGTCCCGGCCCGGGCACCGTTCGAACTGCGTCCCGCCGTGGTCCGGGACGCGCCGCGGTATCCGTACCGGGGCATCATGATCGACCTGGCCCGGCACTTCTATCCGCCCGCCGAGATGCGCCGACTGATCGACCACATCGCCGCCTACAAGTTCAACCACCTGCACCTGCACCTGACCGACGACCAGGGCTGGCGGATCGCGATCGAGGGCCGACCCCGACTCACCGGAATCGGCGCCTCGACCCAGGTCGGCGGCGGGCCGGGCGGCTTCTGGACGGCGGCCGACTACCAGGGGGTGATCGGCTACGCGGCCGAGCGCTTCATCACCGTGGTGCCCGAGATCGACATGCCCGGACACACCAACGCGGCGATCGTGGCCTACCCGGAACTGGCGTGCGACGGACGCAAGTACGCCCCCTACACCGGTACCCAGGTCGGCTTCTCCGCGCTGTGCGTGGACGGCGAGGCGACCTACACCTTCCTCGACGAGGTGCTCGGCCGGCTCGCCGAACTCACCCCGGGCCCCTACCTGCACATCGGCGGCGACGAGACGCACACCCTCAAGCCCGCGCAGTACCGGGCGTTCATGGCCCGCGCGCAGCCGATCGTGGCCAGGCACGGCAAGCAACTCATCGCATGGCACCAACTCGCCGCGGGCGACCCGGTGCCCGGCGCGATCATCGAGTACTGGGGCGCGTCCAAGCAGGACGCGGCCGCGGTCGCGGCCGCCGCGCGGGCCGGGCACAAGGTGGTGATGGCCCCGGCCGACCACGCCTACCTGGACATGAAGTACGCCGGGGGCGAGCGGCTCGGGGTGACCTGGGCGGGCACCGTGGATGTGCGCACGTCCTACGACTGGGAACCCTCGACGCACCTGCCGGGGCTGCCCGCGGACGCGGTGCTCGGGGTCGAGGGCGCGTTGTGGGGCGAGACGATCAAGAGCGTCGCGGACGCCGAGTATCTGCTCTTCCCACGGATCGCGGCGGTCGCCGAGGCGGCCTGGTCCCGGCCGGAGCGGCGCGACTGGGCGGACTTCAGGACCCGGATCGGCACGCACGAGGCGCGGTGGCAGGCGCGGGGGATCAACTACGCGCGGAAGTTGTCCTGACGCGGGCGCCCGGCGTGGGTGGGTTCGGCCCTCGGGGCCTGTGCCCGGGGTCTGTGCTCGGGGCTGGTGCCCGGGGCCTGTGCTCGGGCCTGTGCTCCGGTTCGGGCTCGTACCTCGTGCCCACACCCCGTGCCCGGGCCCACCTCGGATCCGTGCTCGGGCCCGTCCTCGGATCCGTGCCGGGTACCGGTCCGCCGATCGGATCGATCGGCGGACCGGTACCCGGGCACGGAGCACTCAGCGGCGGACCGCCCCCGCGGTGAGCGCGATGATCGCGACCAGCACCGCCGGAATGGCCAACGCCGTGGTCAGGCTGGTGTGGTGGGCGATGAAGCCGATCATCGGCGGGCCCGCGAGCAGCCCGATGTAGGCGATGCCGGTCACCCGCGAGATGGCCCACGCGGCGGGCACTCCCGGGGTGTTGCCGGCCGCGCTGAACGTCACCGGTGCGACCGGGGCCACCCCGACGCCGAACAGCGTGAAGCCGAGCACCGAGACCGCCGGCCACGGCGTGGCCAACGCGAGCGTCATGCCGAGCGCGCCGATCAGCGCGCCCACCCGCAACACCGCGACCGGGCCGAACCGTTCCACCACCCGGTCACCGGCGAACCGGCCCGCGGCCATCGCCACCGACATGCCCGCGAAGCCCAACCCGGCGACACCCGGCGAACTGTCCAGCGTCTCGCGCAGATGTACGCCGCTCCAGTCCGCCACCGCACCCTCGCCGACGAACGAGCACAGCCCGATCAGCGCGAGCAACACCACGGCGCGATAGCCCGCGAGCAACCGGAGCAGACCACCGCCCGCGGCCGGCGCGGCCGGTCGCGCCGGATCCGCCGGCTCGACCGGCGCGTGTACATGCGGGTCGTCCGCGACGCCCAGCAACGCACGCGAACCCGCCCATACGGCCAGTGCGAGCACCACCGCCATCACCGACAGATGCACCCGGGGAGTGATCCCCAGGGCAGCCGCGCCGGATCCGACGAGCGCGCCGAACAGCCCGCCGAGGCTGTAACCGCCGTGCAGGCTGTTCATGATCGGGCGGCGCAAGTGCTGCTCGATCGCCACGCCCTGCGCGTTCACCGCGACATCGGTGAAGCCCATCAGCATGCCCAAAACCAGCAGGCCCACCGCCAACGAGGGCAGGTCCCACGCGAACGCCGGCAGGAGCAGCGCCAGACAGCCGCCGATCACCGACACCCGCGCGACCCGCTTGCTGCCCCATCGCCCGGCGGCGGTACCCGCGAGTTGCACCGCCACCAGCGCGCCGACCGGCGAGCCGAGCAGGGCCAGCCCCAACTGGGCGTCGTCGAGTTCCAGATCCTCCTTGAACTGCGGGATCCGGGCCAGGAAGTCCGCGACCGCGGCGCTGAACGCGAAGAACACGAACAGCGCGGCCAGTCGCGCACCGCGCAACCGCTCGGCGGAGAGTTCCCGGGTCGTTCCCCCCGAGACGCTCACACCGCGCAGGAGCCGTCGGCGCACGCGTCGCCGTCGCCCGCGGGCGCGGCCGACTCGGCGCTTTGACCCCGCACCTGCTCCAGGACCTGGAGGAACGTGGACGCCTCCTGCGCGCCCTGGACCGCCCACTTGCCCTCGAACACGAACGTCGGCACCGCGGTGACGCCCATCTCCCGCGCCTCGGCGATCTCGCGCCGGACCTCGTCGGTGCCCTCGTCGGACGCGAGGAAGGCGACCACGCGGTCCCGGTCCAGGCCGGCCTCGACCGCGAACTCGGTCAACCGGTCGTGGTCGGCGACGTTCTCGCCCTCGGTGAAGTACGCCGCGAGCAGCCGGTCCTTGAGCGCGGCCTGGGCCGCCGGACCGAACTCGGTGAGCGCGAGCCACAACACCCGGTGCGCGGTCAGCGTGTTCACCGCCAGGGCCTGGGTGAAGTCGAAGGTGATGCCCTCGCCGGCGCCCACGTCGGCGAGCCGCGCGTTCATCCCGTCGAGGTTCGCCGCGCCGAACTTCGCGGCCAGTCGCTCGCGCAGCGGCGCCGGCTCGGCCGGAGTGGTGGGGTCCAGCTCGTAGGGACGGTACGTGACCTGGATGTCCTCGGCGCCCGGGAACGCCGCGAGCGCGCGCTCGAAGCGCCGCTTCCCGACGTAGCACCACGGGCACGCGATATCGCTGTAGATCTCGACCTTCACTTGCTCTCCAGCTTCCTTGCTCGGTGGTCGGGGGCACGCGACGCTCGGCGGCGGCGTCCCGGGACGCACGGGATCGAAGACACGCCCTGGGGCGATACAAAGGACGGACGTACCGACGGTCACGGCGGCGGACGCACCGGATGTGAAACATACGTGCAGGCGCCAAACATTCCCCAACCGGCCGTATCGCCGCCGGGGACCCGGGCGTAATCTGACCGCTGCTCGTCGTCCGTCACCCGGAACGCATGCCGTGCCCGCGCGGCGTCACCTGCCCGAGGAGTCCTCGTGGACCAGATAACCCAGTACAGGCGCGCCGTCGACGCCTTCCGTCCGCTGCTCGCCGAGGTCGGCGACGAACAGCTGGGGCTCGAGTGTCCGTGTGATCAGTGGGACGTACGAGGTCTGCTCACGCATGCCACCGGCGCGCAGCGCGGTCTGGCGGCGGCCCTGGCCGGGCCCACCGAGCCGGTTTCCGAGGATCCCCGGGAGGACTTCGAGGCGGTCGTCGAGACGATGCTCGCGACCTTCACCCCGGAGCGGATCGCCGCGGCGATCAAGACCCCGTTCGGCGAGCAGAGCGGCGGCTTCCTGCTCGGCCTGGCCACCGGCGACATCTTCGTGCACGCGTGGGACCTGGCCCGCGCCCTGGGCAAGCCGACCGATCTGGACCCCGAGCTCGCCGAGGTGCTCCTGGAGCGCATGCGCAAGACCCTGCCGGACGCCGCGCGCGGGGAGGGTCGCGCGTTCGGCCCGGAGCAGCCGGTCGCCGCGGACGCGCCGCCCGCCGACCGGCTCGCCGCGTTCACCGGCCGCGCGGTGAACTGACCCCGAATCGCCCGCCGGGCCCGGGACATCCCGGACAAGCCCTACCGGACGCGGCACCTGACGGCTCGTCAGGCTGCGCACGGGGTGGTCGGCGGTGTATGCACGTCAACGCACACCCCCAGTCGATCGGGAGTATCGATGAGCACGTCGCAGCACGATCACGGCCGGATGGATCCGCCTCGCGTCCAGGAGGTGGCCGACGGAGCGTACGCGTACATCCAGCCGGACGGCACCTGGTGGATCAACAACACCGGGTTCCTGGTCGGTCCGGAGGGCGTCGTCGCGATCGACGGCTGTGCCACCGAGGCCCGGACCCGCACTTTCCTGGAGACGATCGCGAAGCACACCGACGCCCCGGTGCGCACGCTGATCAACACCCACCACCACGGCGACCACACGAACGGGAACTACCTGTTCGAGTCGGCCACCATCGTGGCGCACGAGAACACCCGGACCGAGATCCTGAATCTGGGGATCATGGAGGTCGAATCGATCTGGCCGGGCGTCGGCTGGGGCGGAGTGCGCGCGGTCCCGCCGTTCCTGACCTTCACCGACGGCGTCACCGTGTACGCGGGCGATCTGCGCGCGCAGGTACGGCACTTCGGCGCCGCGCACACCTCGAACGACTCGGTGGTGTGGCTCGAGGAGCAGGGCGTCCTGTACACCGGCGACCTGATCTTCAACGGCGGCACTCCGTTCCTGCTGATGGGCTCGCCCGCCGGCTACCTCGAAGTGCTGGAGCGGGTGAAGCAGTTGGGCGCCACCACGCTGGTTCCCGGACACGGCGAGGTGTGTGGTCCGGAGCAGATCGACTACGCGATCGGGTACACGAACTTCGTGCTGGAGACCGCGCGCAAGGGGCTTGACGCGGGGCTGGACCCGTTGAGCGTGGCGCGCGAGACGGACCTCGGCGAGTATGCGGCGTTGTCCGACCCGGAGCGGATCGTGGGCAACCTGCATCGTGCGTACGCGGAGTTGAACGGGGTCGAGCGGGCGGGGGCGATCGACATATACGGCGCGCTCGGGGACATGGTGACGTTCAACGACGGCAAGCCGCTCTCTTGCTTCGCGTGACGGGGTTGGCCGACCTGCGGTTTCGCTTCGCGTGACGGGGGTTGGTCGACCTGCGGTCCGGTGGCCTCAAGCGCCGGCCGGGCTGGTGTGCTCAAGCGCCGCACGGGCTATGTGGCCTCAAGCGCCGGCCGGGCTGAGTGGCCTCAAGCGCCGGCCGGGCTGGGTTGGTCGGCCGAGTTGGATGTGGTCGGTTGCGGGCGGGTTGGGTGGTTGTGGGAGCGCCGGTTGGGCTGTGGGGTGGCCTGGCCGGCGCTTTTGGTGGGTTTCCGGTGGGTGGAAGGTTGGGGGGTGGGGCGGGGGGTGGGCGCATAGCTTCGGGGGGTCGGGGTGGTGGGTGATCGGAGATGGCGTGGACAAGGTGGTCGGTACGGCCGAGGCGGCGGTGGCGGATATCGGGGACGGGGCCTCGATCGCGGTCGGCGGGTTCGGGCTGTGTGGGATTCCCTCGGTGCTGATCGGGGCCCTGTACGCGCAGGGCGCCGGCGATCTGCGGGTCGTCTCCAACAACTGCGGCGTGGACCGATGGGGACTCGGCATCCTGCTGCACGCCGGGCGCATCTCGCGCGCGACCGGCAGCTATGTCGGTGAGAACAAGGAGTTCGCCCGGCAGTACCTGTCCGGTGAGATCGAGCTCGAACTCACCCCGCAGGGCACGCTCGCCGAACGGCTGCGGGCCGGTGGGTGCGGCATTCCGGCCTTCTTCACCCCGGCCGGCGTCGGTACCCAGGTGGCCGAGGGCGGTCTGCCGTGGCGCTACGACGCGGCCGGCGCGGTCGTGGTGGCCTCGCCGAGGAAGGAGGTGCGGGTCTTCGACGGGGTCGAGTACGTCCTGGAGGAGTCGATCACCACCGACTACGCGCTGGTCCGGGCGGCCCGGGGCGATCGGCACGGCAATCTGGTGTTCGACAAGTCGGCGCGCAACTTCAACCCGCTCGCCGCGATGGCCGGGCGGATCACCGTCGCCGAGGTCGAGGAACTGGTCGAACCGGGCGAACTCGACCCGGACGAGGTGCACCTGCCCGGCGTGTTCGTGCAACGGGTCGTGGTCCTGAGCGCGGCCCAGGCCGCCGAGAAGCAGATCGAGAAGACCACGATCACCGCGCCGGCGGCGCGGGGGACGGTGCGCGACTGATGGCCTGGACCAGGGACGAGATGGCCGCGCGGGCGGCGGCCGAGCTGGCCGACGGGTCGTACGTGAACCTCGGCATCGGGCTGCCCACGCTGGTGCCCAACCACATCCCGGCCGGCGTGCACGTGGTGCTGCACTCGGAGAACGGGCTGCTCGGAGTGGGGCCCTACCCGCGCGAGGACGAGGTCGACGCGGACCTGATCAACGCCGGCAAGGAGACCGTCACGGTCCTGCCGGGTGCCTCGTTCTTCGATTCGGCGCTGTCCTTCGGGATGATCCGAGGCGGTCACATCGACGCCGCGATCCTGGGCGCGATGCAGGTCAGCGCGGTGGGCGACCTGGCGAACTGGACCATCCCCGGCAAGATGATCAAGGGCATGGGCGGCGCGATGGACCTCGTGCACGGCGCCCGTCGGGTGATCGTGCTGATGGAGCACGTGTCCCGGAAGGGCGAGCACAAGATCGTCGAGACGTGTTCGCTGCCGCTCACCGGCAGGCGCTGCGTCCAGCGCGTGGTCACCGACCTCGCGGTGATCGACGTCACCGACCGCGGCCTGCTCCTGGTCGAGACGGCCCCCGACGTCACCGAGGACGAGGTGCGCGCGAAGACCGGCGCGAAGTTGCTGTCCTGACACGGTGGGCCGACCCCTGTGGCTCTGTGATCATGTGGCGATGATCATGGGGCAGTGATCATTTACCTGTGATCATTCAGCGATACCGACGCCGCGTCGCCGGTGCTCGGCACGTATCGGAACAGGGAGCAATCGCATGAAGTTCGCCACCTTCGACCTGGCCGGCTCGACCCGTTGCGGAGTCGTGGCCGGTGCGGGCGACGCCGTCGTGCACCCGCTGCCGGTGGGCGTCACGCTGCTCGGCCTGATCGAGCGCGGCGCCGAGGAATTGCGCGCGGCGGGCGAGCGGGCTCTGTCGGAGCCGGCGGTCGCGCTCCCCGAGGTGCGGCTGCTGCCGCCGCTACAGCCGCCCACCGTCCGCGACTTCGTGGCGTTCGAGGAACACGTCGAGGGCGTCGCGGTCACCGTGCAGGGCCCGGACGCGACCGTGGTGCCGGAGTGGTACGAGCTGCCCACCTTCTACTTCACCAACCCCTACGCGATCATCGGCCCGAGCGACGTGGTGCCGATGCCGCCCGGGTCGAACGTGCTCGACTTCGAGTTGGAGGTCGGCATCGTGATCGGCCGCGCGGGCAAGGACCTGACGGTCGAGCAGGCGGCGGAGCACATCATCGGCTACACCATCTTCAACGACTGGTCGGCGCGCGACCTCCAGGCCCGTGAGATGCGGGTGGGCCTGGGTCCGTGCAAGGGCAAGGACACCGCGACCACGCTCGGCCCGTGGCTGGTGACCGCCGACGAGTTCGAGGTCCACCGGGACGCGGACGGCTTCCTGGACGTGGCCATGCGCGCGTCGGTCAACGGCGTCGAGGTCGGCCGGGACTCACTGGTCAACATGGGCTGGCCGCCCGCCGAACTGGTCGCCTACGCGTCGCGTGGCACCTGGGTCCGACCCGGTGACGTACTGGGCACCGGCACCTGCGGCAATGGCGGTTGCCTGGGTGAACTGTGGGGTCTGGGACGCGAGTTGCCGCCGCTGCGACCGGGCGACACGGTCGCGCTCACGGTCGAGGGAATCGGCACGCTGACCAACACCGTGGTCGAGGGCGCCGCACCGCGAGCGATCCCGGCCGCGCGCAAGCGCCCGCGCACCCGCAAGGAGTCCTTCGACGCGTGAGGCCGCGGCCTCCCCGGCCTCCCGGCACTCGGTCGGCGGGTGCTCGTTCGCTCAGCCGTTCAGATAGGCGAGTACGGCGAGCACCCGTCGATGCCCCGCGTCGTCGGGGGCCAGCCCGAGCTTCGCGAAGATGTTGCGGATGTGCTTGTTCACCGCGCCCTCGCTGATCACCAGAAGCCGGCCGATGTCCGTGTTCGACCTGCCCTCCGCCATCAGTGCGAGCACCTCGCGCTCGCGGGGGGTCAGTTCACGCAGCGGGTCGTCGGAGCGGCGCCGGACCAGGAGTTGGGCCACCACCTCGGGATCCATCACCGTGCCGCCCGCCGCCACCCGACGCAGCGCGTCGGCGAACTCGTCGACGTCGCCCACCCGTTGCTTGAGCAGATAGCCGGTCGCCCCCTTGCCGTCGGCGAGCAACTCCGCGGCGTACCGGTCCTCGACATAGGCGGACAACACCAGCACGGGCAGCCCGGGCCGGCGCCGCCGGGCCTCGATCGCGGCCCGCAGCCCCTCGTCGCGAAAGTCCGGCGGCAGTCGCACGTCGACGACCGTGACGTCCGGGCCGTGCGCCGCGACGGCGGCCAGGAAGTCGGCGCCGTTGTCGACCGCCGCCGCGACCTCGAAGCCCTCACCGGTCAGCAGCAGGACCAGGCCCTCGCGCAGCAGCGCGTCGTCCTCCGCGATCACCACCCGCACGGCAACTCCGCGCGCAGTCGGGTCGGTCCGCCGACCGGGCTGTGCACACTCAACCGGCCGTCCAGCGCGGCCGCGCGCCGCCTGATGCCGACCAGGCCGCTGCCCGCGTGCTCGTCCGCGCCACCGCGCCCGTCGTCCTCGACCTCGATCACCAGCGTGTCCTCCTCGCGGGTCAGCCGGACCTCGACGTGTGCGGCGCGGCTGTGCTTGGCCACATTGTTCAACGCCTCGGCGACGACGAAGTACGCGGCCGTCTCCACCGCGGCCGGTGTGCGGGTCAGCCCGGCGGTGTGCACGACGCAGGGCACCGGACAGCGGGCGGCCAAGGCCGAGACGGCGCCGTCCAGGCCGCGTTCGGCCAGGATCGGCGGGTGGATGCCGCGCACCACGTCGCGCAACTCGTCCAGTGCGTCGCCGGCCGCCCGTCGAGCGCGTCGGACCAGCGGCAGCGCCTGCTCCGGATCGCGTTCCAGGGCCCGTTCGATCAGCCCGAGATGCAGCACCACGGCGAGCAGTCGGTTCTGCGTACCGTCGTGCAGATCCCGTTCGATCCGCCGCAGTTCGGCGCCGTGCGCGTCCAGTGCGGCGGCTCGGCTCGCGGTGACCTCGGCCAGCCGCTCGACCACCGACCCGTCCGGCGGGGTGAGCAGCGGCCGGGTCAGCCGGGCCTGGCCGCGCAGCAGCGGTGCGGCCAGGGCGACCGCGAGCACCGCGACCGCCGCGCCGATCGGGAGCATCGCCGCGGCCTTCCACCACGAATCGACCGCGAAGCCGACGCCGGACGGCGCCCGACCCGGCACGGCCCACCACCACAGCGGCATGGTGAGGTTGTTGACGGCGCTGACGGTCAGGCCGAGGCCGAGCACGGCGGCGAGGGTTCCGCTCAGGCCGTGTACCGGAAGCCACAGCAGGTCCCGTCGGCCGGCGGGGTCGGTCAGCGCGATGCGCGCGCGGGTGAGCAGGGGGCCGTCGAGGGGGCGATAGTGCTCGGGCACCGGTGGGCCGCCGAGCACGACGCCCACCCGACGGCGTTCGGCGCCGGCCAGTCGCCGCACCCCGCGCAGCAGCGGGGTCAGCAGGGGCAGGCCGAAGCCGGCGACGTACAGGCACGCGCACATGAGGACCACGGGCAGCGCGAGCAGGGCGAGGAGGCCGGTGCCGCCGGCTCGCGCGAGCAGACCCAGCCGGGTGGGCAGGCCGCGAAGCGCGGCGCGGGCTGCGGGCAGGCCGGAGAGTGCGGCTCGCCCTGTGGGGAGCGCGGCGCGTGCTTCGGGCGGTTCGGGTTTCGTGTGCACCGCTCGACCCCTTTCCTGGGCTCGTTCGATGGTCTCCGCCGCCGCGCGCGAGAGGTAGCCGAGCCGCGGGTGTCCCGATGGTGGTGCGCGCACCACCATCGGAACGGGCGCGTGCGGGCTGCCGGGACACCGCTACGAAATCCTACGTTTGTGCAGGTCGGCGGCTCACCCGGAGCGGTCGGCGGCAACGACGAAGGAGTCGACCGTGAGCGACCGATCCTCCCGACCGCGTCCGGCGCTGCGTCCGCCGTGGTCCTGGCTGCTGCTGTTGCTCGTCGTCGGCGTGGTCGTGAACGTACTGATCACGGTGTGACGGGCGGTGCCGCGGACCTGCCCTCCATCCGGTGTGCGCGCCCCAGTTCCAGCACCCACACCAGCAGTGCCAGCGCCCCGAAGGCCGCGCCCAGTGCGCACACCGCGAGCCAGCCGGCCGCCGCGTACAGGGTGGTCGAGGCGATCGCGCCGCCCGCGCTGCCGATCGAGTAGAAGATCATGTAGCCGCCGATCAGCCGGCTGCCGGCGTCCGGGCGCAGCGGGTGGATCAACGTCTGGCTGGTCACGTGCACCGCCTGTACGGCGAGGTCGAGCACGATGGTGCCCAGGACCAGTGCCCACAGCGACTGGCGGGTGAAGGCGAGGGGCAGCCAGGACAGGGTGAGCAGCACGAGCGCGATTCCGGTGACCCGGTTCGCGTGTCCTCGGTCGCTCAGCCGCCCGGCCGGGATCGCGCCGAGCGCCCCGGCCGCGCCCGCCAGGCCGAAGGCGCCGATCGCGGTGTGCGACAGCGACAGCGGCGGCTCGCTCAACGGGAGCGCGACGCTGCTCCACAGGGTGCTGAAGGCGGCGAAGATCAGCAGCGCGAAGAGCGCGCGGACCCGGAAGAGGCGTTCCTCGACGAACAGCGTCACCGTCGAGACGAGCAGCTTGCGATAGGACGGTGGCGCCTTGCGGTCGGACGGCGGCGTGTCGACGGAAGCGGGCACCCGATCGTCGCGCCGACGCGGAAGCACTCGGTACAGCGTCCCGGCCAGCGCCAGGGTCAGCGCGGCGAAGCCGAGGTACACCGCGCGCCAGCCCGCCAGGTCGGCCACCGTGCCGGAGACCGTTCGGGCGAGCAGAATGCCGGTGACCACGCCGCTGGTCACCGAACCGACGACGCGACCGCGTTCGGCCGGCGCGGCCAGTGCGGCGGCGTAGGCGACGACCGCCTGGGTGACCACCGCGAGCAGGCCCACGGCGATCATCGCGACGAACAGCGATGCGGCGTTGCCGGCCAGCCCGACACCGGCCAACGCGGCGGCCAGCAGCGCGAATTGGCCGACGAGCAGCCGGCGACGGTCGACCAGGTCGCCGAGCGGGACCAGCAGGAACAGGCCGAATCCGTAGCCGACCTGGGTCAGCGTGACCACGACCCCGACGGTGCCTGCGGCGAGGCCGAGGTCGTGCCCCATGGTCACCAGGAGCGGTTGGGCGAGGTAGACGTTCGCGACGGCGACGCCGGCGGCGATCGCGAAGACGAGGGTGAGCGCACGGGAGAGCGAGCCGGATCCGGCGGTCGACGCGGTGCCCACGGCTTCCCGGATTCGCGCGCCGGTTCGGGCTTCGGTCCCCTTCCCTGTTCCCGCGTCGGTTCCCTTCCCGGTGCGCGCTTCGGTCCTCTCCGCGGTGCTGTGTTCGTTCCGCTCCTCGGTGTGCTCCGGCACGTCGTGCTCGGCTGCCATGTCCCGCCCCTCGTGCATCTGGTTGCAAATTGCCACCAGATGCACGCTAGACGAGCTTGGTAGCATGTTGCAACCAGGGTGATGGTGGGTGATCGCCCGGCAGGAGAGGACGAGGCATGGTGCAGCGCACGCGGTTCGACGACAGCACGTGTCCGGTGGCCCGGTCCGTGGACGCGATCGGCGACTGGTGGTCGCTGCTGATCGTGCGCGACGCGTTCGACGGGAGCCGGCGGTTCGGCGAGTTCCAGCGCAGCCTGGGCGTGGCCAAGAACATCCTGACCGCACGACTGCGCGCGCTGGTGGCCGGCGGGATCATGGAGGTGGTGCCCGCGTCGGACGGCAGCGCCTACGGCGAGTACGTGCTGACCGCCAAGGGCCGCGACCTGTTCACCGTGATCGTCGCTCTGCGGCAGTGGGGCGAGGCGCACTGGTTCGAGCCGGCCGAGCCGCAGTCCAGCCTGCTGGACCGCCGCGACGGCCGGCCGCTGCGGGCGCTCGAGGTGCACGCCGCGGACGGCCGGCGGATCCGGCCGGAGGATACCGAGGTGCGCAAGGTCGAATGAGCCGCGAGCGGCCCGGGGCCGCGTGAGCCGCGAGCGCCCCGGGACCGCGATCGACCTACCGCGCGGGCGCCGCCACCAGGCCGAGGCGGGTCAGCAGTTCGAAGAACAACCGCTCGACGAACGGATCCCGCTTCAGGGCCAACAATTCCACGACGGGCTCGGGCCGCACCTGGTACCCGGCCGCCGCGGCCCACCGGACCGCGGCCTCCGCGACGCGCGGCCGATCCTCCTCCAGCCACGCGGCGGCCTCGTCCCGGACCCGGGCGAAGTCGCCCCGCCCGCCCGCGCGTTCCCACCGGTCCTGGGCCAACCGCGAGGCGGCGGTGCCGGGGTCGAGCCAGCCCTCCCAGAAGTGCGTCCCGCTCAGCCCCTGGACGTGCGCGACATCGCTCTCGAACACGCCGCAGACCAGTACGGGAGAGCCGGTCCGGGCGGCCAAGTCGGTCAGCCACGGCCCCTGGAAGGCGTACGGATCCTCGAAGTGCCGCACGTGCACCGCACGCCAGCCGTCGAGGTAGGACCACTCGCCGTAGACCGGATGTCCGCTTCCGCCGACGAAGGGGGCCAGGTCCGTCAACGGCGTCTGTGCGCGTAATACGACGATGTCCCCGTTGAATCCCATGGCCCACCCCTTCGGTCGCGATGTCCGTCGGGGTTCAACGTAGATACCGCGTCCGACAACCGACCGGGTGTCAGGTCCGCGCCTCGGGGACCTGCTCCACGGCGCTCGTACCGCTGCCCGGCCTGGACTCCCACTCCCAGCTCTCCTCCAGCCGGATCCGCCCGTCCGGCAACACGACCACGGCACTGAGGCAGTGCCCCGAAGCGGTGGCGCCGGACCGGTTGAGCTGCGTGTAGCGGAAGTCCAGCGTGTCCGCTTCGCGAGTGCCGATCAGGTGGCCCCGCACGATGTCGCCGCCGCTGTACTCGGCCCAGACCACGCCGTCGCGCTCGTGGTACGTGAAGAACGTGGAAGCGTCCACCTCGCCGTGCTCGGGACGATCGAGCGGGGCGAAGCCGAGTCCATCCAGGGACGGTGCGGGCATGGTGCGTACCTCCGACGGGCGTGTGCGGTCGGGTATGCGACGCGCGACGGGTACCCGGTGTCGGCGCCGGGCACCGCGCGTGCGGTACTCGGCTCCGGGCGTGCGATGCGGCGCTCGGACGCGAGCAGCGTAGACGCGGGGCGCCTGGATCGACGTCCTCCACCCGGAGGATTCGACGGCCCCGGCCTACGTCGCGGGGAGGCCCTGCCAGCGCCACTTGCCGACCCGGCGCGGGTGACCGGGGAGTTCGGTACGGCCGGTGCACCACAACAGGGTGGGCCAGGCGTCGAAACCGGTCGGCGCGTCGGGGAACATCCGTGCCAGCACGCGGGCGCAGATCTGCGGATCGGGCCGGTAGGCCAGGTCGAGCCCGGCCGCCAGGTCGTGCATGTGGACCATGACCTCGATCATGCCCATTCCCGCGAAGCCGTCCGGGTCGGAGATCCCGTACGGATGGAACGCGCGGGCCGAGTCGGGCCGGGTGGCCACCATGGCGGTGAGGAGCGCCCCGCCGGCCCGGACCGCGTGCAGGATCTCGGCCGGCGTCGCGTCGGCGTCGGCCTCGATGTCCACCGGGAGGTAGTCGTCCATCCGGCCCGACGCGATCTGGCCGGCGTACACGTACAGATCGCCGACGATGTGGACCAGGGTGTAACGACAGTCCCATTCCAATTCGCCCGCCGGGCGTGACCAGTCCCGTTCGCTCTCGGTTGCCTCGGTCAACACCGCGACGGCGTGTGCGACCGTCGATTCCACGTCCTGTGCAGCCTGTGATCCCATTCGGCGATTTATACCGGGGCGGGTGCGAAGGCGCATGTCCATTCGGTGAGGATGGTGGTTCTGCCGGCCACCGCGTCCCCGGAGAGCATCATGACCACCGCCACCACGACCGCGACCATCGTGCCGATGCGTGCCGAGCACGCCGACCAGGTGCTCGCGATCTATCAGCTCGGCATCGACGGCGGGGACGCCACCTTCCAGGAGAGCGCGCCGGACTGGGCCGAATTCGACGCGGGCAAACTGCCCGAGCACCGCTTCGTCGCGCTCGACGGGGCGACCGGCACGGTGCTGGGTTGGGTGGCCGCGAGCCCGACGTCCAAGCGCGCGGTCTATCGCGGTGTGGTGGAGACCTCTGTCTACGTCCATCCCGACGCGGCGGGCCGGGGAGTGGGCCGCGCCCTGTTGAGCGCGCAGATCGCCTCGACCGAGGCGGCCGGCGTGTGGACCATCCAGGCCGGCGTCTTCCCGGAGAACACCGGCAGCCTCGCCCTGCACGCGGCTCTGGGCTTCCGCACCATCGGCACCCGCGAGCGGGTCGGCCGGCACCACGGCCGCTGGCGCGATGTCATCCTCCTGGAACGCCGCAGTCCGACGGTGGACTGAGCGGACGCGCGCTTGAGGGTCGAGGCGGGTCGCGGGCCAGAGGTGTCCCCGGACCGCGGCGGGTCGAGCGGGGTGCGCACGCTTCCGGACCGCGGTGGGTCGAGCGGGGCGCGCACGGCTCCGTGCCGCGGGTGGTTCGAGCGGGGCGCGCACGGCTCCGGACCGCGGCGGGTCGAGCAGGACGTGCATCCGACGGATCGCGGTCGGCAGGGCGCGCCCTTCGAGGAGTGTCCTCGACGCGCCCACGATCGCCGCTCGCGCCCGTCTCCGCGCCCGGCGACCGCCGTCGTCAAACGTCCGACGGGTCGTCAGATCCCAGGCCCGCTATGCCTTGACCTCTTCGGCGCGCGGTGAATAATCGACATCGTTGTAGTGATCAAGGATGTGGAAGTTCGGCTTGGGGTGGGCCGGTCCGGTGCGCGGCGAACACACCTCGCGGCGGGCCGTCCGCCCGGAACGAGGAGACGGTACATGCGCGCGATCCTGCACACCGCCACGGGCGCCGAGATCCGGGACGATGTCACCGTACGTGACCCGGAGGCCGGTGAGGTTCTGGTACGGATCGTCGCGACCGGGGTCTGCCACAGCGACGTCAGCGTGCTGGAGGGCGTCATCGAGTGGCCCACGCCGTCCGTGCTCGGGCACGAGGGCGCCGGGATCGTGGAGAAGGTCGGCGCGGGCGTCGGTACGGTCGCGCCCGGCGACCACGTGGTGATCACCACGATCGCCGCGTGCGGGATGTGTCGGCACTGCCAGACCGGCCACCCCAATCGTTGCCGCCAGACGCTGGGCAACCGGGGCACGCCGTTCGCGATCGGCGACGAGCCGGTGTGGAACTTCGCCGGTGCGTCCACCTTCGCCGAGCTCACCCTGGTCAAGGAAATCCAGTGCGTGACCATCCCGAAGGACGTGCCGCTGACCTCCGCGTGCCTGGTGCCGTGCGGCGTGGTCACCGGCTCGGGCGCGGTGCTCAACCGGGCGAACGTACTGCCCGGTCAGACCGCGGCCGTGATCGGCCTCGGCGGCGTCGGCCTGTCCGCCGTCCAGGCGCTCCGGCTCAAGGGCGCCGGCCGCGTGGTCGGCATCGACACCGTGCCCGGCAAGTTCGAACTGGCCGGCAAGTTCGGCGCGACCGACTTCGTCAAGTCCGGGAAGGACGTGGACGTCGCGGACGAGATCCGCACCCTGTTCCCGTACAGCGACGAGGTCAAAGTCGGCGTATTCGGCGCGGGCGGCGTGGACTGGATCTTCGAGTGCACCGGCATCCCGTCGGTACTGGAGAACGCCATGGAGGCCCTGGACTGGGGCGGCACGCTGATCGCCGTCGGCCAGCCCGCGCAGACCGCGACCGCCAACATCCGGATCGCCAACCTGCTCCAGTGCGACCGGGGCATCCTGGGCACGCGCGCAGGCGGGGTGCGTCCGCACGAGGACATCCGGGCGATCGTCGAGCTGTACCGCCAGGGCAAGTTCGACCTGGACGCGCTGGTCTCCAAGGTCTATCCCGCCGACGGCTTCCACGACGTGCTCGACGACATGCACAACGGCCGGATCGCGCGCGGCGTCATCGCGTTCTGAGGCCCGCCCGGCCCGGATCGACCGGCCGGATCGCCGATCCGACCGGCCCGCCCGCCGGTTGCGGATCGCCGATCCGGCCGGCCCGCCCGCCGGTTGCGGATCGCCGATCCGGCCGGCCGCCCGAGAGGACCGCCGACCCATGACGGACGACACCCGACCCGGTACGGACGAGCCGGTGCCCGCCGCCGGGAACTGGGGCCGCTGGGGCCCCGAGGACGAGCGCGGGGCGCTCAACCTGATCGAACCGGCGGGCGTCCGGGCCGCCGCGCACGAGATTCGGACCGGGCGCTCGTACTCGCTCGCGCTGCCCATCACGCGCGGCAACCAGCCCGCCTTCGACTTCCGCGGCTCACCGCAGCGGCTCACCCTGGTCAGCCAGACCGACGCGATGTTCGAGGGGTTCGAGGGCGGTGACGACGTCGGCTCGAACGAGGACGTGCTGATCATCCCGTCGCACAACCTCACGCACATGGACGCGCTGTGCCACGTGCAGGCCAAGGGCCGCTTCTACAACGGCTTCCCGGCCGAGACGTTCCGCTCGCACACCGGCGCCGGCCGCTGCGGGATCGACAAGCTCGGCGCCTTCGCGACTCGGGCGGTGCTGTTGGACCTGCCTCGGTACTTCGATATGCAGTATTTGGAGGGCGGATACAAGATCACCGGCGCCGACCTGGCCGGTTGCGCCGAGCGACAGGGCGTCGAGGTCCGCCCCGGCGACGTGCTGCTGGTCCGCACCGGCTACCTCGACGAGTACCGCGCCATCACGGCCTCGGGCCGCGAACCGTCGTTCGCGCAGCCGGGCCTGTCGCTCGACGCGGTGGAGTACGTCCGGGCGCGGGACATCAGCGTCGTGGGCGCGGACAACAGTGCGATCGAGTGCATTCCGTTCGACGATCGGTTCCTGTCGGTACACATCGCGTTGCTGGTCGAATCGGGAGTCCCGCTTCTCGAACACCTGTGGTTGAGCGAGCTCGCCGAGGCGATGGCGGAGGAGGGCGCCTATTCGTGCCTGCTGTGTGTCGCGCCGCTTCCGGTCACCGGCGCAACGGGTAGCCCCATCAATCCGGTTGCCATTGTCTGATCGTCTGACGACTGACATAGTCCATGGGCAGGTCGTCTCGGTCTCGTTTCCTCCGTCGGGACCGAGGCGACCGCTTAGCCGAGTCGCTTAGGCCCGCCGCCGGGCCGCAGAAAGCAACATGTGTGATCACACATGATCGCGGGTGCGTCGCGTACGTATCGCAGACCCCGCTCCTCGGCTCTCCGTGAGCCTTCCCTGGATGTGAAGCCCCGTTCGCGGGTTCGCAATGCCGAACCTTTAGTCGCGGTGTACAACCCAACCCGACCCGGCTTCGAAATCCGGCCCGAGATATGCACGTTATCGCACAGTATTAAATTGACGCAGTCAAGGACTGCTATCATGGTCGGGTGAACTCCACCGAAAACGTCGAAGCGATCCAGCGGGCGCTGGAGGCCCTGCTTCGGCGCCACGCCAGCCGCCGAGTGTACGCGGGCCAGGCCGCCGCGGCGGGCGCGACCATCTCGCAGCCCGCCTATGTGCTGCTGCGCCGAATCGAGAAGCAAGGTCCGCTCCCCATGGGGGAGTTGGCGCGCATGACCAACATGGACCCGGGCGCCACCGCCCGCCAGGTGGGCCAACTGGAGCGGGACGGCTACGTACGGCGCTCGCCCAGCCCGGACGACGGGCGGGTCAGCCTCGTCTCGCTGACGCCGCGCGGCGACTCGGTCCGGCGCCGGCTCAACGACGTCATGGATCGGCGGATGAGCGAGATGCTCGACCGCTGGAGCGACACGGACCGCGAGACGTTCGCCACCCTGTTGCAGCGATTCGTCGAGGAGATGGCAGAGGGCGAGATTCCCGCCGCCGTCGAGGACCCCGCCGTCTGAGCACGACCGACGCCTTCGGGTGGCGTGCCTGACAATTCGTCATACCCCAAATTGCCGGAGCTTCTCGTTGCGAGAAGCCCCGGCAATTTGCGTGAGCCATCGACTTGTCCACAAAGCCGGCCGCATCCGTATCCGGGTTTCGACTGTCCGCTATCCGACGCCCGGGTTCGGGATCGGACCGCCGGCAAAGTCCTACGTGCCGTCGGTAGCCCCGATATCGGTGCGGTCGAGGCCGTATTCGCCGCCGATCGGGGACGGCGCGACGTTGTCCACGGCTCTCGGGCTTCCATTCGGAAACGGGGGGTTCGCCCAATCCGCCACGAGGCCTATAGGGCGGTCGACCGGTTCGAGGTCCGCCGACAGCGCGAACCAGGCGGGACCGGTCGGCGGTTGCACGATCGCCAATGTGCCCTTGTCCACGGCCCACAACTCCATGACCGCGCCGACCGGCCGCTCCTTCGCGTCCTCCGCTCCGACGTACGCGACGCGCTCGTACAGGACCGGCCGGGGGAGCCGGAGAATGACCAGGTCCCGGATTCGACACGTGAATTCGATGCCGCTTCGCAGGCGCAGGTGGACCTGCCGGCCCCATACATCCGTGAGCACGCCTTCACGACCGGAGTAGGCGTCGCGGCACCACGCGTGCCGGTAGCGCTCGAAGAACGCGCGGCCTCTGTCGAGGTCCCGCTGCGTGCTCCCCGCAAGCTGCTTCTGCTTCGACGAGGCGGTCATCGCCCGTCCCGTCCACCCGAGCGCGACGTGCGAAACCGCACCGTCAACCGCGAGACCCGCCGGGTCTGCCAGGTCCGCCAAGTCCTCCACCAACGACGCTGAGAACGCAGGTGCCGAAGGACCGGCGTCGGGTGCGGGGCACGCGGGGCAGGTCGGAGAGCGCAGAAGTCCGCTTCGTCGACCCACTTCCGGACGAGCAGGCGCAACTGCTCGTCTTGCGCGTCGCGTTCCGGTGTCGACACGAGCGTCGAGCTTCGTTGGGTCCATCCGATGCGATCTGTCATCGTGATGACGTGTCCTTTCTCGTTTCGGGGCACGCAGGGGGCGAGGCGCTGTCCAGGCATTCACTCGCCCCCTACCTCCCATCCCTCGTCGGACCGCCGCTCGACCACGGAACGGCTGTGCCGACTCCCTCGCCCCGCACGGTCGGTCGGGACGGTCTTTGACGCACGCGGAAGTCCATCCCGCGCCGGAGTGACCCCAGCGGTTGCGGTGGGTGGTTATTCGGCCACTCTGTGGTTCAGGATCGGCCAATCGCCCTAGTCTTTGAAGAAGGCCACCGTTGCGGATGCAATTGGAACGAAGAGGGGTACGGGTGTGCGATTCCGGGAGCATCGGACCGATCCGACAAACGGATCACCTCGTCAGCGCGTGGCCGCCCAGATTCGCGAGCATCGAACGCGAGCCGGCATGTCCGTAACGGAGTTGGCCGACGTCGTTGGCTACAGCAAGGCGTCGATGAGCCGATTCGAGACGTGCGACAGTCCGGTCCCGGAAGAACTGTGCCCGAAGCTCGACGCGGCGTTCGGTACGAACGGCCTGTTCACCGCTCTGTTCGAGATGCTGCGCGGAGTGCGGTTCCCGGATCGGTACTTGGAGTACATGAGCCTGGAGAACGAGGCACTGAGCCTCGGCGAGTGGGCGGGGCTGTACATCCCCGGACTGCTTCAGACGCCGGCCTACGCTCGTACCCTGTTCCAAAACGCGGACTTGGGAGCCACCGACGAGGAGCTTGACGTCCGTGTAGCCGCACGAATGGGTAGACGCCACATCTTCGACAGGGAGAGCGGCTCCTACTTCATGGCCCTCATCGATCAGGCGGTGCTATACCGGTGGATCGGCGGAGCGGAGGTGATGCGCGCACAACTCGAATCTCTCCTGGCGCTCATGGATCACGAACACGGGATGATCAGGGTGCTGCCCTACCGCAATGCCGGGTTTGGCATCAGTGACGTAACCCAGATCGTGGTCGAGTTGGAAGACGTGACTGTCGTCTATGTTGAGGGGGGCATGTTCGGACAGATCGTTGAAGATCCGGACACCATCCGAGTACGTCGGCTGGCCTACGATCGCGCATGCGCCTACGCCCTTGACCCGAGGGAATCGGCGGTCATGATCCGTGCAGCTCTAAAGGAGTACGAAGGATGTTCACACCTCCCGACATAAGCGCACTCACATGGCGTAAGTCGACCCACAGCAACCCTGACCAGGGCGCGTGCGTCGAGGTCTCCGACGACTTTCCCGGCGCCGTCCCGGTCCGCGACAGTAAGGACCCGAGCGTCGGGTGTCTGGTTGTTCCTGTCGCTTCGTGGGGTGTGCTCACGGCGGCGTTGCGCGGCTGAGGCAATCAGTCTGTCCCGTTGCCGGGTTCGGTGAGTGGCGGGGCGTCGTGTCGGGGTGCGGCCTGCGCCATGCCAGGCCGGAGAAGTCGAGGTCTTCGACGGTCAGTCCGGCGTTGAACCGCCGTCCGGAAGGAGCACGAGGCATGCACACAACTCCCGACCTGAGCGCCGCGACCTGGCGCAAGTCGAGCCACAGCAACGACGATCAAGGTGCGTGCGTCGAAGTGGCCGATGGCTTCCCGGGTTTCGTCCCCGTTCGCGACAGCAAGGACCCCAGCATGGGTTGCCTGGTCGTGTCTGCGGGTTCGTGGGGTGTGCTCACGGCGTCGTTGCGCGGCTGAGGCAATCGGCCTGCCCCGTCGCCCGAATCGGCGGGTGACGGGGCATCGTCCCCTCGGTGCGCGGCTCGCGCTACGCCAGACCAAAGAAGTCGAGGTTTCCGACGGTCAGTCCGGCGTTGAACCCGCCGTCCAGGCGCGTCCGGAGAGGTCGAGGATTCGACGGCCCATTCGACGTCGAATCCGCGGCTCGACTTCACGTCTACACCCCCAACGCGGTGCGATCCCGCGGTGGTTGTGAGTGTGGAACGGCTTCAGTCTGTGGCCTTGGAATGGCCCGTACCCGCGTAGGTGATCCACGCGATGCGGTTGACGTCGTCGAGGAGATACCAGATACGCGGTGACGTCGTATTGCCAACGTTCCAGTTCCCGGCCTTTGAAGGTGCTTGTTTGCCCTTGAGGCGGTGCTGACGGTTGGGGTTGTCGACGGCGCGGGGAGCGACCCGGATCTTCTCGAACGCGCGGCGCACATTGCCCGCTGCCTGGCGGCTCGAGTGTGTTCCCAGCCGTCAGCTGCCTCGCCGTTGGCGAAACGAAGGTCGTCTTCGTCACCGATCGGCGGCGGCGCGGCGCGGTCTCCGCGCTTCGGGCTCACCCCGTTGCCTCGGGCATGGGCACCGGTCCGAGGTCGCCATCCGGCTCGCGGGTGAGGATCGAGAGCAGGGTGGGATCCGCGTGGATCTCCGCACTGTGCCGCCATTGGGTGAGCAGGAGCGCGATCGGGGCCAGGTTGTCCAGGGCTACCGCGCCGCGCGCCGTATCCACCAGTTCGGACAGGGTGTCTATGTCGTCGGCGGGTAGGAACGTGCTCCACGGCAGGGCTTCGGGTAGTGCCTGGCGCAAGGCGGCGACGTTCTCGGTTCGCGCCAGACCGGCCGGCAGGCGTGACGCGAAACCCATCACCGAGGTGTCTTGCTCCATCTGGTCGACACGCATCAGGGCGAGGTCCCCGGCGTCGCGTCAGCGCAGTCGTAGCGCGCGGACGGAGTCCAGCCTGCGCGTGGTCGCGGCGGGATGGTGGAGCAGCTCGCTGAAGGGCACGTCCTCGTAAGCCGTTGGCATGAGATCCACAGTAGTTCGGATGTTCAGTATTCGGGTGTGGATCGGGACACCGCAGATCAGGCATCGTCCGAGTGCCACGGAACCCTGCCGGCTCGAACGCCGGCCCCGGCACCTCGTGCGCCTTGCCTCGGGCCGTACGGATGGCGCCGGCGACGTGAACCTGATGGGACGATTTCGCCGCCGAGCCGGCGCCCCCTTGCCGGCCCCGCGCACCAGAGGCTAGGAGGCACGCCCCGTCGCCCGGTTCGGCGGGTGACGGGGCGTCGTGTCGGGTGTCGCGCGCGCTACGCCAGGCCGGAGAAGTCGAGGTTGCCGACGGTCAGGCCGGCGTTGAAGCCGCCGTCCAGGTTGATGTTCACGCCGTTGAGGAAGCCGGAGGCGTCCGCGCCCAGGAAGGCGAGTGCGAGGGCGACGTCGCGGCCGGTGGCGAGTCGGCCGTTGCCCTGGGAGATGTTCCAGTCGATCACCTTGTCGGAGATCGTCTTGCGGAAGTCCGGCAGCAGCGGGGTGTCGATCGGCGAGGGGCACACGCTGTTGATCCGCAGGCCCTTCGCCGCGGCCGTACGGGCGTAGTGCATCGTGTAAACCTGCACGAGCTCCTTGCTGTAGCTGTAGGCGTCGCTGCCGAGTTCGTTGCTCGCGAGCCATTCCTGCGCGGCGTCCCAGTCCTCGATCGCGATCAACTGCTTGATCGCCTCCAGGTGGGCCGGCCACGAAATCCCCGCGATCGATGCGGTGTTCACGATCGCCGCGCCCTCGGGCAGTGCACCCTTGGCCACGAGCGCCTCGGTCAACCGGCGCAACGAGAGGTAGTTGATCGCGAACACCGCCGGTGCGGGCAGCGTGCCGGCCACGCCCGCGTTGTTGAACAGCGCGTGTACCGGGCCGTCGATCGTGTCGACGGCGGCGTCGACCGACGCGGCGTCCGACAGGTCGGTCCGGATGAATGTGTGCGCCGAGCCGGTCGGCTCCTTGAGGTCGAGCACGGTGATGTGCTCGGCGCCCTGCTCGGCCAGCACCTCGACCAGGGCGGCTCCCACACCCGAGAAGCCTCCCGTGACGACAACGCGCTTACCTTCGAACCCGAACGGGTTGGTCATGGTGTGGAGTCCCCTCGTGACATTGGTTGGTCAGACCCTAAGGAGCATCCCTTGATTCGGTCAACGATCTGGTGAGTCGACCTCGAAGCCTTCGCTTGACCTTGTCAAGGAATCGGCCTACCGTCCGAGAGTGATCCAGTTCGCCATTCGCGACGGCATCGCCGTCATCACGCTTGACCGGCCCGAGAAGCTGAACGTGTTCTCCGGCGGGATGGGCATCGCCCTGGGAGACGCGTACGCGCGCTGCGATGCGGACGACGCGGTGCGGGTTGTGGTGCTGACCGGCGCGGGGCGGGCGTTCTGCGCGGGGGCCGATATGTCGCCGGCTGCGGACACTTTTGCGGGGCCGGAGCCGAGGTCAGGGTCCGGGCCGGGGTCGACGGCGGCGCCGGGGTCGGCGCACGGACCGGAGCCGAAGCCGAAGCCGAAGCCGGGGTCCGGTGGGCGTGCGCCTGCGCGTGCGCGGGAGTTCAGCGCGTCGCCGGTTCGGCCGCCCGCCTGGGCCGTGCGCAAGCCGGTGATCGCGGCGATCAACGGGCACGCGATCGGCATCGGGTTCACGCTGGCGATGCAGTGCGACATCCGGATCGTGGCCGAGGACGCGAAATTGGCGATTCCCCAGGTGCGGCGCGGCATGGTGCCCGACGCGCAGTCGCACTGGACGGTGCCGGCCGCCACCTCGCGAGCGGTGGCCGCCGACATCCTGTTGACCGGGCGTACGTTCCGGGGGAGCGAGGCGCTCGCGCTGGGGCTCGCCTCGCGCGCGCTGCCCGCGGCCGAGGTATTGCCCGCCGCGCTGGAGATCGCCCGCGACATCGCCACCAACGTGCACCCGGTGTCGGCCGCGCTCACCAAACGGCTGCTGTGGGCGGACGCCGGCCCGGACGAGGTCGAGCGGCTCGAAACCGCCTATCACCGCATCCTGATGGGCACCGAGGACGCGCGCGAGGGCCCGCGCGCCTGGTCGGAACGGCGCGCGCCGCGCTGGACCGGCACGGTCACCGGCGCGTGGGACCGTGTACACGAAGCGGAAACCGCGAAATCCTCGGTACAGGAGAACAAGTGACGCCCCCTCAGCTCGATGTCATGGCAGCCGGCCTCACCCTGCGCGGCATGCAACGCGCCGCAGCCGCCACCGAGCGGGCCGGCTTCGACGGGCTATGGCTCACCGAAGGCGGCCGCACCGCGTACACCGCCGCGACCGCCGCGGCGCTGGCCACCGAAAGCCTGACCATCGGCACCGGCATCGCGGTCGCCTTCGCCCGCAGCCCGATGGTCACCGCGTCGGCGGCCTGGGAACTCGCCGAGGCCACCGGCGGACGCTTCGTCCTGGGCCTGGGTACGCAGGTACGACCGCACATCGAGCGGCGCTACTCGGCCGAGTTCGACCAGCCGGGGCCGCGACTGCGCGAGTACGTCGGCGCGTTGCGGGCGATCTGGGCGGCCTTCCGGGGTGAGGAACGACTGCGGTTCAAGGGCGACTTCTATCGCTTCACGCTGATGACGCCGGAGTGGACGCCGGGCGGCTCGATCGCCGACCCGCCGATCTACCTGGCCGGGGTCAACCCGTGGATGTTGCGGATGATCGGCGAGGTGGCCGACGGCCTGCACGTCCACCCGCTGCACAGCGTGCGCTACATCGAGGAGGTGGTCCGCCCCCAACTCGCCGCCGGCGGCGCGGCCGACGACTTCGCGCTGGTCTGCCCGGTGATGACCGCGACCGGCGACACCGACGAGGAGATCGAGGCCGAACGCGAGAAGCTGCGCCTGCGCTTGGCCTTCTACGGCTCGACGCCCGGTTACGCCAAGGTCTTCGAGACCCACGGCTGGGACGACCTCCAACCCCGCCTGAACCGCCTCTTCGCCGCCAAGGACCGCGCGGGCATGGCCGCCGCGATCGACGACGAGGTCTTGGACAGCCTGACGGTGAGCGCCCCGTGGGACGGCCTGGCCCAAGCCCTGATGAACCGCTACCGCGGCGTCGCGACCCGCGTGGTCGCGTACTCGGCGGTCAGCACCTGGCGCGAGGACACCGGCGCGGTGGAACGCTGGACGGAGGTCGCAGCCGCGTTCCACGAACTGGCGTGAGAGCGGCCGGTCGCGGCGGCGCAAGGCCGAGGCGCTTCACCCGGGTGGGCGGGGCAGGCGATCCTGAGACGCGACGCCACGGTGCGCGCGGCCGGGGCGGCTCGGGATGAAGCCTGCTTGGGGTTGTCGCGGATGTTGCGTTGTCCGGCGAGCCGGGGGCCTGAGCTGACAGAAGAAGCGGCCAACGGTGGTAGGAGGGGCGGGTCTTCGGTCGAGCTTTTGTCGAGCAGCCTCCCGAGTGACCAGTGCTCTTCATAGAGAGCACTGCTCTCGGCGTTCGTTGCGCGTCGGCGGGGTCGAGCGCGGCCGGCCTTTTGCTCAGGGTCTGCGTTGGCCGGTGTCGGTCGCCCGGTCCCGGGTCGCCGGTGGTGGGGCCTGAGTTCTTCGGCGAGATGCGGGCTTTGCTTGGCAGGAACGGCCGCCGGCGACGGTGGAGGGAGTGAGCGGCTCGGTGCGGCCGGCCGGGGCGCGTTCGCGAGTGACCGGTGCTCTTGACGGAGAGCACTGCTCTCGATGTGCACTTCGCATTGGTGGGGCGGTATGCGGGTGGCTTTGTGCGCATGGGTTGGCGTTGGCCGACGTCGGTTGGCCTTGGGTCGCCGGTGGTGGAGTCTGAGTTTTCCGGTGAGACGCGGTTTGCTCGGCAGGAAGGCTCCGACAACGCCGGGGGTGGGTAGGCCAGTGGGGCCGGCCGGGGCGCGTTCCCGAGTGGGTTGATTGTTTGCGGAGAGCAGTGCTCTCGGTATGCGTCGCGTGTTGGGGGGCTGGGTGCGGGTGGATTTGTGCTCGCCGGTCGGCGTTGGCGGTGTCGGTCGGCCCCGGTTGCAGGTCGCCGCTGGTGGAGCCTGAGCCTTCCGGCGAAATGCTCGGCAGGAAAGGCACCCGAGCGGCGGAGGGAGTGGACTGGTCCGCCGAGGTTTCCCCGAAACGCCTTCCCGAGTGGCCCGACTCTTCATGGAGAGCACTGCTCTCGGCGTGCGTCGCGCCTTGGTGGGGTCGGCCGCGGGACCGCCTCGTGCCCACAGGTTGGCGTTGGGCCCTGTCCGTCGGCCCGGTCTCGGGACGTCGGCGGTCAGGAGCCCTGAGTTCTCCGGTGAGATGCCCGCTTGCCTCGCCGGGGAGGCGCCGGAGCGGGTGGTCGGGTGCGGTTGGCCGGTGCCTTCCCGGGTGGGTCGGGTGGTTGCGGAGTGCGGTGCCCGCGGTATGCGTCGCGCCAAGCCGAGAACGGCTGCGGGTGGCTTTGTACTCACCGGGCGGCGTTGGCCGGTGTTGGTCGGCCGGTCCCGGGTGACCAGCGGTTCGGGAGCCCACGACGCTCCGGCGAAATGCATCGAGATTGGTGGCCTCGAGGTCGCTGGGAATGGCGTCGTGCGCGGGCTCGGTGGGCCCCCGGTCGCAATTTGGAGGCGGGTCTCGAACCCAGGGTCGACGGCCTTCGGACAGGCGTTCACGCAGCCGTCCACACCTTCGGTAAACCGGCTCTGAGCTGCTGGTTTCCCGGAGCTTACCTAGGCTGATGACTTCTGCCGCACACCCTCGGAGGGGACATCGTGAGTGGGGAAGCGATCAGGTACGACGCAGCCGACATCCAGGTGCTGGAGCCGCGGGAAGCCGTCCGGAAGCGACCCGGTATGTACGTCGGCTCGACCGGTGAACATGGTCTGCACCACGTGGTGTTCGATGTCGTCGACCGGGCGGTGAACGAGGTCCTGACCGACCGTGCCGGCTGCGTCGACATCACGCTCACACCCGACGGCGGCGTGCGCGTCGCTGATGACGGGCCGGCTCTGTCCATCGAGGACGGCGAGGACACCGGCGGCCCCAATCTCGAAGCCCTGCTGACACGCATGCACTGCGGGCCGGGGCCCAGTGGCCGCTACGACGTGATGCCCCTCTACGGCGGTATCGGGCTCTTCGTCGCCAACGTCCTGTCGAGTCGAATGACGGCTGAGGTGTGGCGCGAAGGGGTCCATTGGGGATGGGAGTACGCGCGCGGCGTCCCGATCACGGCGCTCACCGACGCGGAGCCGTCGACCGGAAGCGGCACCACCATCGCCTTCCGACCGGACCCCGAAATCTTCGGGACGGCGGAATGCTCGTTCGACACCCTGGCGGACCGCTTCGGGGAACTGGCCTTCCTGAACCGGGACTTGGAGATCTCGCTGACAGATCTGCGCCGCCCGGCCGAGTCCCGGTCGGTTCGATTCCGGTCCTCGGACGGCACACGGGAGTTCGTCGCCTTCCTCGACGCACAGGAGGCGGCACCCGCTTACCCGGACATCATCGGCTTCGAACAGGAAGACCCACGGATGGCCGGGACGATGGAGGTGGCGTTCCGGTGGTGCGGCTCCGGCGAGGAGCGGATCCGGAGCTTCGCCAACAGCCGGCCCACCTCCTGCGGCGGAACCCACGCGAATGGCTTGCGTGATGGACTGGCCGCTGCGGTCAACGCGTACGCGCGGGCACGGCGACTCCTGACGGCGACGGATCCCGATCTCGGCGCCGACCGGATCGGCGAGGGACTGACTGCGGTCGTGTCGGTGAAGCTGGACCATCCCGAGTTCGAGGGCTCCACGCGCGGCGTACTGGGCAACGCCGAAGTACGCGCCTGCGTTGCACAGGCCGTCCGGGAACACCTCGCCAGGTGGCTGGAACAGCACCCGGAGCAGGCCGCAGCCCTGATCGACCGCATCCTCCAGGACGCCGACCAGGACTGACCGCCACCAAGCCGCCCCGCTGGTCCCACATCCGGCACCTGCGGGACGACCGGCACCACACGCATACGCAGCCAAGCCGGCGCCTCGGCCACGCCCGAGGCCGGCTTCCGCGTCCAGTGCCACAGACAGCACGCCGACAGCCCGTCACCCGAGACTACGAACAACTCGGCACAACCCATCCGTGACAGCGACCAGATCACCCGAGCCCGGGCCGGCGGCGATCTCGACCCGGATCACGGTGACGGTCGCGGACGTTGCGAGCCTGCGCGACCTGCGGTTTCGGTGGGACGGCGCAAACAAGAACTTGCCGAGTGCCGGCTTCGCGCACCGTCGGCACAACTCACCGCTACACCCGAGCAAGTACCGCCGCAGGGATCAAAACCCGGATCCCGACGTCCGCGTCTCGCTCCGCGCTCACCCGGACCTGCGGTTTCAACCCGGGTGAAGCCGCAACCTGCAACGCCATCCGGCTTCGTGACACCTCGTCACCTCCACTCGCCGCACCCAAAACGCCCCATCCCACCCGGGAAGGCGCCCCGGCGAACCTCACCGGACCGCTCTCTCCCTCCGTAGTCGCGGGCGCCTCCCGACGAGCAAGGCCCGCATCTCGCCGGAGGGCCCATGGCTCCTGGCGCCGGTGACCTGGGGCCGGGCCGACCGGCATCGGCGTACGTCGATCGGTGCGTACAAGGCCGCCCATGCCTGCTCCCACCGAGGCTCGGCGCATGGTTCGACCGGCCGACCCACTCGGCAAGGCCCTCGACGAACTTCACCGACCACCCACCCCCGCCGTCGTTGCGGGTGCCTTTCCCGCGAGCGAGCTCGCGTCTTGCCGGAGAGAACTCGGGCCCCAGACCACCGGTGACCTGGAACAGGGCTGATCGACACCGGCCGCTGCCGCCAACCTATGAGCGCAAAGCCGGCAGCCCCCGGCCCGGCCATCGCGCAACGAAGGCCGAGAGCAGTGCTCTCTGTGGAGAGCATGGGTCACTCGCGCGGGAGGCTCCTCGGCGGGCCCAATCGGAGTCTCGCCCTCTCCCGCCACCGACGGTCGCTTTTCTGCCCGGCTGCGACCTCGCCCCGCCTCGCCTCGCCGGATCTTTCCAACCCTTGCGACGACCCCGACTCGCGCCCCGATTCCAGACTCGGATCAAACCCTCGACCACGACAGTTAGCTGACGGGCCGTCAGGGAATTTCCCCTACAAATGGGACCAAAGCGTATGCACTCCTGGTGATCACTCTTCCCCGTGCCCGTGCGCCGTGCTAAACACTGTCAATCAGTTCGGCTGGAGTACACCGATCCGGTTGGCACCGTCCACGAGACGCGCCCGCCCCATCGAGGCCGAGCGGCGTTTTGCCCCCAAAGATTCCGTACAAAACCGGACGTGTCGCAGTGGTGACACGTGTCCGGCGCGCGCCTCTGCACAGAACGGAAAGTACCGGTATGTCTGCGACCGTTGAAGTACCCGCGAAGCCGCCGGAGCCCGAATCGGACCCGTCCTCGGTCGACACCGGTCGACTCGAAGGGGTGTCCAAGGGCCGGGTCTTCGCAGTTCTGGCCGTCGTGGTCATGTTCTCCGAGGTCGTGCCGCTCCAGTACGCGATGATCTCCTCTGCCGTGCCCGAGATCGCCCCGTCGTTCCGGTCCGTCGGCGAGAGCATCTCGTGGATGGTGGTGATCCTGGGCCTGGTCGGCGGCGCGGTGAGCCCGCTGATCGGGAAGCTCTCCGACGTCTACGGCAAGAAGCGACTGCTGCTCGCGACCAGCGTCTCGTTCCTGGTCGGCTCGCTGGTCTGCGCGCTCACCAGTTCGTGGCCGCTGTTCCTGGTCGGCCGTGCGCTCCAGGCGGTCGCGTTCGGGATGACCGCCGTCGTGTACGGGCTCATCCGCGACCTGATGCCGCGCAAGTTCATCCCGGTCGCGATCGGCATCTCGGCCACCGGCCTCGGTCTCTCGGCCGCGCTCGCGCCGGTGGTCGGCGGGCTGCTCACCGAGCACTACTCGTGGCGCTCGCTGTTCTGGTTCCTGGTCGTCTACATGCTCGTGCTGATCCCGCTGCTGCTGGTCGTGGTGCCGGAGTCCAAGCTGCGCGTCCCACAGAAGGTGGACTACGTCGGCGGTGTCATCCTCGGCGTCGGGCTCGCGCTGATCCTGCTCTACATCAGCCAGGGGCAATCCTGGGGCTGGAGCAAGCCCTCCGCGTTCGGATACGCGCTCCTGGGCGTGCTCGTGATCGCGCTGTGGGCACTGTGGGAGAAGCGGGTGGAGAACCCGATCATCGACCTGAAGCTGCTCACCGCCCCGCGTGTGGCGCTCGTGCTCGGGATCGCGTTCCTGGCGAACATGATCATCGGCATCCAGAACTACCTCACCAGCTACATGGGCCTGACCCCGGACAACGTCAAGCAGAGCACGCTCGACCAGTACGCCGACGGCGCCGTCCAAGGCGCGAAGGCGATGGGCGCGCCCGAGGCGATGTGGGCCGGAATCGCCGACCAGGTCAAGGCGGCTGTCTCGTTCAACGACTCGCTCGACTACGCGCTCGGCTTCACCCTGCTCGGGCTCGCCCTGCACGTGCTGATCTGGCAGTCGATGTCCAGCATGATCGCCGGCCCACTGGCCGGGCTGTGGGGCCAGCGCCGAGGGCTGCGGATGCCGATGATCGTCGGCGTCGGGACGCTGACCGTCGCCGGCTTCATGTACCTGTTCCTGCACGACTCGTGGCAGTTGATGCTGCTCTGCGGCGTGGTCTACGGCATCGGCTTCGGGATGTACTACGCCGCGGCGCCGAACCTGATCATCGAGGCGGTACCGCAGGAGCAGCAGGGCATCTCATCCAGCATGCTGGTCGTCGCCCAGTCGTTCGGCGCGTCGGTCGGGGTCGCGCTGCTGTCCCCGATCTTCACCGACAACCGGTTGAAGATCACCGGTCCGGCACCGAGCGGCCAGGGCCTGGCCACCAACGACGCGTGCAACGAGCGGGGCTGCACGTACACCACGGACGCCTTCACCACCGGGTTCTGGGTCCTGATCGTGTGCGGCGTGCTGGCGCTCGTGATCGCCCTGGTGATGAAGCACGGTCGCAAGCCCGCCACGGGCGGCCTGCTGCACTAGCGATCGGCCGCCACCGAACGGGTCGACCCGGTCGCGTCGGTCGGCGTCCGACAGGGGTGGCCTGCGGCCTGACACACCCTCAGGGCCCGGGTATCCGAGGGGGATACCCGGGCCCTGACGGCACGTCACCGGCCGACCCGGCCGACCCGGCCGACCCGACCGACCCGACCGACCCGGCCGACCCTGCCCTCGCCTCGCCGACCCGATTCGATCCGGTCCCCGCCCAGCCCCGCCTACACTCCGAGCTTCAGCGTGTCCAACAGCGCGATCAGCCGCGCCGCCTGCTGCTCCGGGTCGCCGTCCGCCGGGGTGAGGCGCAGTTCCGGTGCCTCCGGCGCCTCGTACGGGGCCGAGATCCCGGTGAAGTCGCCGATCTCCCCGCGGCGGGCCTTGGCGTACAGGCCCTTCGGGTCGCGACGTTCGCATTCCTCGATCGGGGTGTCCACGAACACCTCCAGGAACGGCAGTCCGTCCCGGGCGTGCAGGGCGCGGACCCGGTCGCGGTCGGCGCGGTACGGGCTGATCACCGGGACGATCGCGATCACACCCGCATCGGCGAACAGGCGGGCCACCTCGCCGACCCGGCGGATGTTCTCGGTCCGGTCCTCGGCCCCGAAGCCCAGGTCGCCGTTCAGTCCGAGCCGGACGTTGTCGCCGTCCAGGCGGTACGCGGTGATCCCACGCTCGACCAGGAGCCGCTCGGCGATCACCGCGACCGTCGACTTGCCCGAGCCCGACAGCCCGGTGAACCAGATTGTCGCCCCGAGCGCCGGACGCTGCTCGCGCGTCACTCCGCCCTCGTGCCAGACCACGTTGCGCTCGCTCACGACTCTCCATCCGCGTTGATTCGCGTTGATTCCGCGCTGATACCGAGGGTTCGTACGGTACGGGGCACCCCTCACCCTCCCGGATCCGGTCCGCCACCCGGACCACTCAGCCCCGAGCCCGAATCCGAACCCGAGCCGTACCCGGAGCCGAGCCGTACCCGGAGCCGGAACTCATGCAACCCGAGCCGGACTCAAGCGGGCAACCCGAGCCCGAACTCAAGTCGGCAACCCGAGCCGCACCCCGAGCCACCCCACCCCCCACAACCGCATCGCCGATCAGTATCTGACACCTCTTCAGATTTACCTTCACAAAGAGCTAATCTGCGGCGGGGTCGCGCCCACTCGGCGTCCGCCCGCGAACTCGAACGACGTGAGGGAGGCCGTACCGCCATGGCCTGGACACCGCCGCACCGCGCCGCCTGGACCGAGACCCTTGCCGCCGGCGACATCCCACCGCTCACCGACGATCTGGACCGGCCGTTCGCCGCCGCCGCGCTGATCGGCGAGGCCCAGGCCAGGACCGGACTGACCGACCCGGGCGAGGACGACGACCCCGGCTTCCGCGAGGGGTTGGACCGACTGCTCCACGCGCTGGAGCACGAGGCGAACCTGGACCGGGTGGGCCGCTGGTGGGCGCACACGTGGGTGGCCCGGCTCCTGGACGTGCGGCTTCAGGTGGCCCGCTACGTCCGGGACGATCCCGGCGTCCGCGACGAGCCGATCCAGCGCCCGATCTTCGTCACCGGCGGTCCCCGGACCGGGACTTCGATCCTGCATGCGCTGCTTGCCCGGGATCCGGCGAACCGGGTGCCGGCCACCTGGGAGTTCCTGCGCCCGGTTCCGCCGCCGGAGCCCGCGACCCGGGACGCCGACCCGCGGATCGGGCTCGCCGAGCGCGAGATCCGGTTCATCACGAGTGCGGTGCCGGCCATGGACGCGATCCACGAGAAGAGCGGCACGCTGCCCAAGGAATGCATCAGCGCGCATGCGCTCGCGTTCCGATCCGAGGACTTCACCGGGCAGTTCGCGATCCCGTCCTACGCCGCGTGGTTGGCCGAGTGCGACATGCGACCCGCGTACGCCTATCACCGGCTCGTGTTGCAGATCCTCCAGCGCCGAACGCCGGGGGAGACCCGCTGGGTGCTCAAGTCACCCGCGCACCTGCTGACCCTGGACGCGCTGGTCGACGTGTACCCCGATGCGCGGCTCGCGGTGACCCATCGCGATCCGCTCACCGTGCTGGCCTCGTTGAGCAGCCTGATCGCCACGATCCACCACGCGTACGGCAATCCGTCCGACATTCGGGACGTCGCCCGCACCCAGAGCGCCCTGTGGTGCACCGCGTACGACCGGCTCACCGCGTTTCGTGACGCGGGTCGGGTCGCCGAATCCGACTGGCACGACTCGGCCTACGCCGACTTCATGCGCGACCCGATCGCGGTGGTGGGCGAGTTGTACGCCACATTCGGTCTGGATCTCACCACCGTGGCCGAGACGGCGATGCGCGCGTACCTGACCGAACGGCCCCAGGGTAGGCACGGGAGGCACAACTACTCGTTCGACGACCTCGGATTGGCCCGGGAGGACGTACGATCTCGGCTGACGGACTATCAGAAGCGGTTCCTGGTCCCGACGGAAGAGATCTGACGTGCAGTCGAACGAACTCCGCGCGAACGACCCGCACCAGCAAGTCCCGCACCAGCAAGCACCGCAACGGCAAGTCGCGAACGACCGCCACCACCACGACCGGCACCACCACGACCCGCGTCGCAACGACCCACCCGCGCACGACGTGGTCAACGGCACCGCGTGGCGAGCCTATTGCGAGCGCATGGCCGCCCTCGGCGACCGCATCCTGGAGGCCGACTTCCCCGGCGCGACCGACGCCGACCGAGCCGAGGGCATCCGGCACCTGGCCAATCAGGTCGCCTGCTGGCTGACCTACCAACTCGCCGCGACCGACCCGCAGAACCCGGCCTTCTTCACCCACAACGACCTCGCCTACCGCTGGGGCGGGCCGAACGTGGACCAGAACGCGCGCCGCGCGCCGATCGCGGGGGACGGCGTGTACCGGCTCACCGTGACGATGAACGCGTGCGAGAAGTTCGTACTCCAGGTCAAACCGGGGGACATGCACTCCGGGCGGACCGACATCGTCGCCGAGACCTCCTCGACCGCGCTGGGCGTCGGGCCCGGCGACACCGTCGAGATCATCCTCAGCGCCACCGAGCAGCCCGGGAACTGGGTCCCCCTCACACCGGACGCCCGGGTTCTGCACGTACGCGACTACTACTTCGACTGGAAGCCGGAACAGCCCGCCATGCTCGCCCTCGAACGCCTGGACACCCAGGGGCGACCGGCCGCACGGGTGACCCCGGAGCGGGTCGCGGGCATGCTCGACGGCGCCGCGACGTCGGTGGAGAACTCGATCGAAGTCTGGAACGACTGGGTGCGCACCACCGGCGACCGGCAGGCGGTGAACACGTTCAGTACGCCGGCCACGGTGGCCGGCGGGGTCAAGGAGGTCGTGTACGGCTTCGCGCGGGTGCGGCTGACGGATGATCAGGTGCTGATCGTGGAGACCGACCCCCGCGTCTCCGGGCAGTGGGATCTCCAGCTCTACAGCCCCGGTTGGTTCGAGTCGCTCGATTTCGCCAACCGCCAGACCTCGCTCAATCACGTGCAGGCCGAGCGCGATCCCGACGGGCTGATCCGGGTCGTGATCGGCGCGGTGGACCCCGGCGTACCGAACTGGCTGGACACCGAGGGGCGAACGGAGGTTTTCGCGACGCACCGCTGGCTCGACCCCCGCGAACAACCCACCGTCCGGGCTCTGGTGGTCCCCCGCCACGAGGTCCGCGACCACCTCGTCCCGACCACCCGCACGGTCGACGAACCGGAACGCCGCGAAACGATGCGAAGGCGCTCCGCGCACGTCTCGTGGCGCTTCCGGGCCTGACGTCGGATCGACGCCGACACCGACACCGCCATCGACGCCGACACGTCCTGCCACATCCGGCGGGCGGGACCGAACGCCCGGACGGCCGCTCGCTCCCGGGCCGACGTCGTCAGCCCGGTTCGGCGTCGACGTGCGTCAGCCGGTCTCTTCCACGTACCCCGCCAAGTTGGCGAGCGAGGAGGCGATTCCGACCTCGTGTGCCGCCTGGTCGATGCCGGGCGGCACATCCGTGGCGGTGACGGTCACCCTGGTCGCGTCCCCGCCACGGTTACTGCCACTGCCACTGCCACCACCGCCACTGCCACCGCCATCATCGGCAACGAGGTGCCAGGTCATCGTCATGGTCCCCGCGTACGACGGGTCGTCGGCCTCGAACACGGCCCGCTGCACCACGCGCTCCGCCCGCACCAGTTCACCGAACTCGACGTCGACGACATCCGTCGCGTCCGAGGTCTTGCCGGGGCTGTCGGTGGGGTCGAGGTAGGTGAGGACCATCCGGAACCCGCCACCGGGCCGCGGATCCCACCGCTCGATCCGCCCGCGCATGCCCTCCGGCGGCAACCAGGTCTCGAGGGACTCCCGGTCCAGGAGGGCGTCGTAGACGGTCGCCGGTGATGCTGCGATCACCCGACTCGCACGGTCGGTCCTGTCCATGGCCCGAGTGTAGGCAGCCGACGGCCGGAACCTCGGATCAGACCGTTGCGCTCTCCGTCTCCGGCTTCGGGGCGGGGACGACCTCGGTCTTCTTGCGGAGCGTGGAGGCGGCGTCCGAGTCGCGGATGGTCAGGGCGGCGATCGCGCCGAGGACCGCGAGGCCGGCCGCGACCAGGAAGGCCACGTGGTAGGCGTGCAGGTTCGGGCTCGGGGCGCCGCCGGAGTGGATGGTCATCGTGCCGATTCCGGCGAGCACGCTCGCCAGTAGCGCGACGCCGAGGGCCGAGCCGAGTTGGCGCTGCACGTTGAAGAGGGTCGAGGCGCGGCCGTTGTCGGCCGGCGCGGTACGCGCGAACGCCGCCGCCTGCATCGGGATCATCACGTGCGCCATCGAGGCACCCGTGCAGAACATCAACACCACGATCAGTACGGCCGAGGTGTCGCCGTCGACCAGAGCGAGCAGCGCCGCGCACGCGCCGATGCCGAGCAGGCCGCCCGCCATCAGTCGGCGCGGACCGACCACCGGGTACAGGCGCGAGACCCACTGGGTGGCGATCACCACACCGAACGCCTCGGGGAAGGTGAGCAGGCCGGTCTCCAGGGCGCTCTTGCCGAACGCCTGCTGCTGCATCAGCGGGAAGACGTACAGCACGCCCAGGAACGCCGCGGAGTTGACCATCGACACCACGTTGGTGCTCACGAACAGCCGATCGCGGAGCAGCCGCAGGTGCAGCATCGGCTCCTTGACCCGCAGTTCGACGAAGACCATCGCGATACACAGGATCAGCCCGGAGATCCCGGTGGACAGGATGATCGGCGAGCCCCAGCCCTTGGTCGCGCCCTCGCTCAGCGCGTACATCAGCAGCGCGAAGCCGGCCCCGGAGAGCACGAAGCCGGGCAGGTCGAAGCGACCGGCCTTGGGGTTCTTGTACTCCTCCAGGAAGATCAGGCCGAACACGAACGCGGCCACGCCCACCGGCAGGTTGATGTAGAAGACCCAGCGCCAGGACGCCTTGTCCACGAGCAGGCCGCCGAGCACCGGGCCGAGCGCGGGTGCCAGGGCGGTGGGGACCATCAGGATGCGGGACGCGCGCACGCGCTCCTCGGGCGGGAAGACCCGGAACATCATCGCCATGCCGACCGGCGTCAGCATGCCGCCGCCCGCGCCCTGGAGGATGCGGAACAGCACCAGTTGGTCGATGCTCTGGGCCAGCCCGCACAGCGCGGACGCGCCGGTGAACAGGGCGAGCGCGATCAGGAAGATGCGCTTGGTGCCGAAGCGGTCGCCGAGCCAGCCGGACGCGGGGATGAACACCGCGAGGCTGACCAGGTAGCCGACCGCGACCGTGGCCAGGCTCGCCTGGGAGGCGCCGAGGTCCTTGCCGATCGCCGGCAGCGCGACGTTGATGATGGTGATGTCGAGGATGTTGACGAACATCGCGGCGACGAAGACGGCGCCGACCACGACCTTCTGGCTGAGGCGAGACGCGGATATGGGCGGCATACGGCAGGGGCCTTCGTTCGGGGAGGGTGCGTGGAGGGCGGGAGGGGGAGGCGAGAGCCGAGTGTGGAGGCGAAGCCTGATACTGAGCGAAGCTCACTATATCTTTTCGTACAGGTGCATACGACAGGTTTTTCCCGACCGGACCAACGCCGACGGCCCGGGAGAGCTTCCTCCCGGGCCGTCGGCGTGACGCTTGTTACAGGTGGTCGGGTCTGACAGGTGGTCGGGCCGGTCGGCCCGCCGGTTCCCTACCGGTCGACCGCGCTCAGTGCTCGCCCTCGCCGCGCGCCGGCACACCGAGTGCCTTGCACGCGTCGTTGTACTGCGTGACGACCTCGACCCGCACGTCCCGGCGCTCGGTGATCGAACGACTCCACGGCACCCGCACCGCGACCGGTTCGCCGGCAACGATCGCCGAGTAGTACGCCGCGTCGCCGTCCAGACCGGTCATCGTGGCCGAGGTGGCCTCCGGCTGCCCGCCCAGGCCGCGCGAGATCAGCAGACAGTCGTCGGGGTGGTCGTCGTTCATGTGCTTGCAGACGGCGGTGATCGCGTCCGCTCCGAACGGGTTGACGCTCGCCTCGCTCATGCGGGTCGCCTCCAGCGGTAGGGGTGGGATCAGGCGCGTGCGGAGTCGCGGCGTCGACGAGACGCGGCGACCGCACCCACGCCGACCACCAGCATGCCCGCGCCGACATAGGCGAGCTGCGTGCTCGACGAACCGGTCTTGGGCAACTTCGGCTCGCCGGCCTCGGTGGTGGCGCCGGTCTGCGGCGTCGTCGTGGCAGGCGCCGCGGGCGCGGCGGCGCCGAAGGTCACCGGGACCCACACGTCCTGGTCGCGGTTGGCCAGGTCGGTGTGGTCGTTGAAGGTGGCCACGAAGCACGCGGTGGCGGCGCAGTCCACCTTCTTCTTGTCCTTGCCCTCGAAGCTCTGCGCGGGCTTGATCTTGACCGAGAAGGTACCGTCCGCGCCGACCTGCGGGACGTAGCCCGCGTTGCCGTACTGGGTCGGCACGCCGCCGGCCGGCTTGGCCACGGTCTGCGCGATGTACACGCCCTTGCCCGGCTTGTAGCCCTTGCCGGTGACGGTGATCTCCTCGCCGCCGCCGGCCAGCCCGGTCGACTTGGACAGGGTGATGGTGGGGGCGTCGGCGGCCGACGCGGGGGCGGCGGCGAAGGTGGTGAGGCCGAGGCCGGCGATCGCGCCGGCGGCGACGGCCGCGGCGGTACGGGACTTGCGCATATGTGGACTCCGGAAGCTGGGAACGAGCTCGGTGGGTCGGGGGAGGCCGGGTCAGGCGCCCTGGCGCCGGCGCTTGACCACCACGCCGACGGCCACCAGGACCACCACGACCGCGGCGACCACCCCGATGATCAGGCCGGTGTTGCTGCTGTCGTCGTCCTCGTCCCGCGCCGAGGTCTTCGCGGTGTCGGCACCGGGCGAGGCGGCGGGGGCGGCGGCCGAGGACGGCGGCGCACCACCCGCGCCGGGAGCGCCGGCCTGGGGAGCGGCGGTGGCCGGCCCGGGGCTCGCGGGCAGGCCCGGAGCCTCGCCCGCGAAGCCGATCGGGAGGTAGACCTCCTGCGTACGGTCCTTGCCGTTGGCCGAGTTGGACGTCGCGATGGCGCACCGGGTCTTGAGGCAGTCGACCGTGCCGAACTTGGCGGCGACCTTGACGTCGGTGCTGAACGAGCCGGTCGCGTCCGCCTCGGTGGGGCCGCCGAACGAGCCCATGTCGCACGCGCGGCCCGCGCCCTGGGCGGGGTCGCACGGCAGGATGAACAACCGTACGCCGGGCGTGAAGCCCTTGCCGACCAGCTTGACCACGTCGCCCGCCGGGTTCAGCCCGGTGGTCTTCTCCGCGGTCAGCGTGGCCTTGCCCGCCGCCGGGGTGCCGCTCGCGTGCGCGGGGCTCGCGAGGCCGACGAGCGCCCATGCGAGAAGGAGGGTCGCGATCGCGGCGACGGTGCCGCCGAGGCGTCCGGTGCGGGCTGGGCTCACGTTGTGTCCTCTGGGCCGACCGTACGACTGCGTACGGAATGATTGGAGGTGAGGCTATCCTAAGACCGGGCCGGATCACCCGGACTTCCGGGGGTTGCCCGCGAGGCCGTCCGGGAACGGTGTGAGAACCGCATGACGGCGCCGAACGACAACGGTGCGCAAACCGCGCGACAACGCCGTACTCGAACGACGCGAAACCGCGTGACGACGGTGCCGCGGCGGCCCGATCGAGGAGCCGGCCCGCCGCGCGCGATCGCCGCCCCGGGTCGACCGAGACCCGCCGCGTCCCCACCGACACCCCCCGCCGACAACGTGCCGACAAGTTGTCGGTAACTTATTGACGGCACCGCATGGCGCCACACAGACTGCGAGGGCCGGCGGAAACGGGCGGCGACCCGAATCCCCGCGAGCGCTTCGCCATGGGCGGAACGCCGAATCCGCACGGGCGAAGCCGCCTGATCCGTCATAGTTCGCACCGTACGCACTCACTCGTGCGCGTTCGGTAGATCTTGTCGCACCTAGGGGAAACCTCATGACCACGACCGAGACCGCCGAAACCGCCGGTGCCACCCCGACCTTCGCCGAGTCGCTGCGCAAGCGCTCGTGGGCCTTCCACCAGGAGGCCGAGGGTTCGGGCTTCCTGGAGGCGCTGATGAAGGGCGAGCTGACCCGGGACGCGTACACCGCGATGGTGGCCCAGCACTACTGGGCCTACGTCGTGCTCGACGACGCCGCGGACACCATGCGCAACGACCCGATCGGCGCCCCGTTCGCCGACGCGCGACTGGATCGCCGGGCCATTCTCGAGGCCGACATGCTCTTCCTGGCCGGCGAGAACTGGAAGCAGGAGTGGCCCGCGAACGATGCCACCGTGCGCTACGCCGACCGGATGCGGGAGAAGTGCTACGACTGGGCCGGCGGCTTCGTCGCGCACCACTACACCCGCTACCTCGGTGACATGTCCGGCGGCCAGTTCATCGCCAAGCAGATGCGCAAGCACTACGACCTGCCCGGCACCCAGGGCAGCGACTTCTACGTGTTCGACCAACTCGGCGACCTGACCGTGTGGAAGGACGCCTACCGCGCGGCGATGAACAACGCGCCGTGGGACGCCGAGGAGCAGGAACTGGTGATCCAGGAGGTGCTGTTCGCGTACGACATCAACAGCGCCGTGCTGCGTGAGCTGGGTCGGGACCTGGAGCGGTTCCGCAAGACCGCCTGAACGACCGGCACCGCCTGCACGACCCACACCGCCTGCACGACCCACACCGCCTGCACGACCGAGACCGCCTGCACGACCGAGACCGTCCGAACGACCGAGACAGCCTGAATGCCGGCGGAACGCCACGTTCCGCCGGCACCGCACGACCCGGGGGCCCACCGTCCGATGCGCCGTCCGACAATGGATGGCGCATCGGATCGGCAGGGAGAGTGATGACGAACTACCTGGTGCGGCGGGTCCTGGGCGTCGTCGTGGTGATGTTCGCCGTCGTGACCGGCCTGTTCCTGCTGCTGCACGCGTCCCCGGTGAGCCCGGTCAACCAGCTCGCGCCGCAGGTCGCGGCCGATCCGGTGGCCCGTGCCGCGGTCGAGCACCGGATGGGTCTGGACCGGCCGTTGGTGACCCAGTACCTCGACTATGTCGGCGACGCGCTGCGCGGTGACTTCGGCACCTCGCTCTACGACGGCACCTCGGTCGCCGGGCAACTCGGCCGCGCGCTGCCGATCTCGCTCGAACTCGGCTTGCTCGCCTGCGTGTTCGCGGTGATCCCGGCGGTGCTGCTGGGTGTGTGGTCGGTGCTGCGCCGCGGTGGGGTGGTCGATCACGGGACGCGGGTGCTGAGCGTGGTGGCGATGTCGTTGCCGGGCTACTGGCTGGCCGTGATCGCGCTCGTGGTGGTCGGCGACAGCCATCCCGATCTGCTGCCCAACGCGGGCGGCTTCGTCAGCTTCGGCGAGGATCCCGCGACCAACCTCAAGGTGCTCGTCTTGCCCGCGATCGTGCTCGGCCTGGCCACCTTCGCGATGCTCACCCGCTCGTTGCGTGGCGGGCTGGCCGACGCGATGGCCTCGGACCATGTGCTGTTCGCCCGCGCGATGGGCGGTTCGCGGCTGCTCACGCTGCGTCGGGTGGCGCTGCGCGGCGCGCTGCTGCCGACGCTGACCGTGGCCGGCGTACTGCTCGGCGGGTTGTTGTCGGGCACCGTACTGATCGAGAACGTCTTCCAGATCCCCGGGATCGGCCAACTGATGGTCACCGCGTTCCAGCGGCAGGACTACCCGCTCGCGCTCGGCGCTTGCGTGGCGACCTCGGCCATCTTCCTGCTGTTGAACCTGGTGGTCGACCTGCTCTACCCGCTGCTGGATCCGCGCACCGCGGCGGGCGTCACCCGGGACAAGCTCGGACGGGCCGCGTGAGGGCCCGACCGCGCCTGCCGCGATGGGGCGTGGCCGGTTGGATCGGCCTGGCCTGCGTCCTGCTCTACCTCCTGGTGGCCACCGTCGGCCGGCTGCACGGCGACCCCACCGCGCTGGTGACCGCGGGCCCCGAGGCGCCCTCGTTCGCGCACCCCTTCGGCACCGACCACCTCGGCCGCGACCTGCTGGCCCGGACCGCCGAGGGCGCCTGGACCTCGCTGTGGATCTGCCTGACCTCGATCGGCTTCGCGGTCGCGGTCGGCATGCCGCTGGGCGTGCTCGCCGGATATCGGCACGGCGGGCGCCTGGACGGCCTGCTGATGCGCTCGGTGGAAACCCTCCAGGCCCTGCCGCAGTTCGTCTTCGTGATGTTCCTGATCGGTCTGATGGGCACCGCGGACATGCACTTCGGGCCGATCACCGTGGGCAACGGACCCCGGGTGGCGCTCGCCATCGGGCTGGGCTTCGTGCCCTACTTCGCCCGGGTCGCGCGCGGCGCGACGGTGGTGGAGATGCGCGAGGACTACGTCACCAACCTGCGCGGACTGGGCGTGCCCACCCGGGAGATCCTCTTCCGCGAGGTGCTGGTCAACGTCTGGCCGCCGGTGCTCGGCCAGGCCTGCCTGGCGATGGCCATCGCGGTCTTCGCCGAGGGCGGCCTGAGCTTCCTGGGCCTGGGCGTGGCCCCGCCGCAGGCCACGCTGGGCAACCTGATCGCCGACGCCGGCGGGCAGATCATCGGCGGCGACTGGTGGTACGCGACGCTGCCCGGCACCGTCCTGGTGCTCGGGATCCTGGGCTTCAACCTGCTCGGCGACACATCCGCCGGCGCCCGACCACGTCCCGCGGCGGCCGGCCCGACCACACGCCGGATCCCCAGGCAGACCCGGGCCACAAAGCCGACCCAGGCCGCAAAGCAGTCCCCGACCCTCGAGCAGACTCCCACTCCCAAGGAGATCCCGTGACCCCGGTGCGCACAGTCGGCCTGAACCGTCGAGGCTTTCTCGGCCTCGCGGCGCTCGCGGCGACCGGCGGCACGGGCGTGCTCACCGCGTGTTCGAGCTCCTCCGGGGCCAAGCGGGTGGCCGATCGCCACAAGGACGGCATCCTGCGGATCGGCGTCGCCTCCGCGCCCGGCAGCCTGAACCCGCTGGACTCCGGCTCGGAGATCACCCGGTGGATCGCCGAGCCGATCATGGAGAGCCTGTACGGCTACGACGCCAAGCTCGCCTCGGTGCCGCTGCTCGCGGATGGCGAACCGCAGATCAGCGACGACAAGCTGGCCTGGACGATCCGGCTGCGTCAGGGCGTGGTGTGGCACGACGGCACGCCGTTCACCGCCGACGACGTGGTGGCCACCCTCGCGCACATGCTCGACCTCTCGGCCGGCAGCGAGTGGATCACCTACATGCTCGGCTACCTCTCCCGGTTCGAGCGGGTCGACGAGCACACCGTGCGGATCGTGCTGAGCAAGCCGTACGGCCTGCTGCGCTCGCACCTGACCAACCTGCCGATCACGCACCGCGACTACGTGGCCCGCAAGGACACGATGATGGGCACCGGGCCGTACCGGTTGGACCGGTTCGTGGCCGGCCAGAGCTTCACCCTCTCCCGCTTCGACCGCTACCACGGCGGCCAGTACGCCGCCGGCGCCGCGCCCGCGTTCGCCGGCATGGAGTACACGGTCTTCGCCGACGCCAATACGCGCGTGCTGAGCCTGCGCCAGGGCAAGGTCGACCTGATCACCGCACCGTCCTTCGCCACCTTCGACATGATCCGCAAGGACAAGTCGCTCGCGCTGGTGCTCACCGAGGCGCCGTTGGACGTGCTCAGCTACGTGATGATGAAGAAGGAGCCGTTCAACGATCCCGATTTCCGCAAAGCGGTCGCGCTGTCGATGGACCGCCAGGGGGTGTTGCAACGGGTGTACGGCGGCGAGGGCACGGTGGGCCAGGGCCCGATCGGGCCCGCCGAACTCGGCTGGGATCCCACCTTCAAGCCGTTCGCACCCGCGCCGGACCTGGAGCGGGCCCGCGCGCTGCTGGCCCGGGCGAAGACGGCCAAGCGTTCGTTCACCGTGACCATCGGCACCAACCAGGGGATCCGCGACATCGCCCAGGTGCTGGTGGCGGGCTGGAAGCAGATCGGCCTCGACGTCACCATCGAGCAACTCGCGGGCGGGCCGTGGTCGAACAAGTGGCTCTCGCGCGACTACGACATGCTGATGAACACGTTCTCGTCCGGGTTCACCTCCGGCCCGGCGAACTACCTCACCCTCGCGCCCGCCGGCTCCACCAACGTGCTCTCCTGCGGCTACGCCAACCCCGAGGTGGACAAGCTGATCGACACCGTCTGGCAGACCTCGGACGACGCCGAGCGGGCGGCCGCGCTCGGCCGGGTGGACAAACTGCTCGCCGAGGACGCGGTGATCACCCCGCCCGCCTATCCCAAGCTCGCCCTCGCCCAGCGCGCCGAACTGTCCCCGCTGGACCCGACGATGTTGCGGATCAGCCGGCTGGACCCGCAACACCTGCGGTTCGTGTGATGGACGGTGCGACCGCGGCCGAGGTGCCGCTGCTGCGGGTGCGCGACCTCGACGTCGACTACCGGGGCCCGGCCGGGCCGGTGCCCGCGGTGCGCGGGGTCTCCTTCGACGTGGCACCCGGCGAGATTCTGGGCCTGGTCGGCGAGTCGGGCAGCGGCAAGAGCAGCGTGTGCGCCGCACTGATGGGCCTGCTGCCGGACGGCGCGCGGCGTACGGGCGGCATCGAGTTCCAAGGCGAGGACCTGGCCGGCATGCGGGAGCGGGACCTGCGCCGGATCCGGGGGCGCAGGCTGGCGTTCGTACCCCAGCAGCCGATGACCTCGCTCGCGCCGACCACGCCGGTGCTGCGCCAACTGCGCTGGTACCTGGGCGATCGGCTGGACGACGTCGAGGTCCGCGAGACGCTGATCGGGATCGGTCTGGGGCCGGTCCTGGAGCGCCCGCGCGATCTGCCCGGCGGGTTCTCCGGCGGGCAGCTCCAGCGCGTGGTGATCGCGATCGCCGCGCTCGCGCACGAGCCCGCGCTGCTGCTCGCCGACGAGCCGACCACCACCTTGGACGCCACCGTGCAGGCACAGGTGTTGCGGCTGTTGTTGACCCTGCGGGACAAGCTCGGACTCGCCCTGGTCTACGTCTCGCACGACCTCGCGGTGGTCTCCACGATCTGCGACCGGGTCGGTGTGATGTACGGCGGGCGCCTGGTGGAGACCGCGCCGGTCCGGGAGATCTTCGCCGCGCCCAGGCACCCGTACACCCGGGCGCTGATCGCCGCGATGCCCGCGACGACGCCGGCGGATCGGCCGCTGCGCGCGGTCGAGGGCAGCGCGGACGGCGCGAACCTGCTGCCCGGATGCCCATTCGCACCGCGCTGCCCGCACGTGCTGGACGTGTGCCGCGAACGCATGCCGGCCGCGGCCCGACACGGCGCGAGCGACGTGTGCTGCCACTGGGTGGACGAGGAGGCCGGCCGGTGAGCGCGCTGTTGACGGTGGACGGGCTGACCCGTCGATACGTCCTGCCCAAACCGTTCGGCCGGCGGGCCGAGCCGCGGGTCGTGCCCGCCGCCGAGGACGTCTCGTTCGAGGTCGCGGCCGGCGAGGTGCTGGCCGTCGTCGGCGAGTCCGGCTCCGGCAAGACCACCGTCGCGCGTGTGCTCGCGGGCTTGGACACCGCGACCTCGGGCACGGTCGCGCTGGCCGGCCGCACCCTGTCCGGCGAGCGCGGCCCGGCGGATCAGCGCCTGGTACAACTCGTCACGCAGAACCCGCGGGCCGCGTTCAACCGGCGCCGCTCGCTGCGGCACGCGCTGCATCAGCCGTTGCGTGTGCACGGGCTGGGCGCGAACCGGGCCGAGCGCGAGGAACTGGTCCTGGCGATGGTCGAGCGGGTCGGCCTGACGGCGGATCATCTGGACCGGTTGCCCGGGGAGGTCAGCGGCGGCGAACTGGCCCGTTTGGTGCTCGCCCGCGCGTTGCTCGTGCGCCCGCGCGTGCTGGTCCTGGACGAGCCGACCGCGAGTCTGGACGCGAGCGTCAAGGCGACGGTGGTCAACCTGCTGCTGCGGCTGCGCACCGAACTCGGCCTGGCGATCGTGGTGATCACCCACGAGATCGACATCGCCCGCCGGCTCGCCGATCGCGTGGCGGTGATGTACCTGGGTCGGATCGTCGAACTCGGCCCGGCCGAGCGCGTGTTGGGCGATCCGCGGCACCCCTACCCGCGGATGTTGCTGGCGAGCGTGCCGGTGCCCGACCCGGGGCGGATCGGCCGGGCGAACGCGGCGTCGTTGGGCGAGGGCATCATCGGCGAGGTGCCCTCGGCGCTCGCCCCGCCGGCCGGCTGCGCGTACCACCCGCGCTGCCCGTTCGCGACCGAGGTGTGTCGCGAACGGCGACCGCCGCTGGAGTCGCTCGGCGACGTCGAGGTCGCCTGTCACCATCCCCACTCCGGCCCGTCCGGGACCCCGAGCAGGTAGCGCGCGGATCGTAAGGCGACCGCGGTTCGACCCGGGCAGCGCATTCGGGTATCGATTCGGTGTACGGCGGCGTGTCGGCGCGCGCCGCTATCCTCCGGGTATTCCGCAAATCCGGAAAGTTGATCAACATTTCGCCGGCCACTCGCTTTATCGACCCCACTTGGTCCATTGCGCACGGATAATCGCCGTACTCCTCATGCGGAAGGCGGAACTCCGCACTACTCCGCAAGGAGGGGATCGCGCGACGAAACCTCCTCAGGTGCCCGGAAACCACCGGGGGACGCCGGACGTCCTGAGTGGTACGGGGATCGTCGGCGGTCCCCGAGAGGTGCGCGGTGATAACAAAAGTGTTTCGCGAAGGAAAAGTCCGGGTGAGCTATGACACGCGTGTTCTCGGTGCTTGATCGATCCGACTTCGATCGGGCAAGCTGAACCGTCAGACCGACCGGGACGGCACGAATTCCTGGCCAACTGTAATGTTGGGGATGTTTTCGGGGGTCCAGGGAGAGATATGGGGAGTGATTCCCGCGGTCTTGAGCGCGCGCCCGGCGCGAGCGACGAGGACTCGGCGGGCATCGACGCCGCGGTCGTCGACCCGGACGTGGTGATGCGCCAGGCCGGCCACGAGAACTTTCCCGTGGCGATGGGGATCCTGCGCCCCGACCACCGGCGCCACCTGCTGGCCGTCTACGGCTTCGCCCGCCTGGTGGACGACATCGGCGACGAGGCCGCGGGCGACCGGGTCGCCCAGCTCGACGCGTTCGAGGGCGACCTGCGCCGCGTCTACACCGGTACCCCGAAGCTCGAGGTGCTGCGCCGCCTGCAACCGAGCGTGCGCGAACTCGACCTGCCGATCGAACCGTTCCTGGGTCTGATCGAGGCCAACCGGCAGGATCAGGTGGTGCGCCGCTACGCGACGTACGAGGATCTGATCGCCTACTGCGCGCTGTCCGCGAACCCGGTCGGCCGGATCGTGCTGCACGTGTTCGGTCGCGCGAGCGAGGAACGCGTCGCGCGCTCCGACGAGATCTGCACCGCGCTCCAGATCGTCGAGCACCTCCAGGACGTCGCCGAGGACCTCGAACGCGACCGGATCTACCTGCCCAAGGAGGACCTGGATCGGTTCGGCGTCACCGAGGCCGACCTCGCGGCGCCCGCCGCCGCACCCTCGGTTCGGCGACTGGTCGCCTACGAGACACACCGCGCGACGCAGCTGCTGCGCCTGGGCGCACCGCTCGCGGGGACACTGCGAGGGCGCGAGCGCCTCGCGATCGCCGGGTTCGTGGCCGGTGGACGAGCGGCCGTGGCCGCGATCAAGGACGTCGGCTTCGACGTCCTGGCCCACCGGGCCAAGCCCGGCAAGGCCACCCTGCTGCGCGAGCTGTCCGGCGTACTGGTACGAAAGAGGTAAAAGGGGAACCATGGACGTCGACGCTTCGTATGCGTATTGCGAGCGCCTGACCCGCAATCAGGCACGCAACTTCTACTACGGCATCCGGCTGCTGCCCGAGCCCAAGCGCCTCGCGCTCAGCGCCGTGTACGCCTTCGCGCGAGAGATCGACGACATCGGCGACGGCGACCTGCCGGCCGACCGCAAGGTCGCGGAGCTGGCCCGGATGCGCAAACAACTCAAGGACCTGAGCGCGGATCGCGACCCGGTCGCGGTCGCGCTCGCCGACGCCGCGACCCGATTCCCGATCCCGCTGCCCGCGCTCGACGAACTGATCGACGGCGTCGAGATGGACGTGCGCGAGACCGAGTACGAGACCTTCGACGAGCTGCGGGTCTACTGCCGCTGCGTCGCGGGCACCGTGGGCCGGCTCTCGCTGGGCATCTTCGGCTCGCGCGATTCGCTGCACGCGCCCGATCTCGCGGACACCCTCGGCATCGCGCTCCAGATCACCAACATCCTCCGCGACATCAAGGAGGACAAGGACAACGGCCGGGTCTACCTGCCCCGCGAGGACCTGGCCAAGTTCGGCCTCGAGGACGCGTGGCACAAGGGCGGCCGGTTCACCCAGAGCGCGGCCTTCGAGGACCTGGTCCGGTTCGAGGGCAATCGCGCCGAGCAGCTCTTCGAGCGGGGTCTGACCCTGCTCCCGCTGCTCGACCGGCGCAGCGCCGCCAGCACCGGGGCGATGGCGGGCATCTACCGCCGGCTGCTGACCAGGATCATGGAGGAACCGGGCCAGGTGCTGATAGGCCGGCTCTCACTCCCGGGCTGGGAGAAGGCCGAGATCGCCGCACGCGCACTGGCCGGCTTGCCGGTCGGCGCGCGTTCGCTGCTCGCGCGCAGGCGGTGAACATCGATCGATGACCGGCCCCGGGCCGGAACGGGAAGCCGGTCGCAGGGGCCGGTACAGGGATTGATCACGTGGGTACGGAGCAAGGCATGAGCGCACGCATGGTGGTGATCGGGGGCGGCCTGGCGGGCATCACCGCCGCGCTGGCCGCCGCCGACGCCGGCGTCCGGGTCACCCTCCTGGAGGGCCGGCCCCGGTTGGGCGGCGCGACGTTCTCGCTGCGCCGCGACGACATGTGGCTCGACAACGGGCAACACGTGTTCCTGCGCTGCTGCACCGAGTACATCTCCTTCCTGGAGAGGATCGGCAGCGCCGACAAGGTCTACCTCCAGCCCCGGATGGACGTCCCGGTCCGCACGCCCTGGGGCACCCGCACCCGGCTGCGCCGCTCCGCGCTGCCCGCCCCGCTGCACCTGTCCTCGGCGCTGGCCCGCTACCCCCTGCTCACCATGGCCGGCCGGGCCCGAGTCGGCCTGGCCGCACTCGCCCTGCGCCGCCTGGACCCGGCCGACCCGGCCCTGGACGAACTCACCTTCGCCGCGTGGCTGGACCGCTTCGGCGTCACCGCCCGCGAGCGCGAGGCGATGTGGGACCTGATCGGCATCGCCACGCTCAACCTGCCCGCCACCGAGGCATCCCTCGGCATGGCCGTCAAGGTCTTCCGCACCGGCGTGCTCGACCGCAACGACGGCGCCGACATCGGCTGGAGCCTGGTCCCGCTCCAGGAACTGCACGGCGACGCGGCGACCCGCGCGCTGGAGCGCGCGGGCGTGCGGGTGCACCTGCGCACCCGGGTGGACGCGCTCGACGCCGGCGCCGGCGGGTTCGCCATACACGCCGACGGCGAGCGGATCGAGGCGGACGCGGTGGTGCTGGCCGTACCGCACTACGACGCGGCCCGACTGCTGCCCGCGGGCGCCCTGCTGCTCGGCGACATGCCCGCCGACCCGACCCTGCTCGCCGGCCTGGGCACCTCGCCGATCGTCAACCTGCACGTGCTCTACGACCGCCCGGTCCTGGACGTCCCGCTCGCCGCGGGCATCGGGAGCCCGGTCCAGTGGATGTTCGACCGCAGCGCCGGCCACGGACTGGCGGCCGGCCGCTACGTGGCCGTGTCGCTGTCCGCGGCGGGTCGGGAAATCGACCTGACGAGCGCACAGCTCCGGGATAGGTTCGTCCCGGAGTTGGCCCGCGTGCTGCCCTCGGCCCGAAACGCCCGGGTCGAGCGGTTCGTGGTGACCAAGGAGCGGGCCGCGACCTTCCGTCCCGCTCCCGGTTCGGGCCGGCTTCGTCCCGGCCCCCGGACCGCGGTCCCCGGTCTCGCCCTGGCCGGGGCGTGGACCGCCACCGGATGGCCCGCGACGATGGAGGGCGCCGTTCGCAGCGGCCTTTCCGCCGCCCGCGAGGCCCTCCCGCATCTCGGCCGCACCCGTGCCATTCCGGAGAGGACGACGCCGCTATGACGCTCGCCGACGCATCGATCGCCCCCGCCGTGCTCGATCGCGCGCGCGAGGCGAGCCGCCCCGCGCTGCGGGTCGCGACGGCCCGACTCGAACCGCCCCTGGCCCGTGTGGCCGCGTATCACATGGGGTGGGCCGACGAGGCCGGTCGCGAACTGCCCGGCAACGGCGGCAAGGCGCTGCGCCCCGCGCTCGCGCTGCTCTCCGCCGAGGCGGTCGGCGCGCCGACCGGCGTGGGCGTGCCCGGCGCCGTCGCGGTCGAACTCGTGCACAACTTCTCGCTGATCCACGACGACCTCATGGACGGCGACGAGGAACGTCGGCACCGGCCCACCGCGTGGAAGGTCTTCGGTCCGGGACTCGCCGTCCTGGCCGGTGACGGTCTGCTCGTGCTGGCCGAACAGGTCCTGATGGACGCCGACGACGCGGACGGCGATCGTGCCGCCCGACTGCTCACCGAGGCCACCGCCCGGTTGATCGACGGACAGTCCCAGGACCTGTCCTTCGAGGCCCGACTCGACGTCAGCGTCGAGGAGTGCCTGACCATGGCGGGCAACAAGACCGGGGCCCTGCTGGCCTGCGCGTCGGCGATCGGGGCGGCCCTCGCGGGCGCCGACGAACGCACCGTGCAGGCGCTGTACGGCTTCGGGCACCACCTAGGCGTCGCCTTCCAGGCGGTGGACGACCTGCTGGGGATCTGGGGACGACCCGAGGTCACCGGCAAACCCGCCTGGAACGACCTGCGCCGACGCAAGAAGTCCGTGCCGGTCGTCGCCGCCCTCTCGAGCGACACGACCGCCGGACGCGAGCTGGCGCGCATCTACACGGACGAAGGACCGCGCAACGAGGAGGGACTCGCCCTGGCCGCACGCCTGGTCGAGGAGGCGGGCGGACGTGCCCGCACCGAGACCGAGGCGGCACGGCGCCTGGAGCAGGCCATGGCCTGCCTGGACTCCCTGGACGTCCCGCAAGGTACCTACACGGACCTGACCTCACTCGCGGCCTTCACCACCACTCGGGAGTTGTGAAGAGATGACAGTGACCGTCCAGCCGGGAATCGGCGACGTCGACGACGACGACGGGGTCAGGGGCGCACTCGACAGGGCCGTCGCCCATCTGATGGAGCTTCAGGACGATGCGGGCTGGTGGAAGGGGGAGTTGGAGACCAACGTCACGATGGACGCGGAGGATCTGCTCTTTCGCGAGTTCCTCGGCATCCGCACCGAGGAGCAGACCCTGGCCAGTGCGCGATGGATCCGCGCCAACCAGCGCTCGGACGGCACCTGGGCGACCTTCTTCGGCGGTCCCGCCGACCTGTCGGTGACCGTCGAGGCGTACGTCGCGCTCAAGCTGGCCGGTGACGACCCGGACGCCAAGCACATGGCCGCCGCGGCGGCCTTCATCCGCAACGGCGGCGGCATCGCCAACACCCGCGTGTTCACCCGGTTCTGGCTGGCCTTCTTCGGCTGGTGGTCGTGGGACGACCTGCCGGTGTTGCCGCCGGAGATCATCTACCTGCCCAAGTGGTTCCCGCTCAACGTCTACGACTTCGCCTGCTGGGCCCGGCAGACCATCGTGCCGCTGACCATCGTCAGCTCGCTGCGCCCGGTCCGGCCCGCGCCGTTCGAGCTCGCCGAACTGCGCCCCACCGGCGCGGTCCGGGGCCGACCCGCGGCCGACGACCCGTGGTCGCGGGCGTTCCGCGCGCTGGACGCGGGCCTGCACCAGTACCAGAAGCGGCCGATCAAGCCGATCCGGCAGGCCGCGATGCGCAAGGCCGAGCAGTGGATCGTGCAGCGCCAGGAGGCGGACGGCGGATGGGGCGGCATCCAGCCGCCGTGGGTCTACTCGCTGATCGCGCTGCGCCTGATGGGCTACCCGCTCAACCACCCGGTGATGGCGCAGGGCATCAAGGGCCTGGACGGGTTCACCATCGTGGACACCGACGAGGACGGCGAGCTGCGCCGCCGGTTCGAGGCGTGCCAGTCGCCGGTGTGGGACACCGGGTTGACCCTGGTCGCGCTGCGGGACGCGGGAGTTCCGGCCGCCGACCCCAGGGTGGTCAAGGCGGCCGGGTGGCTGATGGACGAGGAGATCCGCGAGGTCGGCGACTGGGCGGTGCGCCGACCGGACCTGGAACCGGGCGGCTGGGCCTTCGAGTTCGCCAACGACTACTACCCGGACACCGACGACACGGCCGAGGTCGTGATGGCCCTGCGCTACACCGACCACCCGGACGGCGCGCGCAAGGACGCGGTCCTGGACCGGGCCGAGCGGTGGACGGCCGGGATGCGCAGCAAGGACGGCGGTTGGGGCGCGTTCGACGCGGACAACGTCAGCATCCTGCCGCTGAAGCTGCCGTTCTGTGATTTCGGCGCGGTCACCGACCCGCCCTCGGCCGACGTCACCGCGCACATCGTGGAGATGCTCGCCGACGGCGGTGCCCGCTACAGCCCCTATGTCGCCGACGGCGTCAAGTGGTTGATGGACCATCAGGAGGCGGACGGCTCCTGGTTCGGCCGCTGGGGCGCGAACTACATCTACGGCACCGGCGCGGTGCTGCCGGCGCTGGTGACCGCCGGCGTCGACCCCCGGCACGCGGCGATCCGGCGCGCGGTGCGCTGGCTGGAGGCACGGCAGAACCCGGACGGCGGCTGGGGCGAGAACCTGCGCAGCTACGATCAGCCGAAGACCTGGTCCGGGCGCGGCGAATCCACCGCGTCGCAGACCGCGTGGGCGCTGCTCGCGCTGCACGCGGCGGGCGAGTTCGGCGAGGTCGCGCAGCGCGGCATCGACTGGCTGACCGAGCATCAGAACGAGCTGGGCGGGTGGGACGAGCCGCAGTTCACCGGCACCGGCTTCCCCGGCGACTTCTACATCAAGTACCACATGTACCGGCTCGTCTTCCCCGTGATGGCGCTCGGTCGGTACGCCGGGACGATGGACTGAACATGCCCCTGATGGTGGTCACCCCGCTGCGCATCGAGATGCGCGCGGTCGAGGCGGGGCTGATGGGCGCCTTCAACGTGCGCGTGGAGCGCGCGGGGATGGGACCGGACAAGGCTCGCGCCCGGGCGCGGGCCCTGTCCGAGCTCCCGGCAGCGGAGTACGGCTCGCTCGCGGTCGCGGGATTCGGCGCGGGCGTGGGGGAGAGGGTCGCGGTGGGCGACGTGGTGATCGCCTCCGAGGTGCGCGGCTCGGACGGCACGGTGATCGAACTGCCGAGCTCCGAGGTGTTGTTGGAGTGGATGCGGCGGGTCTCGCCCAAGCTGAGGTTGCATCACGGTCCGATCGAGACCGTGGACCGATTGGTCAAGGGCCGGGCCCGGCAGGCGTTGCGCGAGCGCGGCGCGCTGGCGGCCGACATGGAGTCGGCGTACCTGCTCGCGGCGGCGGGTGATCGGCCGGCCGGGGTGGTCAGGGTGATCACCGACACCCCGGAGCGGGAACTGCTGCGGCCCCGCCTGCTGGTGGACGGGTTCAAGGCATTCCGCACGTTGCGCCACGCGACCCCGGCCCTGCTTGACTGGGCCAACGACGAGCGAACCAAGTCAGGAGGTACGGCGGGCGATGACGTTCGACCTGGGTGAGACGTACGAGGCGTACGCGGACCGCGGCTTCGAGCTGCACGCGAAGCACCTCAACCCGCAACTCCCGCGCGTGCTGCGGACGATCGGCATGGACCGCGATTACGTTCGGGCCGAGGGGCCGTACCTGTACGACGACAAGGGCGACCGGTACCTGGACTTCCTGTCCGGGTTCGGCACCTACGGTGTGGGCCGGCACCACCCCGTGGTGCGCAAGGCGATGCAGGACGTGATCGCGCTCGATCTGCCGGACATCGTGCACTTCCACACCCCGCCGCTGGCCGCCGCGCTGGCCGACCGGCTGTTGGCCCGGGCGCCGGGGATGGACCGGGTGTACTTCTGCAACAGCGGGACGGAGGCGGTCGAGGCGGCGCTGAAGTTCGCCCGCTTCGCCACCGGGCGGCGGCGGATCGTCTACATCGACCACGCCTTCCACGGGTTGACCACGGGCGCGCTCTCGGTCAACGGCGCGGCGGAGTTCCGCAAGGGCTTCGAGCCGCTGCTGCCGGACGTGGGCATCGCGCTGGGCGATCTGGACGCGCTGGCGCGGGAGTTGAAGCGCGGTGACGTCGCGGCGCTGATCATCGAGCCGATCCTGGGCAAGGGCGTGCTGGCTCCGCCGCCGGGCTGGCTGGCCGCCGCGCAGCGGTTGCTGCGCGAACACGGCGCGTTGTTGATCGCCGACGAGGTGCAGACCGGGATGGGCCGCACCGGCAAATTCTTCGCGTACCAGTGGGAGGACGGCGTCGAGCCGGACATCGTCACGGTCGCCAAGGCGCTGTCGGGCGGATACGTGCCGATCGGCGCGACGCTGACCCGGGACTGGGTGTTCAAGAAGGTCTACTCGACGATGGACCGCGTGCTCGTGCACGACTGCACGTTCGGCGGCAACAACCAGGCGATGGCGGCGGGCCTGGCCACGCTGGCGGTGCTCGACGACGAGGACCTGATCGGCAACAGCGCGCGGATGGGCGACGCGTTCGTGGCCGGTCTGGCCCCGCTGATCGACAAGTACGAGCTGTTCGCCGAGGTGCGCGGGCGGGGCCTGATGATCGGCCTGGAGTTCGGCAAGCCACGCTCGCTCAAGCTGCGCGCCGGGTGGACGGCGTTGCAGGCGGCTCGGCACGGGTTGTTCGCGCAGATGGTGGTGGTGCCGCTCTTCCAGCGGCACCGGGTGCTGACCCAGGTCGCGGGCGACCACATGGACGTGATCAAGCTGCTGCCGCCGTACGTCGTGGGACCCGAGGACGTGGAGCACTTCGTGGCCGGGTTCGTGGACGTGATGGACGACGCGCACAAGGGCACCGGTTTGATGTGGGACTTCGGACGGACCCTGATCAAGCAGGCGATGACCAACCGCTGACGCCCTCCATGGCTATGGCCCATACCCCCTGCTGCTGTTAAGTTGATGGAGTCAATCAACTTGATGGCGCAGGGGGTTTTGCCATGTCCGCAGTCGGGTCCACGGCCGGGGCGGGGGCGATCGACTTGATGATCGGTTTCCCCAGCGCACAGGCCAAGAGCCACTACGACTTCCTGAAGCCGCAACTGCGCGACGCGGAGAGCGGCGAGATGGAGTTCCCCGCCGAGTACATGTTCAAGGGGGTGCCGAACCACCTGGACGAGGGCGTCGATGCGATCACGGTGACGCTCGGGCAGATGGACGCCTGTGGCGTCGAGATCGGTCTGGTCGGGATGAGCGAGACCGCGCTGCGGGCGATCGCCGAGCACCCCGACCGGTTCCGGCCCACGCTGGAGGTGGACCCCAACGACATCACCACCACGGTCCGCCGGATCCGCCGGGCGTACGAGGAGCACCACATCGTCGCGGTGACCACGTTCCCGGCCGGCTGCAACCCGCAGGTGCCGGTGAGCGATCGGCGCTACTACCCGATCTACCAGACCTGCATCGACCTGGACCTGCCGATCGTCTCCAACGCGGGCATCGCCGGCCCGCGGGTGCCGTCCGGGTGTCAGGACGTCATGCACTTCGACCAGGTCTGTTACGACTTCCCGGAGTTGCGCATCGTGATGCGCCACGGCGCGGAGCCGTGGGAGGACCTCGCGGTCAAGCTGATGCTCAAGTGGCCGGGGCTGTACTACATGACGTCGGCGTTCGCGCCGAAGTACTACCCCAAGGCGATCGTCGACTACGCCAACACGCGCGGCGCGGACAAGGTGATGTACGCGGGCTACTACCCGATGGGCCTGTCCCTGGAGCGGATCTTCCGGGAACTGCCGGACGTGCCGTTCAAGCCCGAGGTGCGGGCGAAGTTCCTGCGGGAGAACGCGATGCGGGTGTTCAAGCTGGACGGAAAGGGGTGAGGGCCGTGTCGGATCGGCACACGATCATCTCGGCGGACGGGCACGCCGGCGCCGGGATGGACACCTATCGCGAGTTCCTGGACCCGTCCTGGCGTGCGGAGTTCGACGACTGGCGGGAGCGCTACCGCAACCCGTTCCGAGACCTCCAGGGCGACGGTCGCACCCGCAACTGGGACGACGACCGGCGGATCGCCGAGTTGGCCGCGGACGGCATCGTCGCCGAGGTGGTGTTCCCCAACACGGTGCCGCCGTTCTTCCCGACCGGGCAACTGCTCGCCCGCCCGCCGTCGGCGCGCTCCTACGCCCGCCGACTGGCCGGGATCCGGGCGCACAACCGGTGGCTGGCCCAGTGGTGCGGCGGGGCGAACGCGGTGCGTCGGGCCGGGCTGGCCCAGGTGTTCCTGAACGACATCGAGGACGCGGTCGCCGAGGCGGTGTGGGCCAAGGAACAGGGGCTCGCGGGCATCCTGATCCCGACTACGCCACCGGACGTGAGCGGCATCCTGCCGCTGTACGCGCCGGAGTGGGACCGGCTCTGGGAGGTGTGCCAGGACCTGGAGTTGGCGGTGGTCAACCACGGCGGGTCGGGCAGTCCGGACTACGGCGACCACCCGGCCGCGACGTTCCTGTGGATCGCCGAGGCGACGCTGTTCTCCCGTCGGCCGCTGACCCACATGCTGCTCTCCGGGGCGTTCGCGCGCTTTCCCCGGCTCAAGTTCGCCATCACCGAGCAGGGCGCGGCCTGGATCCCGCCGCTGCTGCGGCAGTTGGACGGCTACCACGCGCAGATGGCCACCGGTCGGATCGGTGAGCTCAAGTACACCGAGGCCGACCGGCTGCCGGAGCCGCCCAGCGCGTACTTCGCCCGCAACTGCTGGGTGGGCGCGAGCTTCCCGTCGCCGACGGAGGCGCTGGCGCGGCACGAGTTGGGCATCGACCGCTACATGTGGGGCGCGGACTACCCGCACGACGAGGGCACCTATCCGTACACGCGGGAGGCGCTGCGTCGGTCCTTCCACGACGCCTCGCCGACCGAGTTGCGCGCGATCCTGGCCGGGAACGCGGCGACGCTGTACGGCTTCGACCTGCCCGCGCTGGACGCACTGGCGGCCGAGGTCGGCCCGACCCACGCGGAACTCGCCGAGCCCTTGGCCGACCTCCCCGCAGACAGCAACAGCCCGGCGTTCACCCGGCCGTAGCCGTCTCGGCCACCGGCCGGATCACGCTCGAACGGCTCCGCCGCCGTCGACGGTCGTCGGTGGTGATCGGCGGCGGCCGTCGGAGCCGCCGCCTCGACCTCAGGACGCCACGGCCGGCCGCAGCACCTCCTCGCACCATCGGCGGCACGTGGTCGGCGTGTCGTCGGGGGTGCTCGGCGCGTCGGCGCCGTAGTAGCCCTGGGCGTCCAGGGACTCGACCATGTCGGCGAGTCCCCACGCCCAGGTCTCGCCCACCCCGTGACCCAGCAGGTTCTCTCCGGATCCCGCCGCTGCCCGTCTCCGTCGCCGCCCGCCATCCCTGCCCGGGCGTCGTCTACCGACCGGTTGCGGACGTCCCACCTGCGGTTCCGGCCATCGCCTGGCCCCGGCAATCCCGCTCGACGGTCGTGCCGAGTCTCGTTCGGGCGGCCGCGTCGGTGGCCGAACGGGGGACCGTCGCGTCGTGACGCGGCCCACGTCGCGCGATCCCCGAACGGCCATTGATGGTTGGCGGGGGCCCGACTAGAGTCGCGCAACCGAACTGCCGCGCGTGCCTTCCCGGGAGCGAAACGATCATGGTGGAACAGAAGAACGACGAGTTCATCGAGCCCTCGCCCGAGGAGATCGTTCTCTTCACCAAGGAGCACGTCTCGCAGATGGAGCAGTCGGACGGCGACGACGTCTGGCTCCTGGCCGGGATGAACCACGTACTCGTGCACACGGTCGGCCGCAAGAGCGGCAAGCTGCACAAGGTCGCGCTCCCGTTCTGGGCGGACGAGAACGGCCACCGCGTCGTGGTCGGTTCCTTCGCCGGCGCCGCCAAGCACCCGTCCTGGTACGTGAACCTGTCCGACCGCACGGCCAACCCGCAACTGCTGGTCCGCGTCCAGCACGCAACGTACTGGAGCACCGCCGAGATCCTCGACGGCGACGAGTACACCAAGACCTGGGCCGCGCTCACCGCCGACCGCGAGTACTACAACAACTACCAGACCCGCACCGACCGCCGGATTCCGTTGGTCCGCCTCCCGGAAACCACCCTGATCGCCCGCCGCGACTGACGCCTCGAGCCCGAACGCCTCGAAGCACGCATCGCACTCGACCTCGCCGGGCCCACCCGGACCCAAACCGCCACCCGGTGACCCGTCAGTCCGTCAGAAGTTTCTTCTGGACCTTGCCCATGGCGTTGCGGGGCAGGTCGGTGACGAAGACCACGCGCCTGGGGCGCTTGTGGACGGACAGTCCGGACGCGACGTGGTCAATGAGCTGACGCTCCGTCACCTCGGCGCCGGAGACCACGAAGGCGACGATCTCCTGGCCCAGATCGGGGTGCGCGACGCCGATCACCGCCGCCTCGTGCACGGCCGGGTGGGCCAGCAGGGAAGCCTCCACCTCGCCCGCGCCGACCCGGTAGCCGCCGGTCTTGATCAGGTCGGTGCTCGCCCGGCCGACGATGCGATGCCGGCCCTCGGCGTCGATCACCGCGACGTCGCCGGTGCGGAACCAGCCGTCCGGGGTCAGCGTCTCGGCGGTGGCGTCGGGGCGGTTCAGGTAGCCCTGGAACAGGGTCGGCGAATCGATCTGCAACTCGCCGACCGTTTCGCCGTCGTACGGACACGCCGACCCGTCCTCGCCGACCAGTCGGGTGCGCACGCCCGCGATCGGCAATCCCACGAAGCCGGGCCGGCGCTCGCCGTCCGCCCGAGTGCTGACCGTGATCAGCGTCTCGGTCATGCCGTACCGCTCGATCGGCCGATGCCCGGTGAGTTCGGTCAGCCGCTCGAACACCGGCACGGGCAGTGGCGCGCTCCCGGACACCAGCAGCCGCGCGCCGGCGAGCGCGCGTGCCGAGTCCTCGTCCCGCGTGACCCGCGACCACACCGTGGGCACGCCGAAGTACATGCTCCCGCCGGCCTGTGCGTACGCCGCCGGCGTGGGCCGGCCGGTGTGCACCACCCGCGAGCCGACGCGCAGCGCGCCGAGTACGCCCAGCACGAGACCGTGCACGTGGAACAGCGGCAGGCCGTGGACCAGGACGTCGTCCGCCGTCCACGCCCACGCTTCGGCGAGCCCGTCCAGGCCGGCCGCGATCGCCGCGTGCGGGATCAGCACGCCCTTCGGCGGACCCGTGGTGCCGCTCGTGTACAGGATCAGCGCGGTCGTGTCCGGAGCCGGCTCCCGGTGTGTGCTCGCCGAGCGCGCGGTGAGGTCGACCGGCATGGTCGGCAACCCGGTGTCGGTCCACGGGCCCGGCGCGAGCAGCAGTACCGCGCCCGAGTCGGACAGGATGTGTGTGCGCTCCAGCGGACCCGAGTCCGGCGGAACCGGGACCACCGGGACGCCCGCGATCAGGCCGGCCAGTGTGGCCACCACGGTGGCCGAACTCGCGTCCGCCCGCAGCGCGACGGCCGGCGCGCCCGCGATGCGATCCGCCAACGCCGTCGCGGCCCCGAACAACGCCTCGCGTGACATCGCCTCCCCGGCCACCGTGACCGCGTCGAACCGATCCGGCACGGGTGAGTCAAGCGAGACGAGAGCAGACACGAACCGACCTCCAGCCACGACAACCGACCCGCCGATGCTAGTGCGCGCGAACCCGGGTCAGGCGCCGTCGCCCGAACCCGCGACCCGCCCCGGCACCCCCGCGCCGCGCGGCACGGTCCACGGCGGGCCGTCCCGCGTCGCGAGTCCAGGGATTCCCCCGGGACAACGGGTGGGTCGGCGCATAGCGTGGGAGTGAGCGGGGCGGGGGAACCGGCTGGGGGGTCGGGCCGTCCCAGGGGCAGGACAATCGGTGGAGCAAGGAGTGGTTGTGCGTCGAAATCGCGCGAGGACACTGAGGATCTCGGCCGTTGCGGCGGTGTGCGTATCGCTTGGCGCGCTCACCGCGTGCGGAACCGCCGAGAGTCCGCTGTCGACCATCGAGAAGACGTCGCCGACCGATCCGGTGACCGAGTCCGCGGGTTCCGGCCTGGACGAGAACGTCCGCAACGAGGACCTCGACGTCGGCGAACTGGCGCGCCGGGCAAAGCAGTCCGCGTCCGGTCTCAAGACCGTGCACGTGGTGGCGGACATCGTCTCCGACGGCAAGGCGATGCGGCTCGACCTGCGCGTGGACCGGGGCAGCGAGGACTTCCAGGGCACCATCCAGCAGAACGACGTCCGGCTGGAAGTGCGCCGGGTCGGCTCCGACATGTACGTCAAGGGCGACGAGCGGGCGTACCGCTCGCTGGTCGGCACCGTGGACGGCGAACTCGCCGCCAAGCTGCTCGCCGGCAAATGGCTCAAGGGCGACGTCAACAGCGAGAAACTGCGCGGCGTCCGCAGCATCACCACCGTCGCCGACCCCGGCGCGGCCCTGAAGAACTTCCCCGAGGACGGCGTCAAGCTGCCCATCGAGACGATCGACGACCGCAGGATGATCCCGCTCACCGGTCCGCCCGGGAGCAACAGCGGCAAGGTCTACATCGAGGCCCAGGGCGGCAAGCCCTACCCGGTGCTGATCGTGTCCAAGAGTTCGACCAACAGCGGGTCGATCAGCTACGGCGACTTCGACATCCCGGTCAAGGTGACCGTGCCGCCGGCGGCCGACGTGATCGAGATCCCCGACCGCACGAGCTCGTCGGGCACGCCCCGCCCGGGCAGCACGGCCTGACCGCCCGCCCGACGCCGAAGGCCGTCACACCCCCGCCGACCCACCCCCGCCCGCCTCGGAGCCCACGACGGGGGATCGAAGGCACACCCTAGGATGCTCTGCGTCAACGCGCCGCGTCCGTCGACGAGGCGCGGCATCGGGGAACCACCGCGGAGGGGAGTTGCGATGACGGTCGTTCTCGCACAGGGAGAGCGCGTCAGCATCGGCAAGGGCGAGGCCGGTTCGGTCGCCCGGGTCCGGATGGGACTGGGCTGGGACCCGATCAAGCACGAGGGGCTGCGCCCGGGGCTGCAGGCGCTCACCGGCGTCGACCTGGACGCGTCGTGTCTGCTGTTCGACGCCGATCACCATCTCGTGGACACCGTGTGGTCCAGGCAGTTGGTCTCCAAGGACGGCGCGGTCACGCACACCGGGGACAACACCACCGGGGCCGGCGAGGGGGACGACGAGTCGATCATCGTGGACCTCGCCGCGCTGCCGCTGCGGGTGACGGCGCTGGTCTTCACGGTCAGCGCGTTCTCCAGCGACGACTTCTCCCGGGTCGCCAACGCGTTCTGCCGGCTGGTGGACGAGCGCGACGAGAGCGAACTCGTGCGCTACGAACTCTCCACCACCGACTCGCACGACAACGCGCAGATCATGGTCAAGCTCGCGCGCGGCGGCGAGGGCTGGGTGCTGACCGCGATCGGCCGCTCGGCCAAGGGCAACACGTTCGGCGACCTGCTGCCCGAGGTCCAGAAGTACCTGTAGGCGTCGCCTCGGCGGGACACCCCGCCACAGGCGACCGCGGACTACGCCGCGACGACGAGCCCGCGCTCGCGCGCGTAGTCCGCCAACGCCTCGCGCAGCCGCCGCCGACCGCGGTGCAGGCGCGACATCACCGTGCCGAGCGGGACGCCCATGAACGCGGCTATGTCCTTGTACGGATAGCCCTCCACATCGGCCAGGTACACCGCGACCCGGAACTCCTCGGGCAGGTCCCGCAGTGCGGCCACCACCTGCGAGTCCGGCAGGTGGTCCAACGCCTCGGTCTCCGCCGACCGCAGACCGGTCGACTCGTGTGTTCCGGCCCGGTAGAGCTGCCAGTCCTCGATCTCCTGCACGCCCGACGCCACCGGCTGCCGCTGCTTCCGGCGGTAGGAGGTGATGAAGGTGTTGGTGAGGATCCGGTACAACCAGGCCTTCAGGTTCGTTCCGTCGCGGAACTGATGGAAGGACGCGTACGCCTTCGTGAACGTCTCCTGGACCAGGTCCTCGGCGTCCGAGGCGTTGCGGGTCATCCGCAGCGCGGCCGGGTAGAGCGGGTCCAGGAACGGCACGGCGTCACGCTCGAAGCGTTCGCGCCCCGGTCCGGGGGTGGTCAGGAGATCAGTCAAGTCGTCGCTCCCGCTACACGATGCACGGACCCGTCGGCGCCTGTCGGTCCCCACCGCGCCCGGGTATGTAAATCTCCCCTGCCCATCATGTTCCCGCCGATGCGGGAAACAGCCGGGCCATTGGTCCCTCATCGGTGCGAAATCGGTGTGCGGACCGAACTGCGTGCGAGATCGGCGCGATAGAGAGCGATCGGGGCACACCGCGATCACGGAAGGTCGGGATCCGTTCACGCTGTGTCGACCATGGTGTTCCCCGGTCCGGCTCGGAGCCCTATGCTCACGGTGATGGGCGCGTCACAGCTTGGCCACCGCGAGCTTCGCCAGCGTGACCAACTGGTCCTTGGTCGGCGGCGGGTCGCCGCCGCCCGCGTTGAGCGAGAACACCGCCGTCTCGTCGCCGCGACGGGCCGCGATCACCAATACGCCACCGATCGTGTCGGGCTGTACGTACACCGCCGCGTCGCCCAGGCCCGGCACCTTCTCGGTCCGGGTGTCGCCCAGCGTGCCCAGGTAGGCGTCCAGTGCCTTGTCCACGCCGCCCGAGGTCTTCGAGCGGGTCGCGATCGTGCTGATCACCGGAGCCCCGTCGGCCGCCGCGTAGTCGCAGCCCAGCGGATTCTGCGCGGCCCGCAGCCCCGGCATCGCCAGCGCCTGCGAGACCTGCTCGGCGGTGAGCACCCCACACGCGTCCACCGCCCGCAAATCGCCGCCCGCGCCGGCGCCGCCCGCGGTCGGGCTCGGGCTCTTCGCGCCGTCCGCCTTCGTGCCGCCGTCGTCGTTGCACGCGGCCACCGGCAGCACGACGGCCGCGACCGCGACCACCACGCCCATCCGAACCCTCACGGCGCTCCCCATTCCCGGCTCGTCCCCCCGGCACGTTCCCCGGCTCCCGGCATGATCCGACATTTCCCGGCCCGCGGTGCGGTCCCGCACAGATCGTCGCGGCTCGCGAGCGGCGCGACAATGCCGTCGCGTCTCGCGATGCGGGCTGCGATCAAGCTCACACCACCCCCGACGAACCCGGAATTCGCAGGTGGGGCCGGGAATTCGGTCTGGTCCGATGTGCCCGGCATGTGGACCGGGCCTGCGGGGCACCTGCACACGTGTCCTAAAGTCACGCAGGTTCGACCCCGATGCCGTCGCCCCACCAAGGGCACGGCACTCTGTCGTCCCGAGGCACCCGTCCGATTTCCCCCGCACCCGGACACCCCGGGCAAGGAGGTACGTAGCTCGTGATCCGTAAGCTGTTGGTGGCCAACCGAGGCGAAATCGCCGTGCGCGCCCTGCGCGCCGCCACCGAGCTCGACATCACCACGGTCGCCGTCTACGCGTACGAGGACCGGCACTCGCTGCATCGCCAGAAGGCGGACGAGAGTTACGAGATCGGCGAGCGGGGCCATCCGCTGCGCGCCTACCTCGACGTCGACACCATCGTCGGCGCGGCGATCGCGTGCGGTGCCGACGCGATCTACCCCGGCTACGGCTTCCTGTCCGAGAACCCGCTGCTCGCCGAGGCGTGCGAGGCCAACGGGATCACCTTCGTCGGCCCCTCGGCCGAGGTGCTCTCGCTCGCGGGCAACAAGGTGCGCGCGCTCGAGGCCGCGAAGGGCGCCGGGCTGCCCACGCTGCAGACCGCGCCGCCGCAGGACGACGTGGACGCGCTGGTGGCCGCCGCGGACACGATCGGCTTCCCGATCTTCGTCAAGGCCGCCGCCGGCGGTGGTGGCCGAGGGCTGCGCAAGGTGGACCGCCGCGAGGACCTGCGCTCCTCGATCGAGACCGCGATGCGCGAGGCGCAGACCGCCTTCGGCGACCCCACCGTCTTCCTGGAGGAGGCGGTGATCCGCCCCCGCCACATCGAGGTACAGATCCTGGCCGGCGCCGACGGCGGCGTCGTGCACCTGTACGAGCGGGACTGCTCGATGCAGCGGCGGCACCAGAAGGTCGTCGAGATCGCGCCCGCGCCCAACCTGGACCCGGAACTGCGGGACCGGATCTGCGCCGACGCGGTGCGCTTCGCGGAGGCCGTGGGCTACCGCAACGCGGGCACCGTGGAGTTTCTGCTCGACGAGCGCGGCCGGTACGTGTTCATCGAGATGAACCCGCGCATCCAGGTCGAGCACACGGTCACCGAGGAGATCACCGGAGTCGACCTGGTGCAGGCCCAGTTGCGGGTCGCCTCCGGCGCGAGCCTGACCGATCTCGGGCTGGTGCAGAGCGAGATCCGGATCCAGGGCGCGGCACTGCAGTGCCGGATCACCACCGAGGACCCCGCGGCCGACTTCCGCCCGGACACCGGCACCGTGTCCGCCTACCGCTCGCCCGGCGGCGCGGGCGTGCGCCTGGACGGCGGTACCTACACCGGCGCCGAGGTGCTGCCCTACTTCGACTCGATGCTGGTCAAGCTGACCTGCCGGGGCCGGACCTTCGGCGACGCGGTCAACCGGGCCCGGCGCGCGGTGGCCGAGTTCCGCATCCGCGGCGTCGCGACCAACATCCCGTTCCTGCAGGCCGTGCTCGACGACCCGGCCTTCCGCCAGGGCCGGATCACCACGTCGTTCATCGACGAGCACCCCGAACTGGTCCGCTCCCGCCCGGGTGCCGACCGCGGCACCCGGCTGCTGGCCTACCTGGCCGACGTCACCGTCAACCGCCCGTACGGCCCGACACCGAGCATCGCCGTCCCGCGCACCAAGCTGCCCGAGCTGCCCACCGGCGACCTGCCCAAGGGCAGCCGGGACCGGCTCCTGGAGCTGGGCGCGGCCGGTTTCGCCCGGGCGCTGCGCGAGCAGAGCGCGCTGGCGATCACCGACACCACCTTCCGCGACGCGCACCAGTCGCTGCTGGCGACCCGGGTGCGCACCTACGACCTGGCCGCCGCGGCGCCCTACGTCGCGCGGATGACGCCGCAGCTGCTGAGCGTCGAGGCGTGGGGCGGGGCGACCTACGACGTCGCGCTGCGCTTCCTCAAGGAGGACCCGTGGCACCGCCTGGCGGCGCTGCGCGAGGGCATGCCCAACCTCAACATCCAGATGTTGCTGCGCGGTCGCAACACCGTCGGGTACACGCCGTACCCCGACAAGGTGTGCGTGCGCTTCGTCGAGGAGGCCGCCCGCACCGGTATCGACGTGTTCCGCATCTTCGACGCGCTCAACGACATCGAGGCGATGCGTCCGGCGATCGAGGCCACCCTCGGCACGCACGCGATCGCCGAGGGCACGCTGTGCTACACCGGCGACCTGTCCAACCCGGCCGAGAAGTTGTACACGCTGGACTACTACCTGCGGCTCGCCGAGCAGCTGGTCGAGGCCGGCGTGCACGTGTTGTGCGTCAAGGACATGGCCGGCCTGCTCCGGGCACCCGCCGCCCGCACCCTGATCGGGGCGCTGCGCGAGCGCTTCGACCTCCCGGTGCACCTGCACACCCACGACACCGCCGGCGGCCAGTTGGCCACCTACCTCGCCGCCGTCGAGGCCGGGGTCGACGCGATCGACGGCGCCTCGGCCGCGCTGGCCGGGACCACCAGCCAGCCGCCGCTGTCCGCGATCGTGGCCGCGACCGACTACACCGAGCGCGCCACCGGCCTGTCCCTGGACGCGCTGTGCGCGCTGGAGCCCTACTGGGCGGCGGTGCGCGAGGCGTACGCGCCGTTCGAGTCCGGCCTGCCCGCGCCCACCGGCCGGGTCTACCGGCACGAGATCCCCGGCGGCCAGCTCTCCAACCTGCGCCAGCAGGCCATCGCGCTGGGCCTGGGCCACAAGTTCGAGGACATCGAGGACGCCTACGCGGCGTCGAACCGGATCCTGGGCAACATCGTCAAGGTCACCCCGTCCAGCAAGGTGGTCGGCGACCTCGCGCTGCACCTGAGCGCGGTGGGCGCCGACCCGGCCAAGTTCGAGGCCGACCCCGGCGCGTTCGACGTGCCGGACTCGGTGATCGGCTTCCTCCAGGGCGAGTTGGGCACCCCGCCCGGCGGCTGGCCCGAGCCGTTCCGCACCCGCGCCCTCGCGGGCCGCACCGCGAGCGCGACGCGCACCGTGGAGCTGACCCCGGAGCAGGACGCCGCGCTGGACGGCGACGAACTGCGCGACACGCTCAACCGACTGCTGTTCCCCGGCCCGGCCAAGGACTACGACGAGGCCGAGCGGCTGTACGGCGACGTCTCCGCGGTGCCGACCGTGCCGTTCCTGTACGGCCTGGTCCAGGGCGAGGAATTGGCCATCAAGTTGTCCACGGGGGTCTCGCTCTACCTCGCGGTCGAGGCGGTCGGCGACGCCGACGAGCGCGGCTTCCGCACCGTGTACTGCCGGATGAACGGCCAGCCGCGGGTGCTCTCGGTGCGCGACCGCTCGGTCAAGCCGGCCCGTCCGGAGAGCGAGCGGGCCAACCCCGATAACCCGAAGCACGTGGCCGCGCCGTTCAGCGGTGTGGTCACCCTCCAGGTGGCCGTGGGCGACGAGGTCGAGGCCGGCGGCACGGTGGCGACCATCGAGGCGATGAAGATGGAGGCGTCGATCACCGCGCAGAGCGCGGGCACCGTGGCCCGGTTGGCGATCGGTGCGGTGTCCTCGGTCGAGGCCGGCGACCTGCTGCTCGAACTGGGCTGACCCGGCGGGGTCCGCGGCGGAGCGATCCGAGCGGGTCGAAGCCGATCGAATCCGGACCAACTCGATCGTTTTCCCGATCGGCCCGAACCACACGAACCACCACCCGAGCATTCGGGTGGTGGTTCGTGGCGCTTTTCGGACACGTTTGGCAGACGTTTGATTGCCTCATGTCCGATTTCACTGCGCCGTATGGGCTGCTTTCGCTCGTTTTTTCCGTTTCGTCGGTCCGTCGTTTCCCGAGGTGGGGCCGCATGTCGCGATCCTGACGTCAGGACGTACCCCCGGAGGGCTCTTGATCTTCCTGTGCTTCAGGTCACAGACTCGATGTCGCTCGGGGTTATCGGTGTCCATCCATCCGGATTGGGAGACCCTGCATGGCCGTGCGCCTGAGCACCCTCGACACGACCGCGGAACCCCGCGCCGCCGCACCCCCGCCACCACCGACCGTCGATCTGGACGACCTGCTGGCCCACCCGCACCTGGTCACCCGGCTGCCCACGCCGATGGCCCGGGCGGCGGGCGATCTGATGCTCGCCCGGCTCGCCACGCTGGAACCGGGCACCGTGGACCACTCGTATCTGCGCGGACTGCTCGTCGAGCTGAACCTGCCGATGGTCCGGCACGCCGCCGGGCGCTACCGGCGTCGCGGTGAGCCGGTCGAGGACATCGTCCAGGTCGGCACGATCGGCCTGATCAAGGCGATCGACCGCTACGAGGCGGATCGCGGCAGCAGCTTCATGGCCTACGCGATGCCGACCATCATCGGCGAGATCAAGCGCTTCTTCCGGGACACCTCCTGGTCCGTGCGGGTGCCGCGCCGGCTGCGCGAACTGCGCACCGAACTGCTGCGCGCCACCGACGAACTGACCGCGCTACACGGCCGCACACCCACGCCGCGCGAACTCTCCGAGCGGTTGTGCATCACCGAGGAGGAGGTGCTCGAAGGACTGGACGCCTGCACGGTGTACACCGCGACCTCACTCGACGAGACCGCCTACGGCGACGCGGACGGTCAGGAGACGGTCGGCGACCGGCTCGGCTCCGAGGACCACGCGCTCGATCTGGTCGAGTACCGCGAGGCACTGCGCCCGCTGTTGGCCGAACTGCCGCAGCGCGAGCGCGCCATCCTGGTCATGCGGTTCTACGGCAACCTGACCCAGGCGCAGATCGGTGAGCGGATCGGCATCTCGCAGATGCACGTGTCCCGCCTTCTCGCCCGGACCCTGGCGTCGCTGCGCGAACGGCTGATGATCCCGGGCTGACCACCCGCGCGCCCGGTCCGCCGACCGGGCGCGTTCCCCTTCCCGGTGGCAGCCGGAGGTTTGTTCGCCGGCGGGCCGAGAAGCCGCCAGGCGTAGGCTCGACTCGGGAAGGGGAACGCGCATGAGCGTTCGGCTCGACCGCAGGAACGCGCACGACGGCGTCGCCGAGGAGGCGCGGGAGGGTGTCCCGAGCGTCGACGAGGTGCTCGCCGAGCCGATCCTGATCGAGGGCCTGGCCCCGATGGCGGCGCGCGACCTCGGGGAGCGCATGTTGCGCCGGCTGGCCCGTTCCGAACCCGGCACCCGTACGCACAGCGAACTGCGCGGATGCCTGGTCGCGCTGAACATGCCGCTCGTGCGCCATGCCGCCGGACGCTACCGGCGCCGGGTCGAGCCGATGGAGGACATCCTCCAGGTCGGCACGATCGGCCTGATCAAGGCGATCGACGGGTACGACGGCGGCCGGGAGACCGGGTTCCTGGCGTACGCGATGCCCACCATCGCGGGCGAGATCAAGCGCTTCTTCCGGGACACGTCCTGGGCCGTGCGGGTACCGCGCCGGCTGCGCGAACTGCGGGGGGAACTGATGCGGGCCAACGACGCGCTGACCGCCGACCTCGGCCGCGAGCCGTGCGCCGCGGAGTTGGCGCGGCGGCTCGACCTGAGCGAGGCGCAGGTGGCGGAGGGACTCGCGGCGTGCTCGGCGTACAGCGCCTCCTCGCTCGACGAGTCCGCCTACGGCGACGCCGTCACGGTCGGCGAACGGATGGGGCGGGAGGACCACGCGCTCGATCTGGTCGAGTACCGCGAGTCGCTCAAGCCGCTGATCGCCGGCCTTCCGCAGCGCGAGCGGACCATCCTCGCGCTGCGGTTCACCGGTGACCTGACCCAGGCCCAGATCGGCGAACGCCTGGGCATCTCCCAGATGCACGTCTCGCGCCTGCTCACGCACACCCTGAAGGTGCTGCGGGAGGGCCTGACGACGGGACGCGAGAGCTTCGCGGTGTGAGGTGGGGGGGGGGGGCCCCCCCCCCCCCCCCCCCTCCCCCCCCCCCCCCCCCTCCCCCCCAACAAACCCCCCCAAGGGGTCGGAAACCCAAGAACCTCTCCCACTGCCCCCGCCCCCAACCCCCA